>CAZATR010000097.1:0-10428 GCA_964488035.1 uncultured Natronomonas sp.
CGGCCTTGTCCGCGATTAGCGAGTTCGTCCCGTGGGCGATGTTGGCGAACGGTCCGCCGTGGACGAACGCGGGCGTCCCCTCGATGGTCTGGACGACGTTCGGCTTGATCGCGTCACGGAGGAGCATCGTGGCGGGGCCGGTCGCCTCGATGTCCTCGACCGTGATGGGGTCGCCGTCCTCGTCGTAGGCGACGATGATGCGGGCGATGCGCTCCTTGAGGTCCGCCAGGCCGTCGGCCATACAGAGGGCGGCCATGAGTTCCGAGGCGGCGGTCAGGAGGAAGCTGTCCTCGCGGGGCGTGCCGCCGGTCTTGCCGCCGAGCCCGACCACCAGGCTCCGGAGCGCCCGGTCGTTCATGTCGATGGCGCGCGGCCACCGGACGTCGGTGACGTTGACGTGGAAGTCCCGGTCCTTCGTCAGTTTCGCGTCCAGCATCGCCGAGATGAGGTTGTGCGCCGAGGTCAGGGCGTGCAGGTCGCCGGTGAAGTGCAGGTTGATGTCCTCCATCGGGAGGACCTGCGAGCGACCGCCGCCGGCCGCGCCGCCCTTGACGCCGAACACCGGGCCGAGTGAGGGCTCCCGGATGGCGATCATCGCCTCCTCGCCGAGGTGGTTCAGCGTCTGGCCCAGGCCGACGGTCGTCACCGTCTTCCCCTCGCCCTTCGGGGTCGGCGTCATGCCCGTCACCAGGACGAGGTTCCCCGCCCGGTCGTCGGCCTCCGCGCGGAGCCGGTCGAGTGCGTGGTGTTTCACCTTCGCGGTGTACTCCCCGAAGTACTGGAGGTCGTCGAGGCCGAGCCCCCACGGCTCGACGAGTTCCCAGATCGGTTCCATGTCGGTCGAGCTCGCGATCTCGTAGTCCGTCGGGATGGGTTCGTCAGGAGATGACATCTTGCCCGGACGTTCCCGGTATCGAGGTATGAATGTTAGCGTACGTGCCAGCGCGCAGGGATGACGAGGGAGTCCTCACCGACGAGCGACGAATATTGACAATATTTCGAAAGGATGAGTTTCGTGGGTCCGGGCGCCCCTGGCCGCCGGGGCGGCCCCGGCTTGGGTCACCGGAGGTTCGCCTCGTCACGGATCGCGTCGCGGGCCCGCTTCGCACAGTCACGCTTGCCCCGACCGAAGTGCAGCGTGTTCTCGTCGACCGGGGTCGAGAGCAGGCTGCCATCCTCGGTGTCGAACCCGCGCTGCTCGATCTGGAGGTAACTGATCACGAGCCGTTTCTCGAAGGTGACGTCCCACACGTCCGCGAGTTCGATCGCCTTGTCCTCGAACTTCGAGCGGCCGGGGCGTTCGATGTGGACCCGGTCCTCGAAGACGTACAGCGAACCGTCCTGGAAGGTACAGGCCACCACCGGATCCTCGTCGAACGGCCGGTCACCGTTGTCGGCCGACGAATCGCCGCGACCCGGAAGCTCGACCATCGTCCGTGCCTGCGGCGAGAACGGCGAAAAGTCTACCGGGGCGGCCACCCGGCGGAGGGGCGAGTCCCCGTCGGCGGTACCGACGCGCCGACGAAATCGCCCGAACCGTGGTGATGTCTCACAATACCAAAAGACGATGTCACAATAACCAAATTTACTTTCGAAATCCCTAAATCCTCCCGGGGCATCTCCCCATACACATGAAGGACGGTCACCGAGAGAGTCGAGACGCCGCGGCCCGAGAAACGCTCGTCAACTACATGCCGGGAATGCCGACGCTGTCGGACGAGCCCGGTCGGATCGAGCGGTTCCTCGCCAGGCTGTTCCGCCGCCGCGGTGCGCTTCGCCCGGTCGTCCGCGACCGCACCGACGGCGAGTAGTCGACAACCCTGCCGGTCTCGGGGGTGCCAGCGCCCGCGCCGGTATCGGTGACGACCCCGACGAGGGCTTGATCGGTGCACGATACCGGTCGCTACCCCGGCTGTGCGGTCCGACTGATCGGTATGCAGACTGACCGGACCGGCCACCGGGCCGGTCGAACCGGACGACGGCCTCCGGTGCCGCGCCGTCGGGAAACCCGGGGCAAGAACTTTGGTCGGATGCCCCTACCGGACAGTATCCGGGGAACTCGATGATACCGAGCATCGGCGGGATACCGCACTGCAGACGTTGTGGGTACGAGTATCAGGGCAAGCAGGACGCCTGTCCCCGCTGTCAGTTCAGCCCCAAAGCCAAGGGCCTCCGCGTCTCCCTCGCGTTCCTCCTGGGCGTCGTCGTGCTGATGACCGCGGTCCTGTTCCTTCCAGCCTACGGCATCCTGTTCGTTCGCCTGGCGGCCGTGGCGTTCCTGGCGTCGGTACTGACACTCGTCGTCTCGTTCGTCGCCACCCCGTATCGGCTCGGTTCGCTGTTCCTCTGGCCCTGACCGCGCCGCCGGTACCGGTTGCTCGCCGAGCCACGCCGCCCGGCAGGGCCGCCGGCCATCTCCAGGAACTCATCCCGACACTATCCAGCAGTTCTCCCTACAATCCACCAAAAATTTTGTATTCATATCGACGAAACTATAATTGTTTGTAAGTTGACTCTATGCGAAGGACTCAAGTCTGAATGGTAAGTCCACACACGGCATAGGTAATAGGAGCAAGAATTGAGGCATCACGGAGCGCGTGCCTGGCGCGACGACCAAACCAACGACAAACCATGAACATCAGATCGCGACGAACGGAGGGGGTACCGAATGAGTGACAGCGGCGACGACGAGGAGGGCTTCGGCGGTGACGGCCTCCAGGTGGAGCTGTTCCACGCGGAGACGGACCGAGAGCCGGGCGACACGAACAAGCAGTTGAGCATCGGGAGCACGCGGATACTCGACGTCCACCCGCAGGTGTTCACGATCTCGGCAGTGTTGATCGTCGCGTTCATCGCACTGTCGCTGGCGTTCCCCGACCAGGCAGGGACGTTGTACAACGACGTACGAACCGGAATCGCCGACGCCTTCGGCTGGTTCTTCATCCTGGTCGCGAACCTCTTTATCATCTTCATGATCTACCTCGCGCTGAGCAAGTACGGCAACATCAGGCTCGGCGGGGTCGACGCCAGCAAGGAGTTCAGCGACATCTCCTGGGTCGCGATGCTGTTCAGTGCCGGCATGGGCATCGGGCTCATGTTCTTCGGTGTCGCCGAGCCGCTGTGGCACTTCGCGGACCCGCACCTCGGTGCCGAGAGCGCGACGCCGGCCGCGGCACAGGTGGCGATGGCGGTCTCGCTGTACCACTGGGGCTTCCATCCGTGGGCGATATACGCCCTCGTCGGGCTGTCGCTGGCGTTCTTCTCGTTCAACCGCGGCCTGCCGCTCACCTTCCGGTCGATCTTCTGGCCGGTGCTGGGCGAGCGGATCTACGGCTGGCCCGGACACATCATCGACATCCTGACGGTGTTCGCGACGCTGTTCGGACTGACGACCTCCCTCGGGTTGGGCGCCCAGCAGATAAACGCCGGCCTGAACTTCCTGGGTTCGAACGTCGCGGCGGCGCCGTCGGTCCCGTTCGGGACGACGCCCCAGGTCGCGATCATCGCCGGCGTCACGGCGGTCGCGGTGATGTCGGTCGCTGCGGGGCTCGACGGCGGCGTCCGCCGGCTCAGCAACCTGAACCTCTTCCTGATGTTCCTGTTGCTGGGGGCGGTCATCGTTCTCGGCCCGACGCTTTTCATCGCCGGGATGCTGCCGCAGGCGATCGGGCAGTACTTCGGGAACTTCTTCGACCTCGCGTTCTTCACCGGCGCGATATACGACCCCTACTTCCAGGGGGCGCCGTTCTACGGGCCCGGCCAGGACGGCGAGGGGCTGTTCCTCGTCGACTGGACGGTGTTCTACTGGGCCTGGTGGATCGCCTGGTCGCCGTTCGTCGGCATGTTCATCGCCCGCATCTCGAAGGGTCGCACCGTCCGGGAGTTCGTCTCCGGCGTGCTCGTCCTGCCGGTGCTGTTCTCCTTCCTGTGGTTCGCGGCGCTCGGCGGCGGCGCGCTCCGCATCGAACTCACCCAGGGCCGGCCGATCTGGGGTGCGATGTACGCCGAGGGCGTCGCGGTGCCCAGGGCCGCGGCCCTGTTCGGGTTCTTCGACCAGCTGCCGGGCACGCTCATCCTGTCGGCCATCGGCGTCGTGCTGGTCGCGACGTTCTTCATCACGTCGTCGGACTCCGGGTCGCTGGTCATCGACCACCTGACCTCGGGCGGCAAGCACGACGCGCCCGTCGCGATGCGGGTCTTCTGGGCGATCACCGAGGGCGTCGTCGCCGCGACGCTGCTCATCGCCGGTGGCGCAGAGGGGCTGAACGCACTCCAGGCCGCCGCCATCTCGACCGGCCTCCCGTTCGCGTTCATCCTCGTGTTCATGATGTACGCGATCTGGAAGGGACTCGAGACCGAGTACCAGGTCCTGGAATCCAAGGAGTTCCAGGATCGGGTCGAGCAGATGGCCGAGGAAGGCGAGATCGTCGTCGAGAGAGCCGGGGGTGAGGTCGTCACCGACATCACCTCCGGCGAGGAGGAGCCGGGCGACTGACGGCCCGGCTTCGGTTACTGCGTCGTACCGCGCGGAACGCGTACCGACCTTCTCACGTGAATGCGACTCTGGGTCCGACAGCTCGTCGAACGGCCAAGTACAGTGGCCCTCGGTCGAGACGCGAACGTGTGCCCGCACGCGTCGTCGAGACGCCGCTCAGGACTCGTCGGACTCGACCTCGACCGTCACCCGTTCGAGATCGGTCCCGTCGGTGCTGAACCCGAGCCACACGGCCAGGAGGACGGCGACGGCGAGGAGGTACACCGGGAAGAGAGCGAGCGTGACGGCTGCGTGGAACGCGCTCGAAAGCGAGAGGACGCCGGTCCAGTAGAGGAGGCCGATGCCACCCACGCCCGCGGCTACGGCGACCTTGAACCCGGTGTCGAAGGCCCGCTCCGCGATGGGGCCCGGTGACCCGTTGCCGCCGGCCATGGACACCATAGGGGAACCGGGACCAAAAGCCACGCGGCCCCTCGTTCACCGCCCGTAGTCGTGCTGGTACTCCCAGTGGTACTGACATTCCGTACAGGAGGCGTACTCGGGCACGTCCATCATCCTCGGGTGCCGTATCCCGTGGTCGAGCTCCCGATGGCAGTGCGGGCAGACGAGCGCCACCAGTTCCATCTCGGCGAACTTCTCCGGCGGGTGCTCCAGGTGACAGTCGGGGCAGTCGATGACGTCGTTGGCGAACTCGTGGGTGAACGGGCTGCGGCACGAGGAGCACCGCAGCACGGCCGGCGGGCGCTTCGGCCACCCGACGTCGCCCCGCTTGAACGTGGAGTGGGCCTCCGGAACCGCCATGGTGAACGTCTCGGGCCCCTCCCTGGTCCAGGGCGGGTCGAGGACGAACATGACCCACCGCTTCAACCGCTCGAGCATTACGCCCCGATTCGGATTCAAGAACGATAAGCGGCGCGCGACGATGCGTGCCGCGCGTCAAGGTGACCGGTCGCCTGCCGAACGGTCGCCCCGGCAGGACCCCCTTGCCACCGGGACTCCCGATAGATACCGCACGCCGGCTATGCCAGCGCCCGCCCAGGACGGTCGACGTCCCGGACCGGCCGACACCGGCCGTATCTCCATCCGCGGGTCGGCAGGTCACGTCAGTAGTAGTCCCACTCGTCGTCGTCGCCACCCTTCGTGAGGTCGTCGTCCTCCATCTTCTCCGGGACGACCTCCTCGGGATCGCGCATGCCCTCCCCCTTGACCGACCGGTAGGCGAACACCGCAAAGGAGACCAGTGCGCCGACGAGCAGTAACCCGCCGACGAGGAGCGCCAGGGTGAACGCCGCCTCGAAGAGGCCCGACGGGAACTGGGCCAGGACGAGCGCCATGGGTCGACGTACGGGGTCCATCCTCATGAGTATTGGTTGCCGGAACGGGGGCACCCGACGCGTCGCCTCGCTGTGGTCGAGGGCGTCGCCTCACTTGGCGCCCGGCCCGACGATGGTTACCGGGATGTCGGACATGCGTGCGACCTTCTCGGCGGTGCTCCCCAGGTACTTCTCGATGGCGCCGCGCCCCTGTTTGCCCATCACGATGAGGTCCATGTCGTTGTCCTCGGCGTACTCGACGATCTTGGCGGCGATCCGGCCGGTCTTCACCACGCCGGTCGCGTCGAGCCCGCGCTCCGCCGCCCGCTCGGCCACGTCCGAGACCGTCTCCTCGCCGTATTCCTCGTACTCTTCCATCTGGTCGTCGCCCAGGCCGACCGTCAGGATGTAGGTGGCCTCGGTTTCGACCACGTACAGTCCGTGCACGTGGGCGCCGAAGGCCTCCGCGAGGTCGAGGCCGTGGTCGACGCTGGGTTCCGACTTCTTGCTCCCGTCGGTGGCGATGAGAACGTTATCGTACATCTGTCCAGACCCCTATTTCTCGGTACAAATAAAATAATTTCGCATTTTACACTTCCCGAACAGGTTGAGGACTCGCGGCGTCGGAGCACCCATCTCACGGCCGCTCCGGCCCGGCGTCGGTTCATCGGTGGACACGACCGCACCCCTCGATGATATACCTGAAATGATATCTTCACGATCGTGTTTCGCGGATATAGATTGCGAACGCGGTGAACACGAAGAACGTCCCCGCGACCACGGGTCGCTGCATGAACAGCGTCACGAAGGCCAGGACCGCGAGCACCACCGCGAACACGGTCGCCGCCGTCGGGATGAGGTCGGCCATCGGTCACAGTACGTCCGGCGGCCGGCTTATAGGTTCCGCGGGGCGATTCCCGATCGGCCCGGGACCGGACGCGCTCCATCGGCCCGAGCCCGCGGTCGGTCCGGATGGCTATCCCCCGTCGGCCGACTCGCGCCGGTCCCACCAGAGCCCGAACCCCCCGAGGAGCGCAGCGAGCGCGCCGAACCCGACCTCGAGGGTGGACCCCTCGAGGAGCCCGAACGCGGCGTACCCGAGGCCGCCGACGACCAGGAATGCACGTACCAGCGTTCTGAAGTCCATCGGGATCCCCCTCGTTGCACGTGGCTCTACCGCGACCCGGGCCCTAAGCCCTTCGACCGGCCGCCCCCGGCCCCCGGCACCGGCGCCTACGCGTCCCCGTCGAGGTTCGCCATGGCCCGCTCGAAGGCCCGGTCGCCCGCCGCCCGCAGTTCCGCCGCCCGGCGTTCGGACTGCTCTCGGAAGGCGTCATCGTCGACCGCATCGAGGTTGCGCCGGGCGGTGAAGACGGCGGCCTGCAGCGCCGAGCGCGCGAAGTACGCGCCGGTCCCGGCGTCGGCGACGACGGGACGCTCCGCCGCCCCGGTGACGACCGCCGCCGACTCGAGGGTGGCCAGACACGCCTCCGCCAGCGAGAGGGGGACGCCGACCGATCGTTTCGCGGTCGAGCGGTCCGCGTCGGCGTCGGACGTCCCGAACAGCGCTTCGACGACCTCGGCGTCCGCCGCCCCGAGTTCGAGCATGCGCGCCCGGCCGTCCTCGAGGTCCGAACGGACCGCTTCGAGGTCGGCGTCCGTCGCGACGTCCGCCCGCTGGAGATGGATGCAGACCATCTCGCAGCAGGCCGTTCCGATGGCGCCGACGACGGCGGCGGCGGTGCCGCCCGCCGGCGCAACGTCAGTCGACGCGATGTCGGAGAGGAACCCCGAGAGCGGTCGGCTTCCGTAGTCCATGCGGGAGGAAACGGGGACTGAGGTAATCAGTCCTGTCCCGCCGACCGGGCTAACCCCTCGCCCGCCCGGTGGTTGACGACGTCGACCTCGTATCCCTCGGCGGCGATGCCGTCGACGATGTCGGCGGCGTGGTCCGCGCCGCTGGTCTCGACGTCGAACACGAGGTACGCCTCGCCGACGTCGAGGTCGTCGACCGACCGGTCGTGGCGGACGTCCTGGATGTTCGCGCCCCGGTCGGCGATGACGCCGGAGACCGTCTCCAGCTGGCCGGGCCGGTCGTCGATCCGGACGCGGACGCGGAGGTACTGCTTCCGGGTGGCCAGGGCGTAGATGAGGACCGTCCGGAGCTGGGTCATGTCCAGGTTCCCGCCGCAGAGCAGCGGCATCACCGTCTCGTCCGTGACGTCCAGGTCGTCGCTCAGGACGGCCGCGACCGATGCGGCGCCGGAGCCCTCCACGACCTGCTTTGCGCGCTCCATCAGGATCAGTATCGCCCGGGCGATCTGGGTGTCCGTCACCGTGACGACCTCGTCGACGCGCTCGCGGATGACGGCCAGCGTCGTCTCCGAGACCCCGCCCGTCGCGATGCCGTCGGCGATGGTGTCGACCTCGTCCAACGTGACCGGGAACCCCTTGTCGAGGCTCTCGTGGACCGTCTCCGCGCCGGTCGCCTGGACGCCGATCACCCGTGTCCCCGGCGAGAGGTGTTCGATGGCGGTGGCGACGCCGCTGATGAGGCCGCCGCCGCCGATCGGGACCACCACGGTGTCGACGGCCGGCAGGTCGTGGTACATCTCGACGCCAAGGGTGCCCTGGCCCGCGATGATGTCGAGGTCGTCGTAGGCGTGGACGAACTCGGCGTCCGTTCCCTCGACCGCCGACCGGGCGTGGGCCATCGTGTCCTGGAAGTCCCGGCCGACGAGTTCGACGGTCGCACCGTAGCCCCGCGTCGCCTCGATCTTCGCCTGCGGGGCGTTCTGGGGCATGTAGATCGTCGATTCGGCGCCGCACTTCGTGGCCGCCAGCGCGACCCCCTGGGCGTGGTTCCCGGCGCTCGCGGCGACGAACGACTCGACGCCGCGGTCGACGTCCTGGCTGATCTTGTTGTACGCACCCCGGGTCTTGAACGACCCCGTCCACTGGAGGTGCTCCATCTTGAGGTACACCTCGCCACCGACGAGGTCCTCGAGGGAGGTGCTCCGCTCGACCGGCGTCTCCTTGACGACGGTGTCGTCGTCCAGGCGCTCGCGGGCCCGTTCGATGTCGGCGTACTCCAGCGGCGTGGCGTCGGTCGGGGTCATGGGTCGGGTTGCGAGGCGGCCTCACCGGGGCGGCGATCGTCGCGGGCCCGTGCGAGGCCCGTGGTACCGTTCGTCAGTCGTCACCGAGTCAAATAGTCCTTCGGACGACGGCCCGAGGACACGGGAATACGGTGCTCTCACCCGGCTCCGAAGTCCGGTCGGCCCGAGCCGGTTGGGGTCCGGTGGACGCGACGGGAAACAAGACCTGACAGGGTGCGTAGGTTATGTGGGGCGCTGGGGTCGGGTCGAGGCCGGTGGTGCAGTGCGTGCTGCCTCGACCGGCTAGGGTTGATGGTGCGTCCGGGTCCTCGAAACGCCACGGTCGGACGATCCAGCTGGCGCACCGGCGTGACCGCAGCTTGGCGCTTGGCGGCTGTAGCGCCTTTCATCGGGAGTTCGGTGCTGGTCGTGGCGCGGTCCTCGCGCGGCCGGATAGGGGGCGGGACGTGCTCCGGCCCCGCGGCCGTCGGTCGATACCGTCGCCATCGTCCGGCGAGCCGGGTGCTGGCAGCGCTTCGGGCCTCGACAGGTAACGGAACTGTCAGCTAAGGCGTCTTTTAATACCGAGCAACGGGTCTTCGAACCACGAGATGATGCGCACACACGAGCGCGGCAGCGGCGACAGCACGCGACCGATTCTCCCACGCGGTGACCGACGATGAGCGGCCGGGACTTCCCGGAGTCGGCCGGGACCGTCATCATCGGCGCCGGGATCGTCGGCAACAGCCTCGCGTACCACCTGGCCCGGTACGGCCGCGACGACATCCTCCTCATGGACAAGGGCCCGCTGCCGGACCCCGGTGGGTCGACCGGCCACGCCTCCAACTTCCTCATGCCGGTCGAGCACTCCAAGGAGATGACCCATCTCACCCGCCGGAGCATCGAACAGTACGACGAGATGGGGACGTTCGCCAACAGCGGCGGCATCGAGGTGGCCCGCACCGACGAGCGGGTGGAGGAACTGAAGCGCCGGATGCAGTCGGCGAAGGCGTGGGGTGAGCCCGCCGAGATGCTGACCCCCGAGGAGGTCGAGGAGCTGGTCCCCTACATCAACGCCGACATCATCAAGGCGGGGTTCTACAGCACCGGCGCCGGGACGTGCGACCCGCTGCGCGCCGGCGAGATCATGCGAGCCCGGGCGGACGCCATCATCGCCGGCGAGGTCGACCCCGAGGCCGTCCACTCGGGCGACGTGGACCCCGGTGACGTCGACGGCGACCCGACCGGCTCCGAGGCGGGCCTGACCGTCTCGCCGAACACGGAAGTCCTCGACATCCACGTCGAGGACGGCGAGATACGGGCGGTCGAGACCGACCGCGGCACCGTCGCCGCCGACGAGGTCGTCATCGCCGCCGGGCTCTGGAGCCCGAAGATCGCCGACATGGCCGGCGTCGACATCCCGCTGACGCCCGCCGTCCACCAGATGATCAGCGTCGGGCCGATCCCGTTCTTCGAGCAGTTCGAGGGCGAGATCAACCACCCGGTCGTCCGGGACATGGAC
>CAZATR010000098.1:0-10343 GCA_964488035.1 uncultured Natronomonas sp.
GACGCCCACGTCGAGGCCTACGAGGTCGACGGCGAACCGCTGGTGGAGCGCTACCCCGCGCTCGGGATCATCCTCGGCTGAGCCACCCGTCCCACGCGCTGTTTTCCACCCACGCTCCGTCCGGAGCGACACCACGCCCCCTCCGGAGCGACCCCATCCTCCTGTCAGGACGACTCCGCGCTCCGTCCAGGGACGAAACGCAGAAGGGCGCCGACCGGCTCCGTCCGGGTATGAATGCCGACGAGGACGAGGGGCGACGGGAGGGCCGGTTCGTCGTGACCCACGCCGACGACGCCTCCGCCGTCCTGAAGGACGTCGACCGCGGGCAGGTCCACACGCTCGCGGAGAACCCCGGCGTCGCCGAACGGGAGGTCGTCGAGGGCACGGTCGCGCCCGCACCGCCGATGGAGGTGGCCTACAGCCTCGTCGAGGTCGACGAGCGCCGGTCCCTGGAGGTCGTCGAGAGCGGCGAGCCGCCGACCACCCAGGCGATGGAGATCGCCGACGGGCAGCCCGAGGGCGAGGTGACCCGGCAGGAGCGGGCCGGCACCGGCGAACTCCACGTGCTGTCGGTGCCGGCCGACGGCACCGAGGAGGCCGTCGCCGACGTGCTCGACGACGAGGCGACGCTGGTCCGGGCGGCCCGGCTCGGCGTCGGGCGCGTGGAGGTCCGGAGCGAACCCGGCGTCGTCAGCGTCCGCTACCTGCCGTAGTCTCGCGGGTGCGCCGCGCGAACGGCGTCAGAGCGGGGACGGCCGTTCCTCAAGGATCTCGACCTCGTCGCCGACCCGTAGCGTCCCGCCGGCGGTTTCCTCCGGGACGAAGGTGTTGACCATGAGTCGGAAGTGGTGGTCGAACCACGCCTCGTCGGCCCACTCGGGCAACGTCTCGCGGCGTTTCTCGACGAACCGCTCGCGGAAGCCCCGCGTCTCTTCGCCGGTCTCGGGGTCCCGCGTCGGGACGACGCAGCGCTGGCAGGGGTTCGAGCCCAGGAACTCGCAGTCGCCGACCCGGAACGCGACGGCGGTGTCGCGGTCGGCGTAGAGGCGGTCCTCCCAGAACGACTCGACGCCCGAGACGACGAGGTTCGGGCGCAGCCGGCGCTCCATCTCGGCGGCGTCGATGCCGTCGAACCACCCCGCCACCGCCTCGAGGGTCGCCTCGGCGATCACGGTCGGGCCCGAGGCGACGGCGTCGTCGGGGAAGCCCCCGCGGTCGGCGCGCCGCAGCCCGACAGTGCGGTCGAAGAACGCCGAGAGCCACGCCTCGATGTCGTCGCGGTCGTCGAGGTCGTCGAGGTCGAACGCGGCGGGTCCGCCGTCCGGGCCACGGAGCGTCAGCCGGTCGGCCTTCGGGTCGAACCGGGACCGGAGCGCGTGGACCCGGGCGTCGTTCTTCCCGTTGACGTAGTCGCCGTCCGCGTCGACGATGGCGAACTCGCGGTCGTACTCGAGACCGCCGTCGGGCCGCACGGCGACCCGCTCCAGGGTCCGGTGGGGGTCGAGCGACTTCACGGGGTACACGATGACTCGGTCGAGCGTCGACGGGCCCATCGAACGGCGCCTGGAGGCCGGGCGGATTAACGGTTCCGGACGCCGGCGTGGACCGGGGGCCGACCGATCCGCGATCCGGGCGGAGACCGCCCACCGATCCGGGTCCACGCGGAAACGACAACCCTTATTCGCGGGGCCGTCACACCGGGAATCATGGACCTGTCGGTACTGAAGGTCGACTACTCCGACTACACCAACCGCCAGCTCATCGCGATCCCGCTCGTGCTGCTGGCGGTCTCCATCGGGGTCCTCGCCGTCGCGACGCTGCTGGTCGGCTCCCCGGTCCCGCTCGGGATCGAGTTCACCGGCGGCACGGAGATGCGCGTGGTCACCCAGGACTCGCCGGCGGAGATCGAGGCGACGTTCGACCGGGAGGTCGAAACGATCACGCCCATCGCGAGCCAGCCGAACACCTACCAGTTGACGTTCCAGGCGGACGACGCCGGTCCCCTCAACCGGCAGGCCGAGGACGCCGGCTACGAGGTCGAGTCCGTCGGCGAACGGTCGGCGAGCTTCGCCGCCGACTCCCAACAGCAGGCGCTCATCGGGCTGGTGATCGCCTTCGCCGGGATGGCCGCGCTCGTCTTCCTGATGTTCCGGACGTTCATCCCCTCCGTCGCCGTCGTCGCGTCGGCCTTCTCGGACCTCGTGATCCCGCTGGCGCTGATGCGGCTGTTCGGCATCCAGCTCTCGCTCGGGACGGTCGCGGCGCTGTTGATGCTGATCGGGTACTCGGTCGACTCGGACCTGCTGTTGAACAACCACGTGATCCGGCGGCGCGGTGACTTCTACACCGCGACGTTCCGGGCGATGCGGACGGGGGTGACGATGACGATCACGTCCATCGCCGCGATGGTCGTGATGGCCGTCGTCGCCTCGGTGCTCGGTATCCCGCTGTTGCCGGAGATCGGTATCGTGCTCGTGTTCGGCCTCACGGCCGACCTGATGAACACCTACATGCTCAACGTGAGCCTGCTTCGCTACTACAAGTACGAGGCGATCGCGTCATGAAACTCGGTATCAGGGAGAACTGGCGGATCTGGCTGTTGGTCGTCTTCGTCGTCGTGAGCAGCGTCGCCATCTTCGCGCCCGTCGGCGTCGGCGGGCCCGCCGGCGACGGGGCCGGCGCGAACGGCACGAACGACACCGCGACGACGACCTCGACCACGAACGACACCGCGACGACGACCTCGACCACGAACGACACCGCGACGACGACCTCGGCTGCCTCCCGGTACACGAACCTCCGGTTCGGGCTCGAGCTGGCCGGCGGCACCCAGGTGCGGGCGCCGCTCGTCGGGATGACCGCCGAGGGCATGCAGTTCCAGGCCGACGAGGCCGGCGGGATCGAGGACACGGTACAGAGCGAACTCGGGGTCGGGCCGAGCGAGGTCAGCGCCAACCCGGGGAGCAACACGGTCGAGGTGTTCGCCGACCCGAACGTGGGCAACGTCACGCAGGCCGAGTTCGCGTCCGCCCTCCAGGCGGCGGGACTCTCGGCCGGCGAGGGCGACGTCCGGATGGGCGTCGCCGCCTCCACGCGCGATGACGCCGTCGAGGTGCTGAGCAACAAGATCGACCGGAGCGGCCTCAGCGGCGGCACCGTCACCCAGTCGGCCTCGCCCGGCCAGCAGTTCATCGTCATCGAGGTGCCCGGCGCCGACCGTCAGTCGGTCATCGACCTCATCGGCGAGCAGGGCCTCGTCCAGACCGTCGCGCTGTACCCGGTCGAGACGCCGAACGGGACCGAGTACCGGAGCACCAACCTCACCACCCAGGATGACTTCCGACAGGTCGGCAACGCCCAGCGGGACGACACCGGCGAGCCGTACGTCCCGGTGACGCTGACCGACGCGGCCGCCCCGGAGTTCCAGTCGGCGATGCAGGAGTACGGCTTCGACCAGCAGGGCGGCACCAGGTGCAACCTGTACGACATGAACCGGACGCTCGAGGAGAACAAGGAGGCCATGGCCGAGAGCGGCGTCGAGAACCGGTGTCTCCTCACCGTGCGTGACGGGGAGGTCGTCTTCGCCGCCCGCGTGACGAGCGGCCTCGCCTCGACCTTCCGGACCGGCGAGTTCGTCCAGAACCCCGTCTACTCCTCCAGCGCCGGGTCCTTCGAGGAGGTCCGCGAACTCGAGATCAACCTGAAGGTCGGCGCGCTCCCGACCGAACTCGACATCGAGAACCGCGGGACGACGTTCTTCCTCCAGCCCAGCCTCGCCCAGGAGTTCAAGCCGCTGTCGCTTCTGACCGGCGCCGCCGCGGTCGTCGCCGTCTCCCTGATGGTGTTCCTCCGGTACCGCCGGGCCGACGTCGCGATGCCGATGATCCTGACGGCGGGCGCCGAGGTGTACGTCCTGCTGGGCTTTGCCGCCGCCGTCGGGCTCCCGCTTGAGCTGTCCCACATCGCCGGCTTCATCGCCGTCATCGGCACCGGGGTCGACGACCTGGTGATCATCGCCGACGAGATCATGCAACGCGGAAACATCGAGACCTCCCGCGTGTTCGAGTCGCGGTTCCGGAAGGCGTTCTGGGTCATCGGGGCGGCCGCCGCGACGACGATCATCGCGATGTCGCCGCTGGCGGTGCTGTCGCTCGGCGACCTGCGCGGGTTCGCCATCGTGACCATCGTCGGCGTCCTCATCGGCGTCCTCGTCACCCGGCCGGCGTACGGCGACATCCTCCGGGTGCTGGTGCTGCGGCGGGACTGACCCGGGTGGACGCGCCCGCGCTCGGCCGCAACCGACCGCCCACCTTCGACACGCTTTCCCGCGCGGCGCCGGAACCGACGGTATGACCTTCCGCGACGGGACCCTCGTCGACTGGCACCGCTGGGGTCCGGAGCCGTTCGAGGCCGCCGCGGACGCCGACGCGCCCGTGCTCCTGTCGCTGACCGCGCCGTGGTGCGAGTGGTGCCGCCGGATGGACGAGGCGGCCTACTCGGACCCGACGCTCGCCGCGAACGTCGACGACGCCTTCGTGCCCGTCCGCGTCGACGCCGACCGCCACCCCCGCGTCCGCGAGCGGTACAACATGGGCGGGTTCCCGTCGACGGTGTTCCTGACCCCGTCGGGCGAGGTGCTCTCCGGGGCGACCTACCTCGGAGTCGAGGGGCTCCGCCAGGTGCTCGACAGCGTCCGGGCCACGTGGGACGCCGACGGTGCGGCCGCCGGCCGGGTCCCGCGGTCGCTGGCCGACGCCGAGGCGCCCGGCGGCGAGGTGACCGCCGCCATCGAGGCCCACATGGTCGAGCAGGTCGCCGCCGCCTTCGACGACGAGTACGGCGGCTGGGGCTCAGGCGCCAAGTTCCCGCTTGCCCGCACCGTCGAGTTCGCTTGCAAGCGGGACCGCGAGCGGGCCACACGGACGCTGGAGGCCGTCCGGACCCACCTCTACGACACGTACGGGGGCGGGTTCTACCGGTTCGCGGAGACCCGCCGCTGGGGCGACCCCCACCGCGAGAAGCTCACCGACGAGAACGCCGCCCTCGTCCGTGCGTTCACGACCGGCTACCTCTACACCGGCGAGGACAGCTACCGGGAGACCGCCGAGGGCACCGTCGACTACCTCACCACGACCGCCTGGACCGGCGACGCCTTCGCCGCGAGCCAGGCCGAGAGCGACTACTACCTCCTCGAACCCGCCGAGCGCGAGGCCGCCGAGGCGCCCGCCGTCGACCCGACGGTGCTCGCCGACCGCAACGGCCTCGCGGCGGAGGCGCTGTTCCGCTTCGCCGCCGTCACGGACCACGAGGGCGCCGCGCGGTACGCAGAGCGGGCCCTCGCGTCCGTGCTTGAGACGCTGGTCGAGGACGGCCGCGTCGCCCGCTACGAGGGCGACCGCGCCGAGACCGGGCTGCTCGTCGACCACGCCCGGGTGCTCGCCGGCCTCACCGCCGCCGCCCAGGTCACGGGCCCGGACGGCTGGCTCGCCCCGGCCCGCGCGGTCGCCGACGACGCCATCGACCGCCTCGTCGCGACCGACGGCGCGTTCCTGGACGGCGAGCCGACAGGCGCCGCCCTCCTGGATCACCCGCTCCGGCCGCTGGAGACGAACGGCGAGATGGCCGACGCCCTCCTGGACCTGTGGGGGCTGACCGGCGACGACCGCTACCGGACGGCCGCCGTCGACGCACTCGCGGCTTTCGCCGGCGCCGCGGACCGGATGGGCGTCGAGGCGGCCGGCTACGCCGCGGCCTGCGCCCGCGCCCACTACGACCCCCTCGTCGTCAGGACGCCGCCGGCCGGCTCCGATCTCCACCGGGCCGCGCTCCGGATCGCCGACCACGAGAAGGTCGTCGTCCCGGGCGACCGCGACGAGGCCGTCGTCGTCAGGGAGGGCGAGGCCACCGAGCCGGCCGCCTCGCCCGACGAGCTCCTCGAGCGGGCCGGCCGGGACCCGCCCGACCGGTCGAACGTACGATAACAACTCCAACGGATCCTAAACGTGCGATGTGTTTATTAGCCCGCGGGTGGGAACGCCACCGATGGCAAGTCTGAGAGACCTCGGCCTCTCCGAGTACGAGGCCAGGGCCTACCGCGCGCTCCTGAAGACCGGTCCCACAACGGCCAAGGAGTTGTCCCGGGCCAGCGACGTCCCGATGGGCCGCATCTACGACGTGCTCAACACCATCGAGCAGTACAACCTGGTCCGCTCGCAGTCGGCCTCCCGCCCGAAGAAGTACGTCGCCGTCGAGCCCTCGACCGCCCTCGACCGGCTGCTCGACGACAAGAAGCGCGAACTCGAGGAGAGGGCCGCCCAGTACGAGGAGATCGTCGACGACCTCACCGGCGAACTCGAGACCGCCGACCCCGTCGAGGAGACCTTCTGGACGGCGTCGGTCGGCGCCGACGAGACCGTCGACCTCCTCGTCGAGCGGCTCTCGACCGCCGAGTCCCGCGTCGTGATGGTGCTGTCGACCTACACCCATCAGTTCTTCGACATAGACACCGTCGGCACCCTCATCCTCGACGAGCTCGCCGGCGCCCTCGACCGCGGCGTCGAGGTCCGGCTGCTGATGCGGCCCGACCTCGTCCCGATCCTCCCCGAATCCATCGGCGAACGGTACCGGGAGTCGCTGATGGAGTACGACGCCTTCTCCGTCCGCACGAGCGAGAACGTCTCCGGCACCTTCACCCTCATCGACGAGAACGAGGTCGTCATCGAGGTCCCGCACCCGCTGAAGAGCCAGGAGGTCTTCGCGATGATCGACCTCAAGGATCGGGAGTTCGCCGGGAACGTCCGCGCCGAGTTCGACCCCCGGTGGGACGCGGCCGACGAACTGAGCTTCTGACCGTCAGTCCCCGCCGTTGACTTCTCGCTTCAGCTCGGCGAACTCCGCGACCCGTTCGGCGTGGGCGTTGTGCTGGTGGATCGACTCGTCGTTGGACTGCTCCATCCGGACCACCGCGTCGTCCGGCAGGTCGGGGTACTCGGCGACCAGGCCCTCGGCCATCGCGCGGACGCAGTCCTCGACGAACTTCGCGTCGCCATGGCTCTCGAACGTCATGTGGTCCTCGTCGGGCCGCTTCGCGAGGTTGTAGATCCGGGCGCTCATCGAGTCGCGCGCGATCTCGATCAGTACGTTGAGGTCCACCGACGGGTCGCCGGCGGTCTCGACGGTCAGCGTCGCGTGCCCCCGCTGGGAGTGGCCCGGCTGCGGGACCTCCTCGAGGAACCGGTCGATGGTCTCCCGGTCGACGTCCAGGCCCGCGAGGACGTCGCGGGCCCGCTCCTCGCTCATCCCCTGCGAACAGGGACACACCGTCATCCCGACGACCCGACACCCGACCTCCTCCCGGGTGCCGTCCTCGGTCGCGGTCGCCGAGGCGATGATGTCCGCCGTCGCCTGCGTCGGCCGCCCGCTCGCCGGCGTCTCCTCCCGGATCACGTACTCGGCCTCCATCCGGACCTCCGCCCTGGTGGTGTAATCGTGCTTGTCGAGCAACCGCTCGGCGACGTCGCCACAGACGTCCTCGACCGCGACGGCGGGCTCGGAGACCGCCTCCTCCAGCATCTCGTCGACGACCTCCATGTTCCGGCTCATGTCCGCGCCCTTCCGCCAGCTCGGCAGGTCCACGAACACGTCGAACTCCGCCATCAGCACGATCGGCCGGTCCTCGGGCCGGTGCAACTTCAGGAGCTTCTCCACGCCCGTCACACCCACGCGGTTCAGGCCGACGCTCACCTCGGGCGTCGACGCCTGCACGTCCGGTAACTGCTCACTCATTACCCCTCAACCGGGCTCGGGCAACGTTAGGGCTTTCGAAAGGGGAACCGACCCATTCGGCTGTATACGCCGGAATCACGGGCTGGCCCGGACATGGAGCACGGGGAAGGCGACAGTCCACGGCGGAACGAACCGGTCGGGCGACCTTCCGGGGAAGGCGAACCGGTCGGACGACCTGCCACGGAGGGGTCACGCGAGTTTCCCCAGCGCGGCGAAGAACTCCAGCGGCGGCCCGGCGATCCGGACCGGCTCCTCGGCCCGGTTGAGCCGGACGTTCGTCGGCGGCTCGATCCGCTCGAGCGTCCGTCCGTCGGCGGCGACGACGGCGTGGTCGGCCGCCTCGACCCGCACGGTCACCTCGGCGTCGGTCGGCACCGCCAGCGACGGCATCGGATCCCGGGCGCACATCTCGGTGACGAGGAACGCGGCGACCGACGGGTGGACCAGCGGTCCGCCCTCGCTGAGGTTGTACGCGGTCGATCCCGTCGGGGTCGAGACGAGGGTACCGTCGGCGTGGCCGCCGGCGTACAGCTCGCCGTCGACCCGGATCTCGACGCCGACGCCGTTGTGCCGGCCGCGCTGCGGGCCGAGGATCGCGACCTCGTTGACGGCCGCCGGGAGCGACCAGCCGTCGCCCGTCGCCCGGATCTGCGGGAGTTCCTGGCAGTCGACGTCGCCATCGCGGAACCGCTCGACGACGCGCCGGACCGTCGGGACGGCGTCGCCGGGCGAGACGGCGTTCAGGAACCCGACCTCGCCGAGGTTGACCCCCATCACGGGCGTCGGCGTCACCTCGCGGGCGGTAAAGAGGAACGTGCCGTCGCCGCCGATGGAGACCACGAGGTCGCAGGCGGCGAGTTCGCCGGGCGGCCGCCCCTCGTGGTCCAGGCTGGCGGCCGTGATCTCGTCGAGCGTCACCGTCGCCTCGAGGTTCCGCCGGATCCGGTCGGCGAGTTCGGCGGCCCTCGCGTTGTCCTGCTGTGCGACGATGCCGACGCGCATCGCGCACTCCTTCTCCGTCCAGGGACAAAAGCCACCCGAAGCGCGGATCTGACGGGTAACATTAAGGGGGCGCTGTATCTAACGGCGGGTATGCGCCCGAGGCACCGAGGCCGACCATGAGCGGGGAGGACGACGACTGGTTCGAGGGGGCCAGCGGCGAGGGCCTCGACGATGACGACCTCTTCGAGGACGACTTCGCGTCGGCGTTCGGTGGCGGCGGTGCGGGCAGCGGCGGGTTCGAGGAGGAGGACTACGAGAGCGAGATCCCCCGGATCGACCTCGGCATCGAGGGCCTCGACGAGATGATCCAGGGCGGCGTCCCGGAGCGCTCGCTGCTCGTCGCGATGGGCGCCGCCGGGACCGGCAAGACGACGTTCGGCCTCCAGTACCTCCAGCGCGGCCTCGAGAAGGACCAAAAAGCGATCATCATCACCCTCGAGGAGAGTCGCGACGACGTGGTCCAGGCCGCCACCGAGAAGGGCTGGCCGTTCGACGAGTACATCGAGAACGACGAACTCGCCATCGTCGACCTCGACCCCATCGAGATGGCCAACAGCCTCACATCCATCCGCGGAGACCTGCCGCGGCTGGTCGACTCCTTCGACGCCGAACGGCTCGTGCTGGACTCCGTCTCGCTGCTGGAGATGATGTACGACAACCAGGCCGAGCGCCGCACCGAGATCTACGACTTCACCCGGTCGCTCAAGAAGGCCGGCGTCACCACCATGCTCACCAGCGAGGCCGCCGAGGGCAACCCCTACGCCTCCCGGCACGGCATCATCGAGTACCTCACCGACGGCGTCTTCGTCCTCCAGTACGTCCGCTCGGAGTTCCGCGAGACCCGGCTGGCCATCGAGATCCAGAAGATCCGGAACGCCAACCACTCCCGGGAGACCAAGCCCTACGAGATCACGAACGACGGCATCTCCGTGTACCAGCAGGCGAACATCTTCTGAGGACGCCTCGTCTGCGACGACAGTTCGGCCCTGGCAAGCGATCATCGGGAAGACCCGGCGAACACCCGGAGAACACACATGACAGACCACCAGGCTGACACGGCGACTGACGTCGGACCGATCACTGACCTCGAATCGCTGCGCGGCGCTCCCCGTTCCACGAGGACACGAACGTCGCCCCATCGGCGGCCGTCGAGACCATCGCGGCCGCCGAGGACATGGCCATCGTCGGGGTCACCAACGACGACGGTGAGGTGCTCCTGCGCCGGCTGACCCCGACCTGTTCGTGGAAACTCCCCGTCGCCCTCGGCTGGAACAAGTCAACAAAGACACCATGACCACTTCCGAAGCCCTCGGCCGGCTCGACTTCCGGCAGACGGTCCTGCTCGCGTCGCTGTGCGGGCTGCGACTGCCGGCGTCACGCTCGCTTGCTCACGGCTCGCGGCTTCGCCGCTCGCGCGTACCGCAGCCTTCCCATCCGGTCGGCGTGCTTGTTCCGGACGATTCCCTCGCTCACGGCTCGCTGCGCTCGCCGTTCACGCAGTCGGCGGCGCTCCCTGCGGTCGCGCCGCCCGGCTCGCGGGGCGCTCGCGGCGGTCG
>CAZATR010000099.1:0-10296 GCA_964488035.1 uncultured Natronomonas sp.
CGACGTCGAGCTCACCGAGACCCACCACGCCGGCAAGCGCGACGCCCCGAGCGGGACCGCAAACACCGTCCTCGACGTCGTCGACGCGGCCCGCGGCGACGCCCTCGACCGCACCCACGGCCGCGAGGGCGAGCATCGCCGGGCGGACGACGAGGTCGGCGTCCACGTCCGCCGGGCGGGGAACGTCCGGGGCGAGCACGAGATCCTGCTGGCGGGCAACGACGAGGTGCTGACGCTGACCCACCGCGCCGAATCCCGGCGCGTGTTCGCCGCCGGCGCCGTCGACGCCGCCGAATGGCTCGCCGGCCGGGACCCCGGGTGGTACGACTTCGCGGACGTGCTGTAACGGTTCGGGGAGCGGACGGTACGTGCGGCGGCTCGTGGCGCGGCAGAAACACGCGGGTCCGACAGAGCCAAGGCCCGCGTTTCCGTCATCCCCGACGATGAGCACTCTCGAGGACGACGTCCGCGAGCTGCAACGACGCTACGACGACGGGTTGACGGCCGGCGAGGCCGGCGCCGACGAGTACGCCGTGCTGGAGGACTTCCTCGACGCCCTGGAGGCCGGCGACGTACGCGCCGCCGAGACGCGCGACGGCGAGTGGCGGGCCAACGAGTGGGTCAAGCAGGGCATCCTCCTCAACTTCGGGCTCCGGTCGATCGAGGCCCACCACCACGGCGGCGTCGCCTACCACGACGTCCTGCCGCTCCGTGACACCGCCGACCTCCCCGAGCGCGGCACCAGGAACACGCCGGACGGAACCGTCGTCCGGCGCGGTGCCTACGTCGGCGGTGACGCCATCCTGATGAGTCCCTCCTTCGTGAACGTCGGCGCCCACGTCGGCGACGGGACGCTCGTCGACTCCTGTGACACCGTCGGCTCGGCCGCACAGATCGGCGCCGACGTCAAGCTCGGCGCCAACACCCTCATCGGCGGCGTCCTCGAGCCCGTCGAGGCGGCGCCGGTCGTCGTCGAGGACGGCGTCTCGCTCGGCGCGGGCTGCCGCGTCACGTCGGGCTTCGTCGTCGGCGAGAACAGCGTCGTCGGCGAGAACACCCTCCTCACCCCGCGGATTCCGGTCTACGACCTCGTCGAGGAAACCGTCGTCTACGGCCACCTGCCGCCCGAACGCCGCGCGTTCACCCGGTTCGTCGAATCGAGCGTCGGCGACCACGACCTCTTCGACGGCGGCGCGTACAAGCCGGCGGTCGTCGCCACCGACGTCGCCGAGGAGACCCTCGAGGCCACCCGGCGCGAGGAGGCGCTCCGCGACAACTGACCGCCACAGGTCCGGGACCCGGCGGCGCCGGGCTCCGACGCCGCCCGACCCGTGTCAGACGTCCGTCAGACGCACGTTCGAACGGTGCCCAAACACCTTTCTAAGCTCGGGGTTATCGTGAGTCAGGACACCCGGAACCCGACGACAACGATGGACCATTCAGCCACGATACTCCTCATCGGTGCCGACAGCGAGTTCGCCAGGCGGTTCGACGATGTAGTATCCGATTCCTATCATGTACGGGCGGTGGGTGGTCCGGCGTCGGCCGCCGACGCCGCCGACGCCGCGCTCGTCGCCATCGACGGCCGACCGGACGGACGCGCGGTCGGCCACCTGCTCGGGACGGTGCGGGAACGCGGGTACGACGGGCCGGTGGTCGCCGTGGTCGACGACCCCGACGACCCGCCGGAGGTCGTCGACGAGGCCCTGGGCGGCGCCGTCGACCCGACCGACCTCCGGGCGACCGTCGAGTCCCTGGCACCCGTCGGCCACGCGCCCGGCGGCGCGACGGTGTTCGACGCGCTCGGGGACCCGAAGGGCCGGCGCTGCTGTCGCGCGCTGCTCGAGGAGCCGCGGAGCGCACAGGAGCTCGCCGACGCGACCGGGTACTCGCTGCCGACCGTCTACCGCCGGCTGGACGCGCTGACGGCGGCCGGCCTCGTCGTTGCTCGGACCCGGATCCGGGCCGGCGGCAGCAACCACGAGGTCTACCGCACGGTCACGACCGGGCTCCACGTCGACCTCGCGGACGGCTTCCGCGTCGACCTCGAGCGTCCGGTCGACGAACCCGAGGCCTGACGCGGCGCGGAGGCCGACCCTCGCCACCGGCCGGCGGTCCCGCCGGGATCACTCCTCGGTTGCCTCGCCGTCGCCCCCCGCCGTCTCCTCGGTTTCCTCCCCCACGCCGGTCGTCGCGTCCGAGGCGGCAGCGTCCGCCTCCGCGCCGTCCCCGTCACTCTCGCCCTCGGTCGCCCCCGTGGCGTCCTCGATCTCGATGGTCGTCCCCTCGTCGGTCGCCGCGTCGGCGTCGCCGCCGGCGCCGCCGGCGCCCATCGAGAACTTCAGTGCGAACCGGGTGTCGTCGACGACGCTGCCGACCGCGGCACCGACCGGGCCGAGCGTCGCCCCGACCACGGTCCCGGTCGGGCCGCGATCACGTCGCTCCTCGCCATCGGCGTCCCGCGCCTGCGGTCCGTCGGTCATGGGCGTCCGTGGGCGCCCGAACGGCCCAAGCGTTTCGGTCCACGCCGAGTGTCCTGCCCGAACCGCGAGCGCCGGGGCGAGCCGACAGCCTTGTTATCGGGCCCGCCGTCTCACCGGCAATGACTGCCGCCGATGCGCCGGCCATAAAGCGGCTCGCCGACTGGGACGGCGAGCGGCTGGAGCGTCTCGCCGACGCCCACGGCACGCCGCTGTACGTGATGGACCACGACCGCATCCGGGCGAACCTCGCCCGGTTCGAGGCGGCCTTCGACTTCGCCCACGTGCTGTACGCCGCGAAGGCCAACACCGGCCGCGCGGTGCTCCGCACCGTCGACGACGCCGGCGTCGACGTCGAGTGTGCCGCCGCCGGCGAGCTGCACCGGGCGCTGTCCGCGGGGGTGGCCGCCGGGGACCTCCAGTACACCGCCGTGAACCCGCCGGACGGCGACCTGGACTACGCCGTCGAGCTGTGGCGCGACGAGCCCTCGTTGACGGTGACGGCGGGCGCCGAGATGACGCTGGATCGGCTCGCCGAGCGCGGGTTCGACGGCCGGCTCGCGCTCCGGGTCAACCCCGGGATCGGGACCGGCCACCACGAGAAGGTCGCCACCGGGAAGGACGCCAAGTTCGGGCTGCCGTACGACGACGTCGAGCGCGTCGCCCGCGAGGCCCGCGAGCGGTTCGACCTCGTCGGGCTCCACGCCCACGTCGGCAGCGGCGTGCTCGCCGACGACCTCGACGACCACCGTCGCGCCCTGGCGAAGGTCGCCGACCTCGCCGCGCGCGTCGGCGACCTGGAGTTCCTCGACCTCGGCGGCGGCTTCGGCGTCCCCTACCGCCCCGACGAGCCCCCGCTGGACGTCGAGGCGGCCGCCGGGATGGTCCGGGAGGTGACGGCCGACGTGGACGCCACGGTCGCGCTCGAACCCGGCCGCTACATCGTCGCCGACGCCGGCGCGCTGCTGACGCGGGTCAACACCATCAAGGACGCACCCGACACCAGGGTGATCGGCGTGGACGCCGGCCTGACGGACCTCGTGCGGCCCGCGATGTTCGACGCCTACCACCACGTCCGGAACGTCACGGGCGGCGGCCGCGAGCCGGTCGCCTGCAGCGTCGGCGGGCCGCTCTGTACGAGCGCCGACGTCTTCTGTACCGACCGACCCATCCCGCGGCCGGCGGCCGAGGACCTGCTCGCGATCGGGAACGTCGGCGCCTACGGCATCAACCTGGCGAGCCAGTTCCACTCCCAGCCCCGTCCGGCCGAGGTCGCCATCGACGGCGACGACGCGCGGGTCACGCGCCGTCGGGAGACGTTCGAGGACCTGACGCGGCTGGAGGACGAGGCCTCGAGCGTCGAGTAGTGAGGGCGGAGAAAATCGCGTCCCCCGACGGCGCCGTCAGTCCCGATCCAGGTCGAGCTCGTCGACGAGGTCGCTACCGAGGCCGACGTAGTCGGCGGGCGTCAGCGCGTGCAGTTCCTCGCGAACCGACTCGTCGACGTCGAGGTCGTCGAAGAGCGCGCGGAAGTCCTCGAGGCTGGCGCGCTGCCCGCGGGTGAGGTCCCTGATGCGCTCGTAGGCCTCGGTGTCGCCCTCGCGGCGGAGGATGGTCTGGACGGCCTCGCCGATGACTTCCGGGTTGGCCTCGAGGTCCTCCCGCATGGCCGCCGCGTTCGGTTCGACTTCTTCGAGGCCCGCCGCCGTCTTCCGGTAGCCGATGAGGCAGTGGGCGAGCGCGGCGCCGACGTTCCGCTTGACGGTCGAATCGGAGAGGTCGCGCTGGAGCCGGGAGGTGGTGACGTGGTCGGCGAGGAACGTGAGGTCGGCGTTGGCCTTCGAGAGGTTCCCCTCGCTGTTCTCGAAGTCGATGGGGTTGACCTTGTGCGGCATCGTCGAGGAGCCGGCCTCGCCGGCGGCGGCCGCCTGGCCGAGGTAGCGGTCGGAGACGTACAGCCACATGTCCAGATCGAGGTCCCGCAGGACGTTGTTGACGCCGCGGAGCGCGTCGAAGACCGCGGCGAGGTCGTCGCAGGGGTTGACCTGCGTCGACAGCGGGGTGTGCTCGAGGCCGAGCGACGCGACGAACGACGCGGCGAACGCCCGCCAGTCCACGTCGGGGTAGGCGGCGGTGTGGGCGGCGTAGGTGCCGGAGGCGCCGGCGAGCTTCCCCGAGAGTTCGTCGATGGCGGCCTCGAGCCGGCCGAGCGCCCGACCCAGCCGCGCGGCGTAGACGGCCAGTTCCTTGCCGTAGGTCGTCGGCGTCGCGGGCTGGCCGTGGGTGCGGGCCAGCATGGGGAGGTCGCGGTGCTCGCGGGCCTCAGCGGCGAGCGCGTCCCGGATCTCCCGGACCGCGGGGACGAGGACGGTCTCGACGGCGGATTCGAGGAGGAGGCGGTGGGCGAGGTTGTTGACGTCCTCGCTGGTGAGCCCGAAGTGGACCCACGGCGCCTGGGTGTCCTCGTCCGGGAGGTGCATGCGGACGAAGTACTCGACGGCCTTGACGTCGTGGTTCGTGGCCGCGTAATCGCCGTAGCCCTCCGTCTCGAGCTGCTTGACGACCGCGGCGTCGTCGGCGTCGAACTCCTCGTACAGCGCCCGCAGGTCCTCGCGGGCGTCCCCCGCGAGGGTCAACGGCGTGGCTTCGAGGTCGGCGAGCGCCAGCAGGTACTCCACCTCGACGCGAACGCGGGCACGCATGAGCGCCGCCTCGCTGACGTACTCGGCGAGCGGTTCCGTGTAGCGGGCGTACCGGCCGTCGAGCGGCGAGACGGCGGACAGCGGACCCCGGTCGGTCATACCCGGAGGTCGGCGGCACCGTTGAAAAAGGGTGTCGCTTCGTGGGGTCGGGCCACGGCGGCAGCCGTCGCTGGCCGTGTCGGTCCGAACTGTTTTGGTGGACCCCGCGTCAGCGAGCAGTATGGCGCTTTCACGGCGGCGCCTGCTCCGGACGGCCGGCGCGGCGGCGGTCGGGGTGGGTCTTTCGGGCTGTTCGACGCTGAACGAGTTGGCGGGCGCGAACGACGGCATCCTGGCGGCGGTCGACGCCACGGACGGGACCGAGCGGTGGACGTTCGAGGCCGACGACTGGATCCGGTCGGACCCGACGGTCGCCGACGGCGTCGTCTACGCCGGCAGCGACGACACGTTCCTGTACGCCGTCGACGCGAGCGACGGCAGCGAACTGTGGCGGGCGGACCTCGGCGAGGGCGACGAGGACTGGGTGCGCTCCGGGCCGACGGTCGCCGACGGGATGGTGTTCGTCGGCAGCGACAGCAGCGACCTCTACGCGTTGGACGCCGCCGACGGGACCGGGGAGTGGCGGGTCCCGACGGACGACTACGTCCGCTCGACACCCGTCGTCGCGGCCGGGACGGTGTACGCCGGCGACGAGGCCGGCGTGCTCTACGCGGTCGACACCGCGTCCGGCACGGTCCGGTGGCGCTACCCGACCGACGGCGCGGTTGAAGGCGACACGGCGGTCGTCGACGGCACGGTCGTGGTCGGCTCCGCCGGCGGGGGCGTCCACGCCGTGAACCCCGACGGATCGCGGCGCTGGCGCGTCTCGGCCGGCGACGGCGTGAAGGCCGGGGCGACCGTGGTCCACGGCACCGTGTTCGTCGGCGACACCGACGGGACGTTCCACGCGCTCGGGCTCGCGGACGGGAGCCGCCGCTGGCAGAAGCCGCTCGACGAGGGCGTCTACCGACGGGCCACGGTCGTCGACGGGACCGTCTTCGTCGGCACCGCGGGCGGGACGCTGTTCGCCCTCGACGCGGCCGACGGCACCGTCCACTGGGAGGCCGACGTCGGCGACGAGGCCTACTCCGCCCCCGCGGTCGCGGACGGACGCGTGTTCGTCGGCAGCGACGACGAGACGCTGTACGCCTTCGGGACCGGCGGGGTCCGCCAGTGGACCTACCCGATGCCGGACTGGATCCGGACGGGGCCGGCCGTCGCCGACGGCACCGTCTTCGCCGGGTCGGACTGACGGTCGAGCCGCCGACGCCGGACGACACCGGTGAGTACACGTTCCTGTATAGTTTTGATGTTCACATCCGGGGAAAGGATGTATATACCCACGTTCGTGGATACACCGGCGGCGGTAACCGCAACGCCTTTGGCCGCGGCGGAGCCGCACTCGGACATGCAGATCGCCGGTATGGCCTCGAACCGCGGCCGGAACCTGCTCCACATGGCCGACGTGGAACCGGGCGGCGCGGCCCTCGACGTCGTCCTCACGAACGCGGCGGACGCCCCGGTGCTGGAGGGCGCCGCCAAGCGCGGCATCGCCACGGAGGTCGTCGAGAAGGACGCCGACGAGCCCCGCGAGCGCCACGAGCGCCGCATCCTCCAGCGCCTCGAGGGGTACGACGTCGACCTGATCTGTCTGGACGGTTACATGCGGATCCTGACCGAGACGTTCCTCGACGACGCCCCGACGACGCTGAACGTCCACCCGTCGCTTTTGCCGTCGTTCCCCGGGATGGACGCCCACGAGCAGGTGCTCGAGGCGGGCGTCGCCGTCACAGGCTGTACGGTCCACGTCGTCGACGAGACCGTCGACGGCGGCCCCATCGTCACCCAGGAACCCGTGCCGGTGTACGACGGTGACGACGTCACCGACCTCAAACAGCGCGTCCTGTACGACGCCGAGTTCCGGGGCTACCCGCGAGCCGTCCGGTGGTTCGCCGGGGACCGCGTGACCGTCGGGGACGACGCGGTCTCGGTCGACGGCGACGACGGCGGACGGTTCCCGGCGCGCCGCATCGGGACCGACGACCGCGACCGGACGCTCCGCTACGGCGAGAACCCACACCAGGCGGCGGCCGTGTACGCCGACAACGCCGACGGGGAGGCGAGCGTGGTCGGCGCCGACCAGCTGAACGCGGGCGCGAAGGCGCTGTCGTACAACAACTACAACGACGCCGACGGCGCCCTGAACCTCATCACGGAGTTCGACGAGCCCGCCGCGGCGGTCATCAAGCACACGAACCCCGCCGGCTGCGCCACCGCCGACGACCTCGCGCAGGCCTACGACGACGCGCTGTCGACGGACCCGATGAGCGCCTTCGGCGGCATCGTCGCGCTGAACCGCGAGTGCGACGCCGCAACCGCGGCGTCCATCACGGACTCGTTCAAGGAGGTCGTCGTCGCACCCGGCTACACCGACGCCGCCCTCGACGTGCTCCGGGAGGAGGACGACCTCCGGGTGCTCGACGTCGGCGAGATCGACGGTCCCGCGTCGTCGCTCGTCGAGTCCGACCTCGTCGGCGGCCGCCTCGTCCAGGAGCGGGACCGCCAGTCGCCGACCGCCGACGACCTCGAGGTCGTCACCCAGCGCGAACCGACCGACGCCCAACTCGAGACGATGCTGTTCGCCTGGCGGACCATCAAACACGTCAAGTCCAACGCCATCCTCTTCGCCGACGGCACGGAGACGGTCGGCGTCGGGATGGGCCAGGTGTCCCGCGTCGACGCCGTCCGGCTGGCGGCGATGAAGGCCGACGAACACGCCGAGGGCAAGGACGCCGACGGCGCCGTCATGGCCTCGGACGCCTTCTTCCCGTTCCCGGACGGCATCGAGGAAGCGGCCGACGCCGGCATCGAGGCCGTCGTCCAGCCCGGCGGCTCCGTCAACGACGAGGACGTCATCGCGGCCGCCGACGAGCACGACATGGCGATGGCGTTCACCGGGCAGCGGGCCTTCAAGCACTAACACCCACTTTTTACTCCCTCGGGTTCCGCGCCTGCGGCGCGGAACCGCGTGGCGGCGAAGCCGCCACGGCATCCGGTTGCGGGCCGCCGGCCCGCAACCCGCTCGGTCGCAAAAACTTGGGGAAAAACGACCGCCCCGGCCGCTCCCTGCGGTCGCGGCCGGTGAACCGCTCGCGCACTTCGGGCGCTCGCGGATGCTTGCCCCCATCATCTGGTCCCCTGCGCTCAGCCGAGCGTCGACAGCGTCGTCGCGATGTGACGAGTGTCGGGAGCGCGAGGCTGGTGAAGACGCCCGCAAGCGCGAGTTTGGCGCGGAACTGATCCATGGTATACGACCGGTGAAACCCGTATAAACGGGTTCGTCGAACTGGCGCCAGCCTCCGACCCGGATCGGGCCGGGAACTGCTCCAGCGGTGGGTCCCGTGCCGACCGGGCGACACCCCGAGCGTTTTCCGGACGCCGACCCAACTCGGCGCCATGACTGACGCCGACGAGGCGGTCGAGCGGTTCCTCCGGAAGGCCGACGACGCCTACGCGGAGTACGAGCAGGGCTACGCTGATGCGGACGCGACGCTCCGCCGCCTGGAGCGACACCTCGACCGGCTGCGGGACGCCGTCGAGGATTGAGCGGCGCCCGGCGATGCACGTCGGGGCGTGGGCTTCCAGCAGAGTTAACCCGATTCCCGTCGGGGCACTGGGTATGACGGACTTCTCCGCCCGCGTCGAGCAGGTCTCCATCAGCGGCATCCGCGAGGTGTTCGAGGCCGCCGGCGAGGACGCGATCAACCTCGGGCTGGGCCAGCCGGACTTCCCGGCCCCGGAGCACGCCCGGCAGGCGGCCGTCGACGCCATCGAGGCCGGCGAGACGGACGCCTACACCTCGAACAAGGGAACCGCCGAGTTGCGGGAAGCGATCGCCGCGAAACACGACCGCGATAATGGCTTCTCGGTCGCCCCCGAGGACGTCATCGCGACCGCGGGCGGCAGCGAGGCGCTGCACCTCGCCATTGAGGCCCACATCGACGCCGGCGAGGAGGTGATCATCCCGGACCCGGGGTTCGTCTCCTACGAGGCGCTGACGCACATCGCCGGCGGCGAGCCCCGGCCCGTCCCGCTCCGGGAGGACCTCACGCTGTCCCCGTCGGCGGTCGAGGATGCCATCACCGACGACACCGCCGGCTTCGTCGTGAACAGCCCCGCCAACCCGACCGGCGCGGTCCAGAGCGAGGCCGACGTGCGGGCGTTCGCCAGCATCGCGGACGACCACGACGTCCTCTGCATCTCGGACGAGGTCTACGAGCCGTTCGTCTTCGACGGCACGCACCACTCGCCGATGACCTACGCCGACTCCGACAACGTCGTCGTGGTGAACGCCGCCTCGAAGGCGTACTCGATGACCGGGTGGCGGCTCGGCTGGGTCACCGCCTCCAACGACCGGATCGAGCGGATGCTCCGCGTCCACCAGTACGTCCAGGCGTGTGCCTCCGCGCCCGCCCAGTACGCCGCCGAGGCCGCCCTGAGGGGTCCGCAGGACCACACCGCGGAGATGCGCGAAGCCTTCGAGGAGCGACGGGACCTCGTCCTCGACGCCCTGGAGGACATGGGGCTCGAGGTCCCGACGCCACGGGGCGCGTTCTACGCGATGCCGCGGGTGCCCGACGGCTGGGTGGACGAGGTCATCGACCGCGGCGTCGTCGTCGTGCCCGGCGAGGCCTTCGGCGCCCACGGCGCCGGCCACGCACGGATCTCGTACGCCGCCAGCATCGAGACGCTGAAGGAGGCGCTGGAGGTCATGCGGGCGGCGACGGACGCAGTGCAGTAGGGAGGGGATTCACCCCTACCGGGAGTCGGTGCATCAACGCAGTCCTGTTTCTGGACTCCGGTTCGCTCGTCAGCCGGTAGGTAGCAGGGCTAGGTGTTTCGGGTGGTTCGGTTATTGATTCCTGGAACGAAAGGACGACTTCCGGACCCCTGGGCCGGTTCGACCACGACGACAAAGCCACAACCGCTTCCGAAGCCCTCGGCCGGCTCGACCCGCCGGGCCTCGCTGCGCGCGCCTCCCTTGCGGTCGGCGTGCTTGTTCCGGAAGACTCCCT
>CAZATR010000100.1:0-10226 GCA_964488035.1 uncultured Natronomonas sp.
TCGAGGACGTCACCTACATCGAGGACCCGTGGGTCGGCGGCGGCAACGCCGGGCCCGCCATCGAGGTCATCTACCGCGGCCTGGAGCTGGCGACGCTGGTCTTCATGTGCATGGAGCAGGACCCGGACGGCGACTACGAGCTGAAGGACGGGAACCGCTACTCCTTCATGGACACCTACATCGTCGACACCGGCTACGGGCTGGAGCGGTGGACCTGGATGTCCCAGGGGACCGCCACCGTCTACGAGGCCATCTACCCCGAGATGGTCGACGTCCTGAAGGACAACGCCGGCCTCGAGTACACCGACGAGGAGAGCGAGCTCGTCGGCCGCGCGGCGCGGCTGTCGGGGCAGCTCGACATCGACGACGTCGACGACGTCGAGGCCGCACGCGACGACATCGCCGAGGCGCTCGAGGTCTCGACCGACCGGCTGCGCGAGCTCGTCGAGCCCCTGGAGTCGATCTACGCCATCGCCGACCACTGCCGCACGCTCGCCTACATGCTGGGGGACGGCATCGTCCCGTCGAACGTCGGGACGGGCTACCTCGCGCGGATGGTGCTCCGGCGCACGAAGCGGCTCTGCGACGACGTCGGCGTCGACGCGCCGCTGGACGAGCTCGTCGACATGCAGGCCGAGCGGCTCGGCTACGAGAACCGCGACACGGTCCGCGACGTCGTCCGGACCGAGGTCGAGAAGTACCGCGAGACGCTGGAGCGCGGCACCCGGCAGGTCGAGCGGCTCGCCGACGAGTACGCCGACCGCGACGACCCGATCCCGCTCGAGGAGGTCGTCGAGCTGTACGACAGCCACGGCATCCAGCCGGACACCGTCGCGGAGATCGCCGACGAGCACGGCGCCGACGTCGACGTTCCGGACGACTTCTACGCGCAGGTCGCCGCGCGCCACGGCGGCGAGACCGCCATCGAGGACGAGTCCGCCCACGACGACGACCGCGTCGAGGACCTCCCGGAGACGGAGAAGCTGTTCTACGAGGAGCCCGAGCGCACCGACTTCGAGGCGGTCGTCATCGACGTCATCGAGCGGGAGGACGCCGGGGGCGACGAGCCGGCGTACGACGTCGTCCTCGACCAGACGATGTTCTACCCCGAGGGCGGCGGCCAGCCCGCCGACGTCGGCACGCTGTCGACCGAGGAGGTCACCGTCGAGGTGACGGAGGTCCGGGAGGTCGACGGCGTCGTCCTCCACCACGCCGACGGCAACCCGGGGAAGGGCGAGTTCGTCCGGGGACAGATCGACGGCACGCGCCGCACGCGGCTGATGCAGCACCACACCGCGACCCACATCGTCGGCTACGCCGCCCGTCAGGTGCTCGGCGATCACGTCCGGCAGGCCGGCGCCCGGAAGGGCACCGACTCCTCGCGGTTCGACATCCGGCACTACGAGCGGATCTCCCGCGAGGAGGTCCGCCGCATCGAGCGGGTCGCCAACCGCGTCGTCACCGACAACGTCCCCGTCGAGCAGGAGTGGCCGAAGCGCAACGAGGCCGAGGCGGAACACGGCTTCGACCTCTACCAGGGCGGCATCCCGCCGGGCGAACGCCTGCGGCTGATCCACGTCGGCGAGGACGTCCAGGCATGCGCGGGCACGCACGTCACCCGGACCGGCGACGTCGGCGTCGTCAAGATCCTGTCGACGGAGCGGGTCCAGGACGGCGTCGAGCGGCTGACCTTCGCCGCGGGCGACGCCGCGGTCGAGGCGACCCAGCGAACGGAGGACGCCCTCTACGAGGCCGCCGAGGTGCTGGACGTCACCCCCCAAGAGGTCCCGGAGACGGCCGAGCGGTTCTTCGAGGAGTGGAAGGCGCGCGGCAAGCGCATCGAGGACCTGCAGGAGCAGCTCGCCGCGGTCCGCGCCGAGGGCGGCGACGACGGCACGGAGGTCGACCTCGGGGAGGCGACGGCGGTCGTCCGGCGCGTCGACGCCGACATGGACGAGCTCCGTGCGACGGCGAACGCCATCGTCGAGGAGGGCAGGGTCGCGGTCCTGGGGAGCGGCCGCGACGGCGCGACGTTCGTCGTCGCGGTCCCGGACGGCGTCGACATCGACGCCGGCAGCGTCGTCGGCGAGCTGGCGAGCCGCGTCGGCGGCGGCGGGGGCGGCCCGCCGGACTTCGCCCAGGGCGGCGGCCCCGACGTCGAGGCGCTCGACGAGGCGCTCGACGAGGCCCCGGACGTCCTCCGGCAGCTGCGGGAAGCCTGACGACGACCCACCCGCCTGGATCCCGTCCCACCCGGCGTTCGTATCAATAAAGAAAACTTTATAGTAGGGAGACAGAACACGAGTATGGCAGCGGCATACGCCGGTTCGGTCGCCGCGTTCCTGGTCGCACTGCTCGTCGGCGGGCTCGCGATCTACCCGAGCGCGACGCTCGTCGTCGGCCACGACGACTACGGCCACGCCGTCCTGACGGCGCTGCTCGGCGCCATCGGCTGGGCGCTGACCGTCCGAATCCCGCCCGTCGGCCTGCTCGTCGCGCTCGTGGTCTGGATCGGCGTCATCAACCGGCAGTACCCGGCGGCTGGGGCGACGCCGCGCTGATCGGGGTCGTGGCGTGGCTCGCGGCGCTGGTCGTCCTCTACGCCGTCAACGCTTTGCGGGGCTCGGCGTCGCCGCCTTCGGCGTTCCCGGGGCGTAGCTGGACGGCGTCATCGACCGTCGCGGTCCCGGACGGCCGTCGAGAACCCGGCCATGCCGTGACGTGCGCCGGCCGCGGGGTCGCTACTCGTCGGGCTCGTCGTCGCCGTTCGCGACGTCGATGCGGACGTCCTCGATGCGCTCCTCGAGCTCGTCGAACCGCTCGGCCTGCTCGTCGAACTGGTCGGACAGCCCGTCGAGCTGCTCCTCGTAGCGGTCGGCGAGTTCCTCGGCCTGTTCGACGATGCGCTCCTGGGCCTCGTCGGTCCGGCCCTCCAGCTCCGCCTCGAGCTCCTCGATCTGGTCGACGAACTCGTCGACGGTCTCGGTGAGCTGCTCCTCGACGCCCTCGTTGAAGTCGATCAGGACGTCGAGCTGCTCGCCGAGGCTCTCGGCCGCGTCGTCGCTGAACTCCTCGTAACCGTCGGACAGCGACTCGTACTCCTCGTCGACGGTGTCGAAGGCCTCCGCCTGCTGGTCCTCGAGGGTGTCGAACGTCTCGTCGACCGAGTCGCGGAGGTCGTCGAGCGTGGCCGACTCCGAGGTGACGGACTCGGCGGCGTCGAGCGAGGTGTGGATGGACTGTCGCGTCATCTTCAGCACCTGCGTCTGGACCTCGCGCTGGGTGTCGAGCCCGCCGTACAGGGTGTCGCTGACGTCGCCCGGGACCTCGAGGGTGCTCTCGAGGGCGTCCTCGGTCCGTCTGATCGTGCTCCGCTGCAACTCGAACAGGGTCGTCAAGGGGGAGTCGTCGTCCGTCATGGGGATCACGCCGTGGCGCAGTGGCAGACGAAACTCCGCCGCCGAACCCCTTAAAATTTTCCTCTGTGAACCATCTATTGGTATTAACTGGTATCAAATGTATCATCCGGGCCTCAAGTGGGGTGGGTCGTGGGTCGGCGGAGAGCGTGGATTAAAGTTACGGACCCATCAAACCGAACTGTGACAGGGAGCCCGCCACGGGACTGCCTCGCCGCGGTTTCGGCGACCCCGCCGGGCTCCGGGACCACGGACGGTGACACCCCAGCGTGAACTCGCTCGCAGGCGTCCTGCCGGGCCTGCCCTACGGCCTGGAGTGGCGACTCCTCCTCATCCCGCTGATCACCGGCATCATCGGCTACGGGACCAACTGGGTCGCCATCCGGCTGTTGTTCCACCCGATCGACTTCGTCGGGGTCCGGGTGCCCGGGATGAAGGAGATCGCGCCGTCGTTCCCGCGGAAGCTCAAACAGATCCCCGGCGTCGTCGAGGGCCGGCTCGGCTGGCAGGGGATCATCCCCTCCCGGTCGGCCCGGATGGGCACCATCGCCGCCGAGAAGGGCATCGCCAAGATCGCCACCGAGCGGGAGTTCTACGAGGAGTTCGACCCCGAACGCATCGCAACCCACATCGTCACGAGCTCCGAGGACGAGATACGGGAGCTCACCGACGACGTGTTCCGCGAGGAGTACCCGGAACTCTGGCACAACACGCCCGCGGCCGTCCGGGAGCTCATACACACCCGCGTCCAGGACCGCCTCCCGCGGATCGCCGACGAGATCACCGAGAAGATCGGGGAGAACATCGACGAACTGCTCGACATCAACGCCATGATCACCGACCACCTCGACGAGAACCCGGCGCTGCTCAACCGGCTGTTCCTCGAGGTCGGCGACCGGGAGCTGGAGTTCATCATCAACTCGGGGTTCTTCATCGGCGGCCTGCTGGGCTTTCTCACCATCCCGCTGTTTTTGACCATCGACAGTCCGTTCGTCCTCCCGGTCGCCGGCATCATCGTCGGCTATGCGACCAACTGGATCGCGCTGAAGATCATCTTCCTCCCGATCGAGGAGCGGCGGCTCGGTCCGTTCCGGCTCCAGGGCCTGTTCATCAAGCGCCAGCCGGAGGCCGCCGAGGAGTACGCCGGGATCGTCGCCGACGAGATCGTCACCATCGGCAACGTCGCCGAGAACCTCCTGTACGGCAGCCAGTCCGACCGCACCCGGAAGATGATCCGTGACTCGATCCGCCCCGAGGTCGACCGCGCCATCGGGATCGCCGGCCCGGCGATCCGGTTGACCACCGGGAGCGAGCAGTACGAGCGCGTCCGGGAGACGTTCGCCAGCGAGAGCGTCGAGCGGACGATCGACCCGCTCCAGGACCCGGCGTTCAACGAGGAGCGGAGCGAGGCCATCCGGCAGCTAGTCACCGAGCGCATCAGGAACCTGGCGCCGCGGGACTTCGTGGGACTGATGCGGCCCGCGTTCGTCGAGGACGAGTGGATGCTGATCGTCCTGGGCGCCGTCCTCGGGTTCGTCGCCGGCTGGATCCAGCTCGCGGTGGTGACCGCCGCATGAGCGAGGGGTCCGACGCCGGCGAGGGCGAGGAGGTTGGTCGCGACGCCGGCACGGACGGGGGCCGCGACGCGGACGGGGACGGCGACCGCGAGGAGCCCGACCCGACCGGGGACGACGCCCGCGGACCCGCGAACGAACCCGGGTCGGGAGCGGCCCGCGACGAGTCCGCCCCCGAGGACGCGGCCGGCGACACCCCGGAACCCCCGTCGGTCGACGAGCCGGAGTCCGACCTCCCGCCGGAGCAGGTCGACCGGATGTTCGCCGTGATGGACGAAGCCGTCACCAGCGACGCCGTCGAGGACTCCCAGCTCGAGCGGCTCCTCTCGGTGCTGGAGCGGGCGGTCTCGAGCCCGTCGGAGACCAGCCCCGAGACGCTCTCGGAGCTGGTCTCCATCATCGAGGACATGGTCATCGACCCCGACGACCTCGAGGACGTCGACGTCGACGGGCTCCTCGGCGTCCTCGAGGAGGCGGTCAGCGGCGCGACCGCGGCGGACGACGAGCACCTCGAGGACATCTTCGACGTGCTCGAGGCGGGGGTTACCGACCCGTCGTCGCTCGACCCCGAGGACGTCGAGCGGTTCCGCTCGGGCCTGGAGGGCGCCATCGTGGACCTGACCGACCCCGCCGGCGGCGACCTCGGCGGGTTCTTCCCGATCCCCGGCCTCACCGGCGTCGACCCCGAGGACGTCGACCACGAGGAGGCCGGCGAGGCGCTCGACATGTTCCGCATCGCGCGGGTCGCGACCGCGATGACCCAGCGGGCGACCGGCTACTCGGTGGAGTCCGGGATCCGCACCGGGACCCGGATGGCCTACGCCGCCGCGACCGCCGAGTCGCCGGCGGAACTGCTCACCGAGACGCGGGCCATCGCGCTCGACGAGCTCCAGCGCGCCGGCATCGACATCGGCGGGGACCGGTCCGACTGGCTCGAGGCCCACGAAGACGAGATGGTCGACCGGCGCCCGGTCACCGCGGAGGTGCTCCGAGAGCGCGGCGAGAAGCTCCTCTCGAAGTCCGCCGAGGTCGGCCGCGACGAGGCCATCCACCCGGCCTACCCCTCGATCCTCGACGACCTGGCCGCCGACGAGGCCCGCATCCTCCGGCTGCTGGCGATCGAGGGCACCCAGGCCTACATGGACGTCCGCGACCGCGGGTACGTCCCGTTCAGCTCGACGCTGGTCGCCGAGCACCTCACCCGCGTCGGCGCCGACGCCGGCTGCCGGCATCCCGAGCGAACGCCCATCTACCTCCAGAACCTCGAACGACTCGGCCTGATCGCCTTCTCGGAGGACCCGATCGACGACCTGAAGCGCTACCAGGTGCTGGAGGCCCAGCCCCACATCGAGGCCGCCCGCGAGGCCGCCAGACGTCCCAAGACCGTCTACGGGAGCCTCTACCTGACCGAGATGGGCGTGGAGTTCTGCGAGACCTGTCTCCCGGTCAGTATCGACTACGAGCGGGCGCGCACCAGGTTCCGCCGGGAATCCGGCGAGTAGCGCCCCGCGGTCGACTCCGGCGATGGGGCGTGTCGGCGGCGACGGTCACGTGCCGACGGACTCGGTCGGCGGCGTCAGAAGGAGACCTGGTCGGGGCCGTCCTCGCCGATGGCCGGCGAGTCCCGGTCTGAGTAGCCGACGCGGCCGACGGCCCGCTTGGAGACCGCCGAGTACGCCGTCGCCCGGGCGTCGGCGGCGCTCTCGAGGGTGGTCTCGCCGTCGACCCGGCCGAGGGCGTCGCCGAACGTCTCCTCGCCGTTCGGCAGCGCCAGCTCGAGTTCGCCGTACGCCTCGACGAGCTCGGCGGCCGTCGCCGGGTAGCTGTGGGCGTCGATCGTCTCGTCGGCGTCCGCGAGCAGTCGCATATCCGACACCAGCCGTCGGTCCTTCATCAATGTTCTCTATAATTCCCCTTCCCGGATTTAATCACCTCTAGGACCGAATGCGGCGACGGCCACGCCGACGGGCCGCCGGACGAGAGGGGCACGATGAAACGCCGGGGCTTTGCCCCCGGAGCGCCCAGGCCACGCATGGTCGTCGCGGACCTCCACGTGCACACGACGAACTCGGACGGGACGCTGACGCTCGAGTCGCTGGAACCCGCCGCCCGCGCCGCCGGCGTCTCGGCCGTCGCCGTGACGGACCACGACCGCCTCCACCCCGAACTCCGGACGCCGGTCGCCACCGTCGGCGAGGTGACCGTCGTCCACGGCATCGAGCTCCGCGTCGACGCCGGCGACGAGCGCGTCGACCTCCTCGGCTACGGCGTCCGCCGCACCGACGCCATCGAGGCCCTCGTCGACCGCCTCCAGCGGGACCGGATCGAGCGCGGCCGCCGGATCATCGAGTGCGTGGAGGCCCGCCTCGACGTCACGTTGGCCGTCGAGCCCCGCGAGGGCCTCGGCCGCCCGCACATCGCTCGCGCGATCGCCGAGGCCACCGATCACAGCTACGACGACGCCTTCGACGAGCTCATCGGGTCGGACGGCCCCTGCTACGTCGCCCGCGACGTCCCGTCGTTCCGGGAGGGGCTGACCGTCCTCCGGGACGCCGCCGGACTCGTCTCGCTGGCGCACCCGTACCGGTACGAGGACCCCGAGGCGGCGCTGGAACTGTGCGCCGAGCTCGATGCCGTCGAGCGGTACTACCCGTACGGCCGCGACGTGGACGAGGCCGTCATCGACGCCGCGGTCGACCGGTACGGCCTCGTCGTGACCGGCGGCAGCGACGCCCACGACGACGCGCTCGGCCGCGCCGGCCTCGACGCCGACGACTACCGGCGGTTCCACGGCGTTCTGTAGTCCCTGCGGCGGCCCGCGTTCGGTACGGACCGCCGGGGCGGGCCGGATAACGCTGGGTTCAAACCGCTCGGCGTCCTACCGCCGCGCATGCAGTGTCACTACTGTGACGCGGAGGCCGCCGTGGCCGTCGAGAAGGACCACGTCAAGGTCGGCCTCTGCCAGGAGCACCTCCGCGAGCGGATGGAGGAGCTCTCGGATTCGGACCTCCTCGAGGACGTCGAGTCGGAACTGGACGAGTCGCTGAAGGACTGATAGTCGGCGTTTTTCGGCGCGTGCGGGGCGCATTTCCGTCGTCGAACCGAACCCCCTGTATGCGCGTCTCCGTCATCGGCGGCTCGAGCATCGACGACGAGACCTACGCGGCCGCCCGCGAGGTCGGCCGGCTGCTCGGCGATCGCGGCCACGCCGTCGTCTGCGGCGGCCTCGGCGGCGCGATGGCGGCCGTCTGTCGGGGCGCCCGCGAGGCCTCGAGCGGAGCGAGAGGCCCCGGTTCGGGCGAGCGGGGCGACAGCCCCGCGAGCGGCGGCGCAGGTGTCGAGACCGTCGGTATCCTCCCGACCGCGCGGCGCAACGACGCCAACGAGTGGGTGACCACTCCGATCGCGACCGGGCTGGGCAACGCCCGGAACACGCTCGTCGTGCTGAACGGCGACGCCGTCGTCGCCATCGACGGCGCCGCCGGCACGCTCTCGGAGCTCGGCCACGCCCTCGATCACGGTCGGCCCGTCGCGGGGCTCGACACCCACGACGTCGACCTCGAGGGGTTCGAGGCGGTCGAAACGCCCCGGGCGGCCGTCGCGTACGTGGAAGCAGCGGTCGAGCGGTAGCGGTCGCTGTGAGGAAACGGGAACTGGAGATGACAGGAACCGACGCCTCAGTCGCTCTGGATGCGGGGTGCCAGCATATACGTGACGTGGCCGTCGCCCTCGGCGAACCCGAAGTGCATCTTGACGGGGAACTCCTCGCCGAGCTCCATCGTGACCTCGGCGTCCGACGGGATGGCCTTGTTCATGTCCTTCAGGTAGTCCAGCGAGAACAGCGAGCGGGCGTCGCCGGCCGACAGCGCGATGAGGTCCTCGCGGCCGAGCTCCAGGTGGACGTCGTCGGTGTCGCCCTCCGCGTCGACGTAGAACTGCTCGGCGTCGGCGTCGACGCCCAGCGCGATGTGGTCCGACACCATGTCGGCGGCCGTGACGGCGCGGTCGATGTCGCGGCCCTCGATGACGACCTCCGCCGAGAGGTCCAGCTCGGGGAGGTCCGGCTCCTGGCGGATCGAGTCGGGGTCGATGAGCGCCAGGGTGTACTCGAGGCCGTCCAGCGAGATGTGGAGCTTCCGGGTCTCCTCGTCGAGCTCGAGGTGGACGAGCTGGTCGGCGTCGGCCATCCCGACGATGTCCTCCAGCCGGTCGAGGTTGACGCCGATGACGCCGCCGTCGGTCTCGTAGGACTCGAACGCCTCGGCGGACAGCTCCAGGTCGACCATCCCGACGTTGGCCGGGTCGACCGCACGGATCGTGAGGCCGTCGGCCTCGAGGCGGATCTTGCACTCGTCGACCAGAACGCTCACGGAGTCGAGCGCCGCCCCGAGCGTGTCCGCGCTCACGATAGCCTTGAACATGCGCGAGCGTTCTGCCCGCCGGGTAAAAAAGGTGCACATCTCGAGCCCGTGCGGGCGCGGGATCGGGTGCTCTGGCGGGCTACGTCCGGACGACGGCGCCCGGATCCCTGGACGTCGCGGGCTGGCGGCTCCGTCGTCGACCGCGGGCGGTCGACCGCGTCACCCGAGATCGGCGCTCAGATCTGACTGCTCCCGTGGCCGCCACCGGCGCCGCCGTTCCGCCCCAAGAGGAAGTACAGGACCAGACCCAGAAGCGGCGCGAGGAAGACCACGATCGCCCAGAGGAAGGCCGGGTGCTCGCTGTGCTTCTGGGCGTCCTGGTACACCCAGTACGTGACCGCGAGGAAGATCACGAGGAACAAAAGCCAGATGAGGAGGACTGCGCCGGCGGCACCGTTCTGGAGGGGTAATGGGGACAGCATCGTTTCGTTCTCCACCCGAACGGCACAAAAATCTTCGGCTCGCGACGGCGTTTAGCCCGTCGGGTTGCGCCACTCGGATCCGACCGCGTCGTCCAGTTTCGAGGCGATCCGTTCGTGCGTCTCCTCGGCCTGCCGGACTGGTCGGTGGAACGGAGGACCGTTCGGTGTAGGTGTACGTACTTGCAGGTGATTCGGTAGCTATTTCCTGAAACGTATCGGCGACGTGCGAAGCCCTCGGCCGGCTCGGCCGGCCGCGGCTCGCTGCGCGCGCTCCCGTCGGTCGCGTGCTTGTGTCGCCGGGGCCGGGCCGACCCGCCCTCGCCCGTCGAGTCCACCAGGCCCGCAACCGCGACCGCACCTCGGTCCTCCCCAGCCGACGCCCTCACCCTCGCG
>CAZATR010000101.1:0-10156 GCA_964488035.1 uncultured Natronomonas sp.
TGCCGGGCTACCAGATCGCCGACATGGCCGGCGGCCTGCTCGCCGCGTTCTCGATTTGCTCTGCGCTGTTGTCCCGCGAACTCGGCAACACCGACGGCGAGTACCTCGACGTCGCGCTGACCGACGCCGTCGTCTCGTTCTCGCAGGCGCTGGCTCCCGAGGCCCTCGGCGGCGACGACCCGCGGCCCGGGGAGACGCCGCTCACCGGCCAGTACCCGTGGTACGACGTCTACGAGACCGAGGACGGGGGCTACGTCACCCTCGGCGCACTCGAACCGCAGTTCTGGACCGCGTTCTGCGAGGCGATCGACCGCAAGGACCTCGCCGGCAAGCACATGACCGGCGACCCCGCAGAACGCGAGGCACTCCGCGAGGAGCTGGTCGATATCTTCCGGTCGCGGACGCGCGACGAGTGGGCCGAGGCGATGGCCGACGTGGACGCGGCGGTGGACGCCGTCTACAGTCCGGCGGAGACGTTCGAACACCCCCAGATCGAGGCCCGGGGTTACGTCGAGCGGCCCGACGACGGCCAACCGCGGGTCGGCCTTCCGGTGTGTGGCTCCGCCGTTTCGAGAGCTGACGTGGGAGACGCCCCCGGCCACGGCGAACACACCGACGCGGTGCTTGCGGCGGCGGGACTGAGCGACGCCGACCTCGAGCGTCTCCGCGAGTCCGGCACGATCAACTGACGCCGGCGGCGACCAGGTCGACTACCGCGTGCCGCTTCAACAGCGCGAACCCGACGAAGACGATGCCGAAGCCGGCGATCGAGAGTAACCCGATCGATTCCCCGAGCAGGACGACCCCGGCGATGGTCGCGACCACGGGGACTAGGTACGCGACGAGGCTCGTCTCGAAGGCACCCCGCTCCTCGAGGATGGTAAAGTAGATGACGAACGCCAGCGCCGTCGAGAACACGCCGAGATAGATGATCGCCCCGAAAGCAGTGGGTGCCGGCACCGCGACGGGTAGCGATTCGCCGGCGCCGAGGCTGAGGAGGTGGAGCACGAGACCGCCGAACAGCATCGCCCACCCGGTCATCGCGACCCGCTCCATCGAGGGCTGGGCGCGGTCGACGAGGACGCCGCCGAGCGAGACGCTGAGCACCTGCCCCAAGATGATGAGTCGGCCTATCGTGTCGCCGGCGAGGAGGTCGTTCGGGTCCGGCTGGACGATGAGCCCGACGCCCAGGAACCCGAGGGCGACGCCGACGGCGCCGACCGGCGAGAGCCGCTCTCCGAGGAGCAGGACCGCCCACAGCGCGGTCGCGATGGGGACGAGCGCCTGCTGGATGGCGGCGACGCCGCTCGGAACGGTCTGCTGGCCGATGAACAGGAGCCCGTTGCCGGCGACGAGGAACAGGCCACCGGCCACTACTGCCTGGAGGTTGTTCCGACCGACCGGCCGCCAGCTATCGGTCGTGACGACGGCGTAGCCGAGGAGCAGGACGGCGGCGGTGTCGTACCGGAACGCCGCGAACAGCAGCGGTGGCAGATACTCGAGGCCGACCGAGATCGCGGGGAAGGAGAGCCCCCACATCGTCGCGAGCGTGACGAACAGCGCGGTCGCGTACCACCGGGACACGGCGGGTGGTCGCCCGGGGGCATGAAAGCCCTGCCGTTCGCCGGTGCCGTGGTCAGTCGAGGGATTCCGAGAGATCGGGTCAGGTCGGCGTGGCGTGCAGGCGACCCGCGGGCGACCTGCCGGACCGTGGGTCGCGCCATCGCCTCGGCGGCCCGGCGACGTCGGTCAGCGCACGGGCCGTCTGGCCGCGTCCCCGTATATAAAATCGTGGCCGTCAGTCGTGGACGAGGACGTCGATGACGTCGGTGCCGCTGGATGCGAGGGCCTCCTCGTAGACGGCGGGGAACTCGTCGGGGGTCTCGACGAGGTGGCCGCGGGCGCCGTGGCTCTCGGCGTTGGCGGGGATGTCGACGTGGGGGTCGAAGTCCATGCCGACGAACTCGTGGTCGTCCTCGTCGCCGCCCAGCATCTCGAGGGTGTTGTCCTTCAGGATGCGGTAGTTGCGGTTGTCGGGGACGACGACGGTGAGGTCGACGTCGTGGCGGACGGCCGAGTAGATGGTGTTCGGGTAGTAGAGGTAGGAGCCGTCGCCGATGTAGCCGACGACGGTACGGGGCTCGTCCTGCAGGGATTCCGCGATGGCGGCGCCGACGGCCGCCGGGAGCCCGTAGCCGAGGCCGCCGCCCTTGTTCGAGAGGTACTGCTCGGCTTCGAAGTCGAACCGCGTCAGCAGCGCGAACTTCGAGGTGACCCCCTCGTCGACGATGTAGGTGTCCGGAGCGACGTCGGTCATGTTGTCGACGAGTTCCGCCTTCGAGGAGCGGGTGTCTCCCGGCGGTTTCTCGTCCTCGCCGAGGTCCTTCATCGTCGACTCCAGGCCGGACTTCATCGTCTCGACGTACCGGACTCGTTCCTGCCGTTCGCTCTCGTCGAGGCGGACGCGGACGCGCTCGGCGATGGCGGCCATCACGCGGCCGGGGTCGCCGACGACGGCGGCGTCGGCGGGATGGTTCTTCCCGACCTCCCAGGCGTCGCTGGAGGCCTGGATGAGCGTCGTGTCCTCGGAGATCAGCGGGTTCTTGTGGCGCAACAGGGTGGTGTTCGTCGAGCAGCCGACGAGCGCCAGCGTGTCGGTGTCCATCAGCATCGAGGCGATACCCTCGTCGGGCCCGATGAAGGAGATCCACTGGTCGTGCTCGGTGGGGTAGTTGACCTCGGAGGCGAGGATCTCCCCGTGGACGCGGGCGCCGGTCGCCTCGGCGAGGTCGACGGCGGCCTCCACGGCGTCGGTGCCGGCGCGGGCAACGTGGTCGCCGAGGACGAGGACCGGCTGGTCGGCCTCGACCAGGTAGTCCGCGGCGGCCTCGATCTGGGCGGGGTCGCCGTCGCCGGCGTCCGGGATGGGCCCCAGGCGTTCGGGGTCGGCGTCCGTCTCGGTCTGCATGACGTCGGCGGGGAGCGCGAGGAACACCGGGCCGGTCGGTGGCGTCAACGCCACGCGGACGGCGCGCCGCAGCATGGTCGGGAGCGCGTCGACGTGGGTGACCTCGGCGCTGTACTTGGTGAACTGGTCGACCATCGCCTCGAGGTCGCCGGTCAAGATGGGTTCCTCGTGGCGGAAGTCCAGTTCGTGGTTGCCGGCGGTGACGAGCATCGGGGCGCCGCCGTACATCGCGCCGAAGACGTTCCCGAGGCCGTGGGCGAGCCCGGGCGTGATATGGAGGTTGACGACGCCGAGCGGGTTGGTCGAGGGGTCGCCGTCGGCGTGGTACCGACGCGTGGAGGCGTAGCCGGCCGCCATCCCGGTCGCGACGTCCTCCTGCAGCCCCAGGACGTACTCGAGGTCGCTGTTGCCGAGCGCCTCCATGATGGGGAGCTCGGTGGTGCCGGGGTTCCCGAAGACGTGGTGCACCCCGTACTGCTCGAGCGCGTCCACGAACAGGTCCGCGCCCGTGTCGGGTTCAGGCATGGCTGTCCCTGCCGGTGCCACCGATAAATAGTTCATCCCTCCCGCGAGACGCGGTCATCCGCCCGCCGGTGTCGATCCGGTGGCGGAGCGGCGCCGGCCTACGCCGGGGCCAGCGCCCGCATCGTGGACTCGATCGCGTCGAGGTCGGCGCCGCGGGGGAACGACACCGAGACGGCCTCGACGCCGTCGACGTCGGTGAACCGCTCGAAGTGCTCGCGTGCGGTTTCGGGCGTCCCCCAGACCGCGACCTGTTCGAGGAGGTCGTCCGGGAGGGCGGCCATGGCGGCCTCGCGGTCGCCGGCCTGCCAGTTGTCGTAGATGGCGTCGGCGACGTCCCCGTGGCCCTGTCGGGCGAGGTTGTCGCGGTAGAACGTCCCCATGCCGCCGACGTAGAAGGCGGCGTGCTGTTTGACGAGCCGCTTGGCCCGGTCGGCGTCCTCCAGCGCACAGCAGGTGAGCGACAGGGTGACGCGTTGCTCGCTGCGGTCGCGGCCGCCCAGTTCCGACCCGCGCTCGAAGTCATCGAGGCGGTCCCGGAGGCCGTCGCGGGTGAGCATCAGGGCGTGCCAGCCGTCGGCGAAGCGGCCGGCGAGTTCGACGGCCTTCGGTCCCATGCCGGCGGTTTCGACGGGTGGGACCGGCTCGGGCGGGTCACATCGAAGGCGGAACCCCTCGAGGTCGAAGTACTCGCCGTCGTACTCGACGGGGTCGCCGGTCATGACCTGCTTGACGATCTCGACGGTCTCGCGGGTGTGGCGGAGCGGGTTGTCGAAGTCGGCGCCGTGCCAGTTCTCGATGACGATGGGGCCGGAGGGACCGAGCCCGAGGCGGAACCGGCCCGCCGAGACCTCCTGGAGGGTGACGGCGGTCTGTCCGATGAGGACGGGCGACCGGGAGTACACCGGCACGATGGAGGTCCCGATGTCGATCCCGTCGGTGGCGTGGGCGATGCTGGTGAGCGTCGTGACGGCGTCGCGACCCCAGGTCTCGGGGAGCCAGGCGGTGTCGTAGCCGAGCTCCTCGCCCAGCTGTGCCTGGTCGACGAGGGCGTCGACGCTCGGCTGGGCGGCCACCGGCAGGAAGACGTCGCGTTCGGTCACCGGCCGTGCCTCCGGATGGGCGTCATACCTCGGGGCTCTCCTCGATGGCTGGTAGGCCTTTCGCCGTGATGGTCTCGCCGACGATGTAGGAGGAGGCCTCGCTGGCGAGGAACTGGACGATGTCGGCGATCTCCTCGGAGCGGCCGATACGGCGCTTGACCTCGTCGCGGTCCACCTCGTCGGCGGAGACGCCCATCTGGGAGGCGACGCCGGGCGTGGCGACGAACCCGGGCGCGACGCAGTTCACGCGGATGCCGTGGCCGGCGTACTCGTAGGCCAGTGTCGTCGTGAGGTTGACGACGCCGGCCTTCGCGGCCCCGTAGTGGCTCATGTACGGGGAGCCGTCGGTGCCGGCGACCGACGCGAAGTTGATGATGGTGCCGCCGTCGCCGTCCTGCATCCGCTCGCCGGCGACCTGCGAGCAGTGGAAGGTGCCGTGGAGGTTGATGTCGACGATGGTCTTCCAGCCGTTCTCGGAGATGTCGTCGAAGCCGGCCATGAAGGAGGCGCCGGCGTTGTTGATCATCGAGTCCAGGCCGCCGAACGCCTCGACGGTGGCGTCGACCAGCGCCTCGACGGCGTCGCGGTCGCGGACGTCGCACTCGACGGCGATGGCCTCGCCGGGTCGGTCGCTGTCGTTGATCTCGGCGGCGACCTCGTCGATCTTCTCCTGCGATCGGGAGGTGACGACGACGTCCGCGCCCGCGTCGGCGAACCGCTTTGCGGTCACCTCGCCGATGCCCTGGCTCGATCCCGTGACGATGGCGGTCTGGCCCTCGACGCTGTACTGGTCTAGCATCGCGGGTCACGCGCCCTGGCGGCGCCCGTGGAACTCCGTGGCATGGATCGCCTAGGGCGTTCGCGCGATCATTAATAAAGGTAAGTATCATCGGTCGGAGTTGAACAATGGAAACGTTCGATGGGCTGTCGGAAAACGAAGTCTTATATCTCGTGGTGGCCTGCTTCCGGCGAATGGAGTCCCGTAGCTCGCCGGCGAGCGTCCACCGGCTGGCGTTCGACGTCGACTGGCCGCCGGGCCACGTCGCCTGCTACCTGATCGACGGCCCGGAACCGATCCTGGTCGACGCCGCCACGCCCGACCACGACGCGGCGTTCAGGGACCAACTCGCCGCGTACGACCGCGACCCGGCCGACATCGAACACCTGCTCGTCACCCACCCGCACCACGACCACGTCGGCCAGGTCCCGACCGTGCTCGAGGCGGGCGAGCCGACGGTGTACGCCCCGGCGGGGGTCCGCGAGCGGTTCGCCCGCGATCCCGCCGACCTCGAGGCCCGCGTCCGACGGAACGCCGTCGAAGCCGGCTTTCCCGAGGCCCAGCGCGAGATGGCCGTCGACATGGCCGTCGAATCCCTCGAGCGAGACAGCACCCTCCTCGACCCCGACATCGTCGACGTCTGGATCGAACCCGGCGAAGCCACGGCCGTCGGCCAGCGCGAGGTCGGCGCTGTCCACGTCCCCGGCCACCAGGCCGATCACCTGGCCTACCCAGCCGACGTCGACGGCGACCGCGTCCTCTTCTCCGGCGACATGGCCATCGAACCGTTCCGGTCGGTCCTCATCAACGACGGGCTCGACGACGGCCACCGCGAGGCCTTCGCCGCGTTCTACGACGCGCTCGACCGCCTGGCTGCCCTGGACGTCGACCGCGTCTACCCCGGCCACGGCCCCGTCCACGGCGACCTCCAGGGCGTCATCGAGCGGGACCGAGAGAGCCTCGACGACCGCCTCGACGGCGTCCAGGAGCTCGTCGCCGACGGCCACGGGACCGTCGCCGATGTCGCGTTCGCCCTGGCCGGCGACCGCGACGTCAAGTACCTCATCCCGGAGACGATGAGTGCGCTCGCCCACCTCGAGGCCACCGACCGCGTGAGCTCGAACCTGGTCGACGGCGTCCGTCGCTATACCGCATGAGCAACGCGGCGCCCCGGTACGACGCGGTCTTCTGGGACATCGGCGGTGTGCTCGTCGACCTGGCGTCCGTCCGGGCCGGCTATGCCGCCTTCGTCTCGGAGCTGGCCGACCGGCACGACCTCGACGCCGAGGCCGCGCTGGAGACCTGGCGGAGCACGCTCGGCGAGTACTTCCGCGGCCGCGACGGCACCGAGTACCGGCTCGCCCGCGAGGGCTACCGGCGGGCGACCGCGGCGCTGTTCGCCGGCGATCCGCCCGCCGACTGGCAGGCGACGTTCGACCGGGCGACCAGCGACGCGCTCGGGGCCGAGGACGGCGCCGTCGAGACCGTCCAGGCGCTCGCCGACGCCGGCGTCACCCAGGCCATCGTCTCCGACATCGACACCCGGGAGGCCGACTCGATGCTCGAGGCGTTCGGCATCCGCGAGTGCTTCGCCCACGTCACGACCTCGGAGGCCGTCGGCCACACCAAGCCCGATCAGCGGATGTTCCGCGACGCCCTCCAGGGAACCGGCGTCGACCCCTCCGAGGCCCTGATGGTCGGGGACCGCTACGAGCACGATATCGCCGGTGCCGCCGAGGTCGGCCTCGCCGCCGCCGGCTACGGCGAGGACGCCTGGGGCCCGGCGGCGACCCACGAGGTGTCGGATCTCCGAGACCTCCTCCGGGCCGTCGGCGTCGACCGCTGAGGCGTTTGCCCGTACTAAACGACCCTCGTATGGCCGTCGGAACCCTTTTCCTGTAACCACCGGATAGCCGGATTGCAATGAACTTCGGACTCGACGACAAGACCGCCCTCGTGACGGGCGGGGCCGGACGCATCGGGAGCGAGGACTGCCGCGTGCTCGCCCGGGAGGGCGCCGAGGTCGTCATCCTCGACGTCGCCCTCGAGAAGGCGGAGAACGTGGCCGACGAGGTCGAGGAGGAGTACGACGGCACCGCCCACGCCGTCGAGTGCGACCTCACCGACCGCGCGGACGTCGCCGACACCGTCGCCGCCCTCGAGGAGGAGACCGGCGGCATCGACGTCCTCGTCAACAACGCCGGGATGGTCGACGCCCGCGACAAGGTCGAGGACTTCGACGACGACATCTGGGACCGCGACATCGCGGTCAACCTCACCGGCGCCTACAACATCACCCGCGAGGTCTACCCCCACATGAAGGAACGCGAGTGGGGCCGCATCGTCAACATGTCCTCGATGGCCGGCTGGCAGGGCGGCTTCGGCCAGCTCTCCTACTCCGCGACCAAGGCCGCGCTCATCGGGTTCGGCAAGACCCTCGCGCTGGAGGGGGCCCAGCACGGCGTCACCTCGAACATCATCACGCCGAGCATCGTCGTCGGCCAGCTCGCCGACCTCCCCATCGACCAGCTCGAACAGATGGACGAGCACTTCGCCCGCATCGCCAAGGCCACCCCGATGCGGCAGCTCGGCAAGGAGGAGGACGTCGCCAACCTCGTCGCGTACCTCGCCAGCGAGCAGTCGAACTACATCACCGGGCAGGTCATCGGCGTCACCGGCGGTATCGACCTGTTCAGCTTCTGACGACGGCGGGAGCCGGCGGCCGGCCGGCCCGCTCGCCCGGTCACCACTCTGCGTAGGCGAGGTACTCGGCACCCTCGTACGCCAGGAGCCACGTGCCGTAGAACTCCTGTACGTCGATCCCGTCGTGCTCGCGGAGGCGTTCGACGACCGACTGGAAGGCGTCGGTGTCCTCGAAGTACGCGCCGTCGATCGCCTCCCGGACGACCTCTCGTTCGGCCTCGGAGAGCCCCGAGAGCGTGAACAGGTACCGGTCCCTGACCTGGTCGGCGTACCCCTCGACGCTGTCGGCGACCTCCGTCGCCTCGTACCGGTACTCAGCCTCCTCGGTCGTCCGGGACTCCACCTCGACGCGGTACCGGTCGCCCTCGTAGACGAGGACGTCGTACTGCTGGTCGGGGACGAACACCGAGTCGGAACCGACCTCTTCGGCCGTCCCGTAGGAGACGCCGACGTCGAACCCCTCCCCGCTCGGAGGATCCTCGTCGGTCACCGGCGTATCGAGCCGCTCCCGGTCGATCGCCGGGAGGTCGGCGTAGTCGATCTCGCCGAGCGACGCCGTCGCGTCCGCGGGATCGAAGTCGATCAGGATCTCGTAGACCGTCGCCTCCCCGGTAGCGATCCGGGTTTCGCTGACCTCGTAGAAGCTGTCGTCGATCCGGACGGCCGACGTCCGGTCGAACAGTTCGCGCCGGCCCGTCCGGGTCGTCGAGCCGTTCTCGATGGCCGCCGTGACCACGTCGTGCTCCTCCGACCCCGGCTCCGGAGCCACCGAGACCTCGTCGGCGACGTCCTCGGCCGACGCCGCCTCGAAGTCCAGCACCACGTCGGGGTGTGCACACCCGGCGAGGGCGACGCCGAGGATTGCCGTTCCGCTCGCGAGGAAGCGACGCCGACGCATGCCCGATACTGGCGGCGATCGGACCGAAAACCTTCCGGTGGCCGCCTCGGCGTCGCCGGCCAGGGGTAACCGCCAAGCCACTCCGGGCTGTTGGGGTGTCCATGAGCGTCATCGACCGCTTCAGGCTCGACGACGACGTGGTACTCATCACCGGCGCGGCCTCCGGCATCGGCAAGGGCTACGCCGAGGCGTGTGCCGACGTCGGCGCCGACCTCGCGCTGGCCGACGTCGACGCGGAGGGGCTCGCGGCCGTCGCCGACGCACTCGACGCCGACACCGTCACCATCGAATGTGACGTCTCCGACCCCGAGCAGGTCGCGGCGATGGTCCAGGAGACGAAAGCCGAGCTCGGCGGCCTCGACGTCGCCTTCGCCAACGCCGGCATCGGCCGCTTGAGCCTCCCGCTGGACCGCTACCCGCTCGAAGAGTGGGACGAGGTGCTGGACGTGAACCTCGACGGCGTCTTCTACACGGTCCGGGAGGCCGCCGCCGCGATGGACGACGGCGGAAGCATCGTCACGACGGCATCGGTCCTGGGCGAGGTCGCCTCGGACTGGCCGGGCGTCGCCGCCTACGTCGCCTCGAAGGGCGGCGTCGTTCAGCTGACGAAGCAGGCTGCCGCCGACCTCGGCGAAGATGGCATCCGCGTCAACGCCATCGCGCCCGGCTGGACCCACACCGACATCGGCGGCGGCGCGTTCCGCAAGGACGCCGGGCTCGACGCGATGCACGAGGAGATGGCCGACGAGACGCTGCTCGGACGACTCGGGGAGCCGGAGGATCTGCAGGGCATCGCCGTCTTCCTCGCAAGCGACGCCTCCTCGTACTGCACGGGCAGCGTGTTCACTGTCGACGGTGGGTGGACGGCGACATAGCAACGGTGCCTCGGCTCCGTCCGGTTCCCCGCCCGGCCTGCCCTCGTTGCAAACGTTTGATGCCTGGGTTCCCCGCGTATCGCTGGGATAGTCGCAATACACTGCCTGCGTACCGAGCGGTTCCGGTTTTCTTGAGTGAGCAGTGGAGAACACCTCGAAAGCCCTCGGCGGGCTCGCGGTTGCTGAGCGGGATATCCTCGCGGCCTGCGGCCGCTCGGATAGTGGCCCGCTCAGCGACTCCCCTCCGGCGCGACCCGGGCGGTCGGCTTCGCCGACCGCCTATCCCGTGGCGGCCTGCGGCCGCCACGC
>CAZATR010000102.1:0-10124 GCA_964488035.1 uncultured Natronomonas sp.
AGCGCCCATGACGGACACTTGGTTCAAAACTTCTCCCTTATTCAGTCGTAGACGTTCCACCTATGACCGACTTCCGAACGAATAGTTCGCCGTCGTCCTTTCGCCAGTCGATAATCACACGGTAGTCCCCGACACGCAGCCGATAGTACGGCGATCCACTCAGCCGTTTCAGGTAGTGATCGGGAAAATCCGAGATGTCCTCGAGCTTGCTCATAATACGATCACGAACGTCAGGTTCGGCGTCGCGTAACCACTCAGCCGCGCGTTCCGACACAACCACCTCGGTCATGACGGTTACGCCGCGTCGAATTCGGCTTTGAGGTCGTCGAGCGTGACGGCGTTCTCGCGGTCGGCCGCGTCCGCCTGTTCTGCCACGCCGGGATCGAGTCGGGGGGCAACAGTCGCCCACCACCCGGCTCCCCGAGCGCCGGTTTTCTTCTTGTCGACGGTTCCCTTCTCCCGCATCGTCTCAAGCCGGTGGTGGACCGCCTGGCGTGAGATTGGGAGTTGGTCGGCGATCTCTGTCGCCGTCAGAAACGGATCCGCTGCCGCGTCAAACACCTTGAGGATGTCCTGCTCGGTGACCTTTTCGCCGAACTCCCCATCCTCGTCCCGGGGCTGGTTCTCGCTCATATGTCCCGGTACGGGATGGGGGTTCCTTAACCGTTGTCTTTGAGTAAAACCGATGGATTTATTTCGGTTTGCGTTATAGAATACGGTAGAGGCAGGCCCGTTCCGTGGGGCGCTTCATTTCTTCCGTGGGGCGCTTCATTTCGAAGGAGTGCCCGGGTGTTGGAGCACCCGAGCGGGCTGTTGAAAGGTACCCAACAGCCATAACCGACTACGAATCCAACGCTAACGAACGTATCGAGCCTCGAACCGAAGCCTGCAGCCACGATCCATCCTACAGACCGACGACGAACTCCGTGTCGCCGATCCGGGTCGCGCCCCGCTCGAGGGCCGCCTCGACCTCGAGCTCGCTCGGCATTAGGAAGAACCGGTGGCCGCTCCGCTCCCAGTTCGCCACCGACCGTTTCAGTATCTCGGCGTGCTCGTCGTACCTCTCGACGACGACGCAGTACGGTTCCAGGTCGGTGACGACGACGGGGTCGTAGTGGGCGTCCTCGAGGCGCTCCCGCACCTCGGGGAACTCCTCGTCGGGGACCTCGAACCGATAGGCGTCGTCGACGTAGTACTCGCTGAGGGCCTCGAAGAGGTCGGGCCGGTCGAAGTACTCCGCGAACAGGTACGCCTCGCCCACCGCGAAGACGTTCAGCCGCTCCCGGTCGACGCCGAACGAGGGCACGGGTCAGGTACCTCCATCGATGCTGATGGTCTGCGTGCTGGGATGTCGTGGCATTGGGTGTCCGGCTGGCGCGCGGTGTCCGGGTCGTTCCCGAACGGCGGGCTACACGCCGGATTCGAGGGCTCGGTATATAGAGGCCGGCCAGCCGCGGTGGAAGTGATCCCGCCGGCACTGTCACGCCGTTCATCGATCGCCGAGCGGACCCGGCAGACGGCGAGTGCCGGGCCGGCCGGTCACTCGATCACGAGCCCGCCGTCGCCCCCGTCCTCGTCGTCGGCGTCCTCCGGCCACTCGAGTTCGAACTCGATGCTCAGCTCGTGGGGCCCACCGGCCGGGCCCTCGCGCTCGGCCTTCACCTCGAACGTCGGTCGACTCGGCGGTTCGAACGTGACCGCGTCGTCACCGGCCTGGAGCGTCACCGGCTCACCGGCGGCCAGCTTGTCCGCAACCGTCCGGAGGTACGACGCGACCTCGTCCCGCCCCATGCGCTGTTCCGACTCGAAGAGGACGTCCTCGGGCATGCGAACTCGGTAGGACCCGTGGAGGTATAAAGGGGCGTGGGAACGCGGGGCCGTCGCCCCCGACTCACCCGCCGTCGGATTGCGGACCCGGGTCCCGGGCGCCATCGACGCTGGGCTGGTCGATCCGGTCGAACTCCGCCCGCAGCCGGTCGTGGGCGCCGTCGACGTCGTCGGCCTTGTTCTTCGCGTTCCGGAGGTGGCGGTACAGCGTCGCCCACTCGTCGTTGACCTCGTCGAACCGCTCGCCGAGGACCTCCAGCCGGTCGAGTACGGCCTCGGCCTGCTCGGAGAGCTCCTGGGCCTGGACGTCGGCCTTGATGAGTTCGAGCTTGTGGCCGAGCGTCAGCGGCGAGACGACCTGGACGCCCTGCTTGGTGTACCCCCGGAGGAGGTCGTACTCCTCGCGGACGAGGTGGTAGTAGACGCTCTCGGAGGGGATAAAGGCGAACGCGAAGTCGGTCGTGCCCTCGCTCGGGCGGACGTAGTTGTCGGCGATGGTCTCGAGCTGCCGCTCGACGTCCGTGGCGAACGCCCGGCGGTAGCGGGCCCGCTCATCGTCGTCGGCTTCGACGTACCGCTCGTAGTTCTCCAGCGGGAACTTCGAGTCGATGGGGATGATGCCGGCGGAGGACTCGATGTGGGCGTCGGGGGTGCGGCCGCCGACGACCTGCTCGCGGAGCCCGTACATCGTCTCCGGGAGGTGGTCCGCGAGGATGACGTCGAGCTGGCGCTCGCCGAACTCGCCGCGCTGCTGGGGCGTCCGCAGCATCCGGGTGATGTCGCCGTGGAACTCCCGCATGTCGGCGGCGTGGGTCTCCAGCTGGCCGACCGAGCGCTCCAGGCCCATCGACCGCCAGGTCCGACCGATCGCCGAGGACAGCTGGTCGGTGTCGACGTCGCCGTGCTCGCGGAGGTCGGCCCGGAGCCGCCACAACAGCCAGAGGATACCGCCGGTGCCGACGAGTATCGCGACCAGGACGACCGTCACGTGGAACGCCATGCCTGGGGATGTCCGGCCGGCCACATGAGGGTTCCGCGTCGGCCGGGCGTCGGCGACCGTCGGCCGGGCGAGCGTCGGGGATTTCGCGGCTGCGTCGGTCGGTCGAACCCGTGGGCCGATCCCGTGCGACGGCGGACCGACAGGTCTAATTGATGGCACGACCGCCGGGCTACCATGGAGCGCCGTCGCCGCATCCAGGTCCTCGCCGCCGTCGTCCTCCTCTCGACCGCCCTGCTGGGGGTGCAGGCGATCACCGCCGGGCAGAACCGGTCCCTCCCCGAGGGTGAGACCGCCGAGGGCGCCTACCCCGGCTACACCCTCGTGTCGACGCAGTCCTACGACAGCTTCCGGAACGACAACGGCGACGTCAGGCTCGTCGCCCCGGACGGGGAGACGGTCTGGCGGTACGACCCGCCGAACGCGTTCGTGTTCGACGCCGAACTCACCGAGAACGGGACGGTGCTGGTCGCGATGGGCGAGAGCGCCCGCGCGCCCGGCGTCGAGTGCCCCGAGCGGTACGGCGGCACGCCCGACGAGGGCACGCCGGGCCCGTTCCGGTGCATCCACAACCGCGTGGTCGAGGTCGACTTCGAGACGAAGGACGTCGTCTGGGAGCACACCTGGTACGACGCCTTCCCCACGCACCACGAGGTCCACGACGCCGACCGCCTCGAGACCGGCGAGACGGTCATCGTCGACATGGGCAACGACCGCGTGTTCACCGTCGCACAGTCCGGCGAGATAACCTGGGAGTGGAACGCCACGAACCACATCGGCGAGGGCACCGAGTTCTGGGACGAACACGTCCCCGAGGACGAGCAATCCGAGTTCCGCCGTAGCGGCCCCGAGTCCGACTGGACGCACATGAACGACGTCGACCGCCTCGAGAACGGCCACTTCCAGGTCTCGATCCGGAACTTCGACGTCGTCCTCGAGATCGACCCCGCGACGAACGAGATAACGAACGTCGTCGGCGAGCCCGACGACCACTCCGTGATGACCGAACAGCACAACCCGATGCGGATCGAGGGCGGCACGGTGCTCATCGCCGACAGCTCCCACGGCGGCCCGACCGGCGCCGACCGCGTCGTCGAGGTCGACGCCGAGACCGACGAGATCGTCTGGGTCTACGACGGCACCGGCTCCGGGTCGAAGCTCCAGTGGCCCCGCGACGCCGACCGGCTCCCGAACGGCAACACGCTCGTCACCGACTCCCGGAACAACCGGGTGATCGAGATCGACGGGAACGGCTCGGTCGTCTGGCGGTACTCGCTGGCCCAGAAGGGCGGCATCATCTACGAGGCCGACCGCGTCTCCCACCCCGACAACGCGACCTACATTCCCGAGGAGTACCACGAGGTCCCGTCGGGCCGGAGCCTCGATGGCCGAACCAGCTCGAACACCATCGGCGAGATCAGCGCCGTCGTCGGGTCCTGGGCCGGCCTCGTCTTCCCGTACTGGGTCGGCGCCTTCGAGATTCTGCTGGGCCTCGTCGCCCTCCTCGGCGTCCTCGCGCTGGGTTGGGAGGCCTGGCGGGCCCGCGGGTAGTCGGGCCCGAGGGGAGTCGCGTCCGCGAGTGGTCGGGCCCGAGGGTAATCGGACCGGCGGGTGGTCGGGGCCGCGGATAGGGCCCGGGAGTGGGCCCCGTAGCGAGGGGTGGCCCGGCGGCGCTCCGCACACTTTATCGGGGTGCTGGTGGCAACGAACGGTATGGTCGGAGGGCTGGAAGCCGAACTGCTGAACCTGCTCGCGGTGTTCATGATCGCCGGCGGCGTGGGCATCGCCGTCGCCAAAATCGGCCGCGTACCGTACACGATCGCCCTGCTGCTCGCCGGGCTGGCCGCCTCGATCCTCGGCGTCGAGCTCGACATCGCGCTGTCCCACGACGTCATCCTCCTCGTCCTGTTGCCGCCGCTGCTGTTCGAGGGCGCCGCGACCACCGACCTCGAGCGGTTCCGCCGGAACCTCGCTCCGATCCTCGCCCTCGCCATCCCCGGCCTGTTGCTGTCGATCGTCGTCCTCGGCTACGTCGGCCGGATCGCCTTCGGGTTCCCGCTGCTCGTCGCGCTGCTGTTCGCCGCGATGATCCTCCCGACCGACCCCGTCTCGGTGCTCGCGCTGTTCGAGGAGCTCGGCGCCCCCGACCGGCTCGCCACCCTCGTCGAGGGCGAGAGCCTCATCAACGACGGCGTCGGCGTCGTCGTCTTCTCCGCGCTGCTCGCGCTCGTGCTGGACTCGGGCGCCAGCGGGGCGACGACGTTCACGCCCGCGCTCGTCGGCGAGGTCGCCGTCGGCATCGCCGCCGCGAGCCTCGGCGGCGCCGCCGTCGGGCTCGCGGCCGGCTACGTCGTCTACCGCATCATGGTGAACCTCGACGAGCACATGACCGAGATCGTGCTCACCGCCATCCTGGCCTACGGGAGCTTCCTCGCCGCCGAGCACTACCTCGGCGTCTCCGGCGTCATCGCCACCGTGGTCTCGGGGCTGTTCATCGGCAACCGCGGCGCCGACTACGCGATGAGCCCGCAGACGAAGCTCTCGATCTTCAACGCCTGGGAGACCGCCGCCTTCGTCGTCAACACGTTCATCTTCGTCGCCATCGGCGCCACGACGCCCGTCGACCAGCTGCTGGCCCACGCGGACCTCATCGCCGTCGCCGTCGTGCTCGTCGTCGGCGTCCGGGCGCTCGCGGTCTACCCGCTGGTCGGCCTCGTCAACCGCCTCCGCCCGATCGAGGTCCCGCTCGACTACCAGCACGTGATGGTCTGGGGCGGCCTCCACGCCTCCATCCCCATCGCGCTCGTGCTCGGCCTCCCCGAGACGCTGCCCTCGGGCGCCCCGTTCCCCGAGCGGACCGCGTTGCGCGCGATGGTGTTCGGCGTCGCCGGGTTCAGCCTCGTCGTCCAGGGCCTCACCATGGGCGGGCTCCTGGACCGGCTCGGCATCGTCACCCGCTCCGAGGAGGCGGAGCTGTACGAACTGCTCGTCGGCCGGGCCCGTGCGGCCGACAGCGCGCTGGAGGCCGCCGAGGACCTCCGCGCTGCCGGCCAGCTGTCGGCGTCGACCCACGAGGAGGTCACCGCGGAGTACGAGCGCGAGAAGGCCGACCTGGAGGCCGCCATCGGGGAACTCCTGGACGCCTACCCGGAACTCCGCCGCGAGGAGGTCCTCGCCGGCGAGCGCCAGGTCCTCCGCCGCGAGAAGGCCGCCATCATGGAGGCCAGCCGCTCCGGCGTCGTCGCCGACGACGTCGCCGAGCGGCTCCTCGAGGAGGTCGACATCAAGCTCGACCGGGTCCGCGGCGGCGAGAGCACGGTGTCGACCCGCGAGGAGGGCTACGAGGAGTTCTGGCGCGAGCGCGCGGCCGAACTCGGCCTCGACGCCGCCGCCATCGAGGAGTAGCGGGCGCGTCGGGACGTAGCAGCCGCCATCGAGACGTTGCGGCCGACGGGCGCGCCTCGACCCCGGCCGGGTGCCGTCGACACCCCGTGAGACCGAGCACAGGGTTTACGACAGTGATACCCCAACGGCCGCGTATGCCAGACGTGGAAGTGTCGCTCCCGGACCGCATCGACAGCGAGATCGACCGGCTCATCGAGCAGGGCGAGTTCCTCAACCGCGAGCAGGCCGTCGAGGAACTGCTCACGATGGGCGTGTCCGCCTACGCGCCGACCGAGGAGACCGACGAGCAGGAGGGCGAGGATCTCTTCACCCAGATGACCGACGACCAGCAGGACCCGGCGGCCCGCGACGAGGATCAGGGCGACGAGTACACCTTCTGACCCGGCCGAACGCCCGGCGACGGCGAACAGCATGTCGGTCACCAGGCCGCGTCGGTGCTCGTGGACGTACCCGCCGACCCGCGCGAGGAAGCCTCACGACGACGCCATACCCGCCCGTCCGGCCAGCGGGCGGTAGAAGCCACCGTCTCGGGCGGCGGGTCGTCGGGCGTCGGCGGGGACGGCCCGGGTCCGGCGCCGGCCGCCCGCCTCAGAACAGGGCCTCGCTCTCGTCGAGGACCTCGGCCGGGCCGCCGACCTCCCAGACCCGCGTGTCGATCCCGAGCGCCGAGACGGCGTCCGCCACGCGGTCGACGTGGTCGGCGGTCGTGTTGACGTAGACGGAGGCGCCGGTGTCAGTCGAGAAGTACGTCGGCACGCCCTCCTCGCGGAGGTCGCGGACGGTCTCGAACACCGCGAGGGTCTCGGGCTGCCAGTAGACCCAGCCGGCCGGCCCGGTCATCGTCGTCGCGGCGAGCGACAGCGAGTCGTGTTCCGCGGTCTCGAAGGCGGTCTCGAAGTCCCCGTCGCGGAGGGCGTGCCGCATCGTCGCGATCTGCTCGTGGACGTGGGCGAGCCGCGCCTGGAACATGTGGCTGTCGGCGGCCTCCCGGTGGGCGGCCTCGGTGTGCTTGAACGCCGGGACCTCCGCGGCGACGACCCGCAACTCGTCCTCGAGCGGGCACTCCAGGCGCTCGGCCCGGCAGTCGACGTCGTCGAGCCCGGTGTACAGCTGGGAGAACGCGCCGGTGACCGCCCGCGCCGCCGACGAGGAGCCGCGCCGGGCGACCGTCGACATCTCCGGACGCGAGAGGTCGAGGCCGGCGGCGGCACACAGCGCGACGGCGGCCGCGGCGAAGCCCGACGAGGAGGAGCCGAACCCGATGTTCGTCGGGAAGTCGTTCATCGACTCCAATCGGACGCGGTCCTCGATCCCCGCGAGATCGCGGACGTGGTCGACGACCGCGCGGATGCGCTCGGCGCCGCGGCCCTCGACGACCTCGCCGTCGACGACGTACCGGTCCGACTCGCGGTCGGGGGCGAACGCGGCGGTGGTCCGCGAGTGGCTCGGCGCGGTGCAGACGGAGATGGAGTCGTGGTACGGGAGCCGGAGGTCCTCGTCCCGCATCCCGTGGTACTTGACGAGCCCCTGGATCGGGTGGGCCCTCGCGGTCGCCTTCATGCCCGGGTCTGGGTGGGTTGCCGCCTTTGCAGTTTCGAAGCGGCGAGCCCTGAGTGGCCGCCGTGGGTGTTCGGAAGCCACGGCCGTGCGATCCCCGGCCGCCGTTCGGTGTCGGTCGACGGCGGCCGGACGCGGCTCGGCCGTCCGTCAGTTCCACTCCTCGACGTCGACCTCGTTGCCGGCCGGGGCCGCGATCCAGGCCTCGTCCCGGTCGATCTCGGCGATGACGAACGCGTCCCGGCCCCCGACCTCGTCGTAGGCGGCCATCAACTCGGGGCCGAAGGCAGCCTCGGCCCCGTCGGACTCGGAGCGATCCCGCCGGTTCACGTTGTCGTCCCGGTTCATGGCTGGTGTCCCACCTGGGGGTACGCCGTGATATGGTACCGTGTCTCACATAAGTAGACGAGCGCTACCGCGTCCGGACCGTGCGCGCGTCGGGCGTTAGGCGCCGAGTAGTTAGGTGGCTCGCGTGGCCCGCGGCTCAGGTTCGTCGCGGGACGAACCGGACGACGATGTCGCGGTCCGGCTCGAGGTTGATCGCGGAGTCGACGCCGACGTCCGGCCCGTCGTGGGGGTCGTCGACCCCGGGGCCGGCGAACTCGACGCGGTGGGTCGCCATCGTGGTCGCCAGCACGGTCATGGCCTCGGTGGTGGCGATGGCCTCGCCGAGACAGGCGTGGCGGCCGCCGGAGAACGGGAAGTAGGCGAACTCGTGGCGGTCGTCGGTCTCGAACCGCGATGGGTCGAACCGCTCGGGGTCCGGCCACAACTCCGGGTTGCGGTGAACGACGTACGGGCTCAACAGGACGTGGCTGCCGGCCTCGACGTCGACGCCGCCGAACTCGACGTCGGCTTTGGCGGTCCGGCCGAAGATGGGCAGCGGCGGGTACAGCCGGAGCGTCTCCAGCCAGACGCGTCGGGTGTAGGGGATCGAGTCGACGAACCCGGCGCCGGCGACGGGGTGGCAGGCGGCACCCGGGTCGTCGGGCAACGCCTCGCGGTCGAAGCGCTCCGGGCCGGCGAGCAGCGCGGTCTCGCGGGCCTCCTCGTGGATCCGCTGCTGGATCTCGGGACGGCCGGCGAGCAGGTAGAACGCCCACGTCAGTCCGGCGCTCATCGTGGCGTGCCCGGCGATGAACAGGCCCATGACTTCCTGGCGGAGGGCGTCCGCGTCGAGTCGTTTCCCGGTGACCGGGTCGGTGCGGCGGAGCCACTCGCCGATGGCGTCGTCGAACACCAGCGGGGTCCGCTCGCGGCGGGCGACGACGTCGTCGGCGGCCGACAGCAGCGTCTCGACGGCCTCGGTCGTCCGGGTCTCGTGGCGGCCGGACAGCCGGATGTGCGGGTCGACGCCGAGCGGCCGGTGGACCCAGCCCGGCAGCGACACCCGGTCGGGGAGCTGCCGGGTGGCGTAGCTGGTCACGAGGTGGAGCTGGCGGCGCTTGAACAGCGCCCGGAGCGTCGCGACGGCGTCGATGACGTCGACCTCGTGGGCGCGGATGTCGGAGCCGAACAGCGAGACGCCGAGCAGCCGGAGGGTGAGCCGCCGCATCGCGGGCATCAGCCGGACGCCCTCCGAGTCCGGTGCCCACACCCGGGCCGGTTCCGGGACGGTGCTGGGGTCGCCGGCGCTGACCCGGCCCGGCATGCCGTCGGAGAGCTCGCCCATCGTTGCGAGGGTCGTCTCGGCCAGCTCGGGCACCCGGTCCTCGGCGTTCTCCGCCCGGAACTCGGGGCCGACCAGCCGGAGCCGCTCGATCCAGGAGCCCTCCTCGCTCTCGGAGTGGAGGCTGACGATGCTGTTGCGGACCACGCGGCTGAAGTCCCTGGAACCGGGGACGTCGAGCGCGCGGAAGTCCGAGGGGTCCGACTGCAGGACCGACCGGACGTCGTCGGGGTTCGACAGGAGGTACACCCCGGAGTCCAGCGCCGGGTGCAGCGGCGGGACCCGGACCACCTCGCCGTACCGGTCGGCCAGCAGCGCGGCGACGGCGATGGGGTCGTCGTTCACCAGCGTCGGGAGGAGTTCGACCACCTCCGTGAGCGTCGGGCCCGCCCGCGGTTCGCCCCCGCCACGGTCCAGAATGCTCATACGTGTGTGTTACTGTCTCACACGTATAACGTATCTGGCCACATCCGCGCTCGATACACGACGGCGAAGGGGTGATACGGCTCCGGACGGCGGCGACCGGACCCGAGGTCGGTTCGTCGGCGGTCGACGGGGCTACGGCCAGGTGCCGCTCTCGTCGTAGGCGTTCAGCACCCGTTCCATGGCGACGACGTAGGCGGCGGTCCGGAAGTTCGGGAGGTCGTTGGCCTCGTAGGCGTCCACGAG
>CAZATR010000103.1:0-9830 GCA_964488035.1 uncultured Natronomonas sp.
ATCGAGAACGCGGCGAGCAGGCCGCCGGCCATGTCGGCGATCTGGTAGCCCGGCATCTGCGGGGCCTCTGCCGCGCTTTCGCGGGTCATGTCCAGCAGGCCGGCGAGGCCGATGTAGTTGAGGTCGTGACCGGCCCGGTCGGCATACGGGCCGTCCTGGCCGTACCCGGTCAAAGAGCAGTAGACGAGGTCCTCGCGGATCTCCGTGAGCGTGTCGTAGTCGACGCCGAGGCGGTCGGTGACGCCCGGCCGGAAGCTCTCGATGACGACGTCGGCGTCGGCGACGAGCGCGTGGAACGCCTCGCGGCCGGCGTCGTCCTTGAGGTCGATGGCGACGCTCCGCTTGCCGCGGTTGACGGCGTCGAAGACGGCGCCGACGCCGGCGTCGGTGGCCGGGGGCATGTGGCGGGCGTAGTCGCCCGCGTCGGTGTCTTCGACCTTCACCACGTCCGCCCCGGCGTCGGCGAGCAACTGGGTCGCGTACGGGCCGGGGAGCAATCGCGTCAGATCGAGGACGCGAACGCCATCGAGTCGCATGCGGGCCGGTCGTGACGTCGCCACATAAGCCTGCCGTCGGCGTGGAACCGTCGACGCGTGGAGTGTTTAAACGGTCCGTCGTGACGGCGCACAGGGTTGAAGGTGTGGCCGTCGCATGTGAGGGTATGGCAACACAGGAGGCCCCGCAGGCGGGCGTCAGCTTCGAGACGGACGAGGAGACGAACCTCATCCTCTCGAGCCTCGAGGAGTTCATCGAGCGCGAGGTCGAGCCGCTGGAGGACGAACTCGGGGAGACGTGGTCGAACCACCGGAAGCGCCACGAGGATGACGGCCGGCTCGTGCCGGAGGTCCAGGAGGCCGTCCAGGAAGTCCGCGAGAAGAGCGGGGAGGCCGGCTTCTACGCGATGAATCTCCCGGAGGACGTCGGCGGCGAGGGCGTCTCGAACGTCACGTGGTACCGGGCGATCAAGCACGTCGCATCGTCGGGCCCGGGCCTGTCGGAGTACGTGCTCGCCGGGCCGGAGGGCCCGAAGCCGCTGCTCGCGCAGGCGGAGGGCGACCAGGTCGAGGAGTACCTCGAGCCGACCGTGCGCGGCGAGAAGTCCACGGCGTTCGCCCAGACCGAGCCGGGCGTCGGTTCGGACTCGCCGAACATGTCGACGACGGCGGAGAAAGACGGCGACGAGTGGGTGCTGAACGGCCGCAAGCAGTGGATCACGAACGCCCCGTACGCCGATTTCGTGCAGGTGTTCGCGCGGACGTCGCCGATCGAGGAGATGGGCCGGTACGGCGGCATCACCTGCTTCATCGTCGAGCGCGACGAGTACGAGGTCGCCTCGCTGAACAACGCGGTCGGCATGACGGGGATGCAGGGCGAGATCGCGCTCGACGACGTCCGGATCCCCGAGGACCGCGTTCTCGGGACGGAGGACGGCGCCTTCTACGACGCCATGGAGTTCCTGTCGCTCGGTCGGCTCGAGATCGGCGCGCGGGCGCTCGGCCACACCGAGTTCCTCATCGAGCGCGGCGTCGAGTACGCCAACGAGCGGGAGGCGTTCGGCCGTCCGATCGGGAAGTTCCAGGGCATCTCCCACAAGCTGGCTCGGGCCCGGGCCAACGCCTTCGCCGCCGACGCCGCCGCGCTCCGGCTGGCGTGGCTGATGGACAACGGCGAGCAGGCCGTCGAGGAGTCCTCGATCGTGAAGTACGTGGCGTCGAACGTGATGTTCGACGTCGCTGACGACGTCGTCCAGGTCCACGGCGGCAACGGGCTCTCGGAGGACAACCCGTTCATGGACGAGCTGGAGACCGCCCGGATCCTCCGGATCGTCGAGGGCACCGACGAGATCCAGCTCAACACCATCGCGAAGGAGCTCGGCGTCAACTGAGATGTCGCTCCGCCCGCCGTCCCCGCCGTGGCCGCGGTCGGTCCGGGCGGACCTGGAGACGACCGACTGGGAGCGCCACCCGGTGGTGGACGTCGTGACGTTCGCGCCCGCGACCTCTCGCGGCCTGGAGGGCGACCGCCAGCGGATCGAGGTCTACCGCTACCGGGAGGCGCCCGAGCTCGCGGTCTACGAGAACGCCGAACGGTCGTTCGTGGTCGAGCGACTGACGCGCCCTTTGTACGAACGGCTCGTCGCGGGGTCGACCGCGGCCGGAACCGATTAGTTACTCGTCCGGTTCGGCCCGACGATGCTCGAACTGCTCAGGGGCGTCGTGCGTGGCGCCGTCGCATGGGTACTCGGCTGGCTGCTGACCTTCGGTTCCGGCCTGGCGGGTCTGTCCGCGGCCGGTGACGGGGTCAGCGGAGCGGCTAACGCCTACATCCGGGCCCACTCAGTGCCGCCGACCCTCGATGTCGGCCTCCTCATCGTGGTGGTCGCGGTCGCCGTTGCCGGCGTCCGGGCCGGCCGGAGCACCAGGTCGGGCGTGGCCGGCCGAATCCGGTCGATGGTCCAGTCGATCCGCGGCACCGAGCTCAACCGCGCCCGCACCGCCGCCGTCGCCGGCGCGTTCGTCGCGGTGGGATACGCTGTCATCGCCGCGGCCGTCGCACTCTGGCTCGGGACCTCGGCGGCGACCGCGCTGGTCGGCGGGCTGGTCTACGGGTTGGCGGTCGGGGTCCCGGGCTCGGTCGGCGCCGCGCTCTACTGACCTAGGTTACCGATTGCGTCCTCGATCTCCTCCCTGGGTACGGGGTGGATCCACTCGTCGGTGTCCCAGGCGTGGCGGACGACGCCCTCGGCGTCCAGCACGAAGATCGCACGGCGGGCGGTTTTCAGGCCGGCCATACCCTCGCGTTCGACGAGGAGGTCGTACGCCCCGGCGACCTCGCCGTTGAGATCCGAGAAGACTGCGAAGGGGCTGTCTTGCTGCCGGAGGAACTCGTTGATGGAGTACGGACCGTCCCGGACCACGCCGGAGACCGTGACGTCGTCGAACTCGTCCCAGCCGGCCTCGCCGTACCGGCGCCACCAGTTCCGCGCGATGGCCGAGAAGACGAAGCCGTCGAAGACGAGCACGGCGCCGCGCTCGCCGAGGCGCTCGGCGAGGGTCGTCGCCCGGAACGTCTCACCGTCACATAGCAGTCCTTCGAACGCGGGTACCGTCTCGCCGACTGCCGGTGGCATAGCCGGACATCCGGGCGCCGACGCATAAACACCCTGGCGTTCCCCGCGGGTCACCGGCGGACAGGACCGCCGTCGGCTTTTTGCCCGAGCGGCCGTAGCCGTTGGTATGTCGCTCACGCTGTACCGGCTGGAGGGGTGCCCGTTCTGCGAGTTCGTGGTCGAGAAGCTCGACGAGCTGGGGCTGGAGTACGACAGCGTCTGGGTCGAGGGTCCCCACTCGCAGCGCGACGAGGTGAAGGCCATCACGGGTCAGCGGCAGGTCCCCGTCATCGTCGACGACGAGTACGGCGTCTCGATGAGCCAGTCGTCGCGCATCTTCGAGTTCCTCGAGACCACGTACGGCGACGCCGAGTCGCCGGACGAGGTCGAGGCCGCGCGCTGATTCGTCCGCGGCAGGTCGGCGGGACGGAGCGGGTGGAAACGGCGGGCCGTCGGATGCTACTCGTCGAGTTCGTGGGGGTTGAGCCCGGGGTCCTCGACGGGCGGGGCGCCCACCGAGAGGACCACGCCCCGGTCGTCGCCGACGTACCGATGGCCGTGACCGATCTCCGGGCCGGCGGCCCACAGCGCGCCCTCGTCGACCTCGACGTACTCCTCCTCGCCCGAGCGGCCGAGCTTCAGCGAGAACTCGCCCTCGACGACGAAGTAGAGCTCCTCCTGCTCGCTGTGGGCGTGGTACTGGATCTCCTCGCCGGGCTCGAAGTACCAGACGGTCGCACGCATCTCCTCGAGGCCCAGCAGGTCCCCGACGGGCTTGATGTCCAGGTCCGGGGGCAGCGCCTCTATCTCCGAGAGGTCGGTCACCGGTGCCTCCTCGAGGTCGACGACTTCGTACTCCATCGTGGCCCGACCGACGACGGCCGGGGGCAAAAAGCTATCCGGCGCATGCACCCCGGCGGAATCCGGCGGCATCGGCACGGACCGTCCCCGGGCAACGGTGCGGCGGACGCCCGCGGTCACGACAGCACCGCGTCCGCGAGTCGGGGCAACGCCTCGGTGACGTCGGCGCGGAAGTCGTACTCGGCGCGGTCCGAGAGCGGCGTCTCGTCGAGGTTGATAACGACGAGCGTCGCGCCGCGGTCGGCGGCGGTCCGCGGCAGCGACGCGGCCGGTTCGACCGTCAGCGAGGAGCCGACGACCAGGTAGGCGTCGGCGGATTCCGACAGGGCCTGCGCCCGGAACAGCGCGTGTTCGGGGAGCCGTTCGCCGAACAGCACCACGTCGGGCTTCAGCACGTCGCCGCAGTGCTCGCAGTTCGGGGGCACGTCGCCCGCCCGGACCCGCTCGAAGACGGGGTCCGCGTCGCGGCGGCGGTTGCAGCCGGTGCAGGCGACGCGGCGCCCGTTGCCGTGGACCTCCACGGGGTCGTCGTGGCCCGCGGCCTGGTGGAGGCCGTCGACGTTCTGCGTGACCAGGCCGTCGAGAACGCCTTCGGCCTCCAGCCGCGCCAGGGCCTCGTGGGCGGCGTTCGGCTCGACCTCGGTGCCGAACAGGTCCTCGACGAGGTCGGCGCGGTCGCGCCAGAAGCCCTCGGGGTCCCGGCGGAACCGGGAGACGTGGAACTCCTGGGGGTCGTACTCGGTCCAGATGCCGTCCTCGGAGCGGAAGTCGGGGATCCCGGAGGCCGTCGAGACGCCGGCGCCGGTCATCGCGACCACCGAGCCGGCGTCCCGGATGGCACCCGCGGCGAACTCGAGTTCCCGCTCGTCCATGGCACCCGGTTACGCGGCGACGATGAAAAGGGACTCGCCGGTCACCACCGGCGCAGCGGGGCCGTGACGGGGCGGAGTCGACCGGCCGGTCGGGATCACTTGTAGGCGCTCTCGCCGGTCAGCTCCTTGCCGACGACGAGCTTCTGGATGTCCGTGGTGCCGTCCGGGATGGTCATCGTGCGGGCGTCGCGGTAGTACCGCTCGAGGGGGTACTCCTCGGAGAGCCCGTTGCCGCCGTGGATCTGGAGCGCCTGGTCGGTCACGTCGACACTCTTCTCGCAGACCCAGCCCTTCGCCAGCGAGGAGTACATCCGGGCCTCGGGGTCGCCCTCGGCGACCTTGCCGGCGGTCTCGTAGGTCAACAGACGGCCGGTCTCGAGGCCGGCGCGGATGTCGTAGAGCTTCTCCTGGACGAGCTGGTGGCCGCCGATGGGGCCGCCGAAGACCTCCCGGTCCTTCGCGTACTGGAGGGCGTCCTCGTAGGCGGCCTGCATGATGCCGACCGACATCGCGGCCATCCCGGTCCGCATGTAGGAGAACATCGCGTTCAGCGGGTTCTGGGTCTGGAACATCTCGTTGTCGGTGATGTCGGAGTCGCCGGCCGCGACCATCTTCGTGACGGCGTTCATCAGCTTGTTGTCCTCGGGGACGCGGACCTCGTCGAAGAAGATCTGGCCCGTCGGCGACCCTCGCCAGCCGAGCTTGTGCAGCTCCCGTGTCTCGACGTCGTTGGCGACGCAGTCGACGATGAAGAAGTCCCGCTGGCCGAGCTCCTCGTCGTGGGCGACGACCAGCGCCATGTCGGCGATCGGCGCGTTCGACACCCAGGTCTTCTCGCCGTCGATGACGTACTCGTCGCCGTCCTTCTCGGCCGTCGTGGCCGGGCTCCGGGTGTCGCTGCCGCCGTCCGGTTCCGTGACTGCCATGCAGCCGATACAGGAGCCGTCCGAGAGCTTCTCGTCGAGAGCATCCTGGGTCGACTCGCCGGCGTAGTTCGCGAACAGCGTCGGGAACGACATGTTCAGCGTGACGTTCAACGACGGCCAGATCCGGGAGATCTCCTCACTCGTGACGGCGTACGTCAGGGGGTCGGCGAACCCGTCGCCCTCCACGTCGCCCGGCCCGATACCGAGCTCGCCGAGGGTCTGCTGGTACTCGATCGCGTCGGCCTTGCTCATCGGCTCGCGGTCGGCCTCCGGCAGGTCCGGCGCGATCTCGGCCTCCAGGAAGTCCCGGAGGGAGTCGCGGATCATCTCGTGCTCCTCGTCGAGGTGGGTGTGTCGCATGACAGACGGTTGTGGCACCCCCGGCTAATCGATTTACCGTCGCATGGGAGGGCGTTTATTGGGTGGACGACCGGTGCCGGTTCATGGCAGTGGTCGAGCGGGGATGGAAGATCCCGACGCCCTCGGCCGGCTCGACCGGCCGGGACGCGCGCTGCGCTCCTCGTCGCTCCCGTCGGCCTCCGGTCGCTGGGGTGCTTGGTCGTTCCGGGCGGGGTCGACCGGGCGGTCGGCGACGCCGACGCCTGTACCGTTGGGCCTGCGTGGCGGCTTCGCCGCCACGCCATACGGTCGCGGCCTCCGGCCGCGACCCAGCGGCCGCCACGCCGGCCCCGCCCTTCGAGTCCACCAGGCACCGCACCGCACCCGTGCCTCGTGCCTCCCCAGCCGACGCCTCACCCTCGCGTGCCTTGTCGACCGGGCGGCCGGCGGCGCCGGCCGCCCGGGCGGCGGCCGACCGCGACCCCGCACATTAGGTGTCCTGGGGGGGGGTAAGGGCGAGGCGGGCGGGCCCCGCCCTTCGCGTCCACCTGCCACCGAACGGCACCGGTGCCTGGTGCCGCCCCGCCCGCCGCCTCCCCCTGGGGTGGCTCGCCGACCGGGCGGCCGGCTCCGCCGGCCGCCCGGTCGACGCGCGCACGCCACGCCGAACATTCGGTCTCCTGGAGGACTGAAAGGGCGAGGCGCGCTCGCGGTGGAACGGAGTCGCTGAGCAGGCACTATCCGAGCGAACGGATGTGAGCGAGGATATCCTGCTCAGCGGCCGCGAGCGCGCCGAGGGCTTTCTGGATGGTGGCGGTTGGGACGTCAGTCCAGACGGTTCGTCCTAGCACCGCGAGCGCGCCGAGGGCTTCCAATCGTGACCGACAGGAATCGCCGGGACCCAGTACCTCCAACCGGACCGTCTTACCGACCGGGAAGTTCGACCCGAACACCTTCCTCCTCGGTCTCGGGAAACATCTTCCCGGGGTTGAGGATGTCGTTGGGGTCGAGTGCGCCCTTGACCGCCCGCATGGCCTGGACGCCGCCGGCGCCGTGCTCGAGTTCGAGGAACTTCCGCTTGCCCATCCCGATGCCGTGTTCGCCGGTGGCGGTGCCGCCCCACGCGATCGCCTGCTCGACGATGCTGTCGTAGACCTCCTCCGCAACGGCTTCGGCCTCGGGGTCGTCGGGGTCGACGAGGGCTGCGTAGTGGACGTTGCCGTCGCCGGCGTGGCCGAAGCAGGGCAGCAGGAGGTCGTGCTCGGCGGCCAGATCCTTGGCGTACCGGACGATGTCCGGGTACTTGCTGATGGGGACCGTGACGTCACCTGGGTGCCGCGGTTCCAGGTCGGGGTCGTACTGCTGGACGGCGAAGGCGAGCTCGTCGCGGGCGCGCCAGATCTCGGCCATCCGGTCGTCGCTGGCGACCTCGAACTCCGCGACGTCGTGGGCGTCGAGGATGGTCTCGAAGAAGTCTATCTCCTCGTCGATGCCGTGGTTGGCGTGGAACTCGAAGAAGATCATCGCGCCCTCCGGCAGACCGGTGTCGAAGTAGTCGTTGGCCATCTCGGCGGCCAGCGGGTCGATGAGTTCGATCTTCGCCGTGTCGACGCCGGACCGGACGGCGTCGTACACGGCTTCGGCGGCGGCGTCCATCGACGCGAAGACGGCGCGGCCGCCCTTGATCTGCTCAGGCAGGCCCTCCAGCTCCAGGGTTGCGCGGGTGACCACGCCGAGGGTGCCCTCGCTGCCGACGATCAGGTCCTTCAGGTTGTAGCCCGAGGAGGTCTTGACGGCCTTGCTGCCGGCCTCGATGACCGTGCCGTCGGCCAGCACGACCTCGAGTTCCAGCACCCAGTCGGCGACCTCGCCGTACTTGACGGTCTTCTGGCCGGAGGCGTCGTTGACGATCATGCCGCCGATGGTCGAGAGGTTGGCCGACGAGGGCATCGGGGGGAAGAACATCCCGTGTTCGGCGGCCGTCTCGTCGACGACGTTGCCCATCACGCCGGGCTCGACGTCGATCTGGAAGTCGTCCGGTCGGACCGCGAGGACGTCGTCCATCTTCGTCATGTCCATGCTGATGCCCTTGAACAGCGGAACGGCGTTGCCCTCCATCGACGTCCCGGCGGCGTAGGGCGTGACGGGCACCTCGCGGTCGTCGGCCGCCTCGAGCACGGTCGAGACGTCGGCGGTCGAGGTGGGCCAGACGACGGCGTCGGGCGTGACGCCCAGGCCGGCCTCCTGGGCCACCCAGTCGGCGGCGTGGCTCTCGCGAGCGGCGTCGTCGAACGACACGTCCCCGTCGAGGTCGAGATCGTCGAGGAACGAACAGTCGTAGGTCATGTCGGGATACCACGCCCGAACCTGCTTAAAGGTGTACGCGTGGTGGCTGTACGGGCGGCGGTGACCGACCGCCGCACCGGTCACCGATTCGCCGTGCCGGTTAGAGGACGCCGCACAACGACACGGGGAGCTGCCCGTCCGCCGGCCGAAAGCGCCGCCGAGCCGCAGTATTTAACACTATTTTCCAATACCGGTAGGCCACCTTACGTTGATAAGGCCGGGCGTCCACGGGGCTGTATGGCAATGCGAGCCATCGAGGTCACGGAGTACGGCGACGCCGACGCCCTGGCGGTCACCGAGCGCCCGGTCCCCGAACCCGGCGAGGACGAGGTCCGGATCGACGTCCGCGCCGCCGGCATCAACTTCGCCGACATCATGCAGCGTCGCGGCCACTACCAGGGCGGCCCCGAGCCGCCGTACGTCCCCGGCATGGAGGTGGCCGGCGTCATCGACGCGGTCGGCGAGGGCGTCAACCGCGACCCGGGCGAGGAGGTCGTCTCGCTGGTCGAGGGGAGCGGATACGCCGAGTCCGCCCTCGCCGACGCCCGCGGCCTGCTCGAGATCCCCGACGGGATGGGGTTCGAGGCGGCCGCGGGCTTCCCCGTCCAGTGGCTCACCGCCCACAACTGCCTCCACGAGTGGGGCGGCCTCGAGGCGGGCGAGACGGTGCTGATCCACGCCGCCGCGGGCGGCGTCGGCTCCGCGGCGGTCCAGCTGGCCGACGAAGCCGACGCGACCGTCATCGGCACCGCCTCCACGACCGATAAACTCGACATGGCCACCGAGCTCGGGATGGACCACGGCATCCGCTACACCGAGGCGGACTTCGTCGACCGCGTCGACGCCCTCACCGACGGCGAGGGCGTCGACCTCGTCCTCGACGGCATCGGCGGCGACACCACCGACCGGAGCCTCGACGCCCTCACCTCCTTCGGCCGCATGGTCTCCTACGGCGCCGCTTCCGGCGACCCCGGCCGCCCCAACACCGCCGACCTCCTGTTCGGCAACAAGACCGTCATCGGCTACCACCTCGGCCGCACCATCGCCGAGAAACCCATGCGCGTCATGGGCGCCGTCCCGGAGCTGACCAAGTTGCTCGGTGACGGGACGGTTTCCGTGCAGGTCGGGCACACGTTCGGCCTCGAGGAGGCCGCCGAGGCCCACCAGTTCATCGAGGACCGCAACTCCACGGGCAAGGTCGTCCTGCTTCCGTAAGAAAAGCGATGAGGAACTCCGGATGCGTCGACATGTGTCGGAAACAGCCACGAGAATTTGTCTGCGTATGGAGCGATCCATCTCGTTCGACTCGCTATCAACACCCTCTCGAAAGCCCTCGGCGGGCTCGCGGTTGCTGAGCGGGATATCCTCGCTCCCGCT
>CAZATR010000104.1:0-9800 GCA_964488035.1 uncultured Natronomonas sp.
TCCCGTCGGCCAGCTCGCCCTCGTAGATGACCTGGTCCTCGCCCTCGTACCGGATGGAGCGCTTCCCCACCGTGAGGACGCGCGCGGTCACCGTGACGTTGCCCGTGTCGGGCTCGACGTCGGCGATGTCGGTCTCCGACGGGCTGCCGCTCCCGCTGCCGGCTCCGCCGTCCCCGTACTTGCGGCGCAGGCTGCTCTTGGCCTCGTCCATCGGCACCGAGTACGAGACCAGCTTCTCAAGGTCCGCCTTGACCTCCTGTTTGTCGGCGCCGAGGTCGGAGGCGAGCTCCTCGGCGGCGTCGTCCAGACTCATGGGCGGGGCTTCGGCGCCCGGTGCCAAAAGGGTTCGCGCCCCACCGGAGCCGGCACCGTGCGTCGCACGCGAGCCGGTCCCGCTCGGGTTTGGATGGTCTTGTCAGAAGCCCTTTCGTACGGAACCCTGTCCACCCGACCAAGCCATGCCCGACTCCGACGACCTGAGCGAGACGACGCGGCGGACGATCGTAACGAGCGTGGCCGGCGCCCTCGGTGTCGGCGTGATGGGTGCCGCGAGCGCCCACGACAAGTGGAGTCGCGGGGAGGACGAGGAGAGCGGCCCGGCCGGCGAGAACGTCGCCCAGCACCCGAACGCGGGCACCCGCGGCCTGCTGTCGAACACCGACTTCGTCGGCTACCACGCCCTGGACTCGACCGGCAGACCCACGACCGGCGAGATCGGTGCCGACGCCAAGACGCGGTTCGGTCCCGGTCCGAAGGGCTACCAGCGGACGTACGGCGCCGAAGCGATGGACCCCCACCACGGGGCGGTCACCGAGATCCGGACCCACGGCGACTACGCGTACCTCACGTTCTTCTCGGCGGACCGGCCCTCGCCGGGCCGGGGGTTGGCCGTCGTCGACATCGCCGAGTTCAACGCCGCGGAGACCGACGCGGACCTCGAGGCCGCCGAACCCGAGGTGGTCGGCTTCCTCCGGAACAACAACGTCCCGACCGCGGCGATGGACGTCAAGCTGAGCGACGACGGCCGGTACGCGTTCGTCAGCACCCAGCCGTACACGTTCCTGTTCGGCACCATCTCCGGCAACACGAACGACCCGACCCGCGCCGAGGGCGCCGACCCGATGCCGAACGTCGGCGACAGCGGCTTCACCTACTCGCCCGGCGGCGTCATCGCGGTCGACGTCTCCGACCCGACGAACCCACAGACGGTCACGTCCTTCCAGCTGGAGGGTAGCGGCTCCCACAACGGCTACTACAAGCGGATCGGCGGCGAGGAGTACGTCTTCGCCATCAACGACTCCGGGAACCTCGCCGGCGCCGGCAGCGGGATGTTCGTCCTCCGGTTCGACCGCGGCGCGGGGAGCCTCGAGCTCGTCAACCGGTACTACCTCGAGACCAACCTCGCCGCGGGCGAGGTCACGACCGAGGGCACGGCGAGCCAGAGCGAGCCCTACATCCACGACATGGAAATCCAGGACGACCCCAAGACGGGGACGCCGATCTGCTATCTCGCCTACTGGGGGCGCGGCATGTGGGCGCTCGACGTCTCGGACCCGGCGAACATCGAGCCGCTCGGCACCTTCCGGATGAGCGCGTGTCACTTCTGCTCGCCCGCTCCCACCACGGTCGAGATGTCGGACGGCAGCGAGAAGCGCGTCGCGGTCGCCAGCCAGGAGGTCCCGGCGAGCTCCACCCAGACCGGCCGGGTGTACCTGGTCGACTGCGACGGCCTCTTCGAGTCCGAGGAGCGGTACCACGCGGTCCCGCGGACGGTCGACGACGTCGCCCTGCTCGGCGAGCTGGACGTCTGGTACTGGTCGGCCGAGTGGGAGACGCCGGGCGAGGACAGCATCGACTTCGGCCCGTACGACTTCTCGCTGTCGCCACACAACTCCGACTTCACCACGGACGCCGACGGGGACCTCTGGGTCCACCAGAGCCACTACGGCGGCGGGGTGCGGTTCTTGAGGGTCGAGGACGGCGAAGACCACGGGCTGGTCGGGGCCGGCGAGCGCTTCGCGTGCAACCGCCCCTCGGACGGCAGCGGCGACTGCGCCGGCCACGAGTTCACCGGCGAGAACGGCCCGCACAACGCCACCGACTGGTCGCTCCGCGAGGAGGGCTGGGCGCGGCCGACCCTCGAGCCACCGAAGGACTCCCGGATGGAGGGACTGAACTACCTGACGCCGTTCTGCTGGGGCGCCACCGAGTCCAACGGCGTCACGTTCGCCGCCGACATCAACCAGGGCATCTACGCGCTCAAGGCCGACGACGTCCCGCTCGGGAACGCGCCGGCCGTCGCCGACGTCACCCGCACGGACGACGGGACCTTCTTCACGGGCGGCGGGACCAACCGGGTCCAGGTCTCGGTGAACGACATCCCCTATCACGACGACCTCACGGTCCGCGACCGGGTCCCGGACGGCTGGGCGGTCCTCGAGGGCGACCACGACCGGCTCGTTGAGGTCGGCGGCTCGCGGTACCTCGAGTTCGACGGCGTGTCGGCCGGCGAGACCGTGAGCTACTTCGTCGACGTCGGCAGCAGTTCGGGGACCACGTCGGCCGGCCCGACCCGCGTGAGCGCCGACGCCGGCGACACCTGGCTCACCGTGCCGGGCACGACCGATACCAGCGTCGTCGTGGGCCGGTCGACGGCCGTCGGCGCCGGCGGCGCGGCCGTCGGGAGCGCGAGCGCGCTGTCCTCGAAGCGCGAGGCGCTCGTCGAGCGGGTGACCGAGCTGCGCGGCGGCGGGCAGTAGCGGCCGGAGCGCACCCCGCCGGGTCACGTCCCCCGCCATCGACGATCGCTCGCACACCCCGGTATCCGGCGACGCCCCGGCGGTCCCGGTAGCTCCGTTCACACGCCACGAACCGCGTTTATGTGTCGGCGGCCCCAACGTGGCGGTGCATGAACGACACGAGTCGACGACGCTTCGTCCAGGCCACGGGTGCCGCAGTGGCCGTCGGCGCGCTGGCCGGCTGTACCGGCAACGGCAACGGGGACGGGAACGGTGGCGACGTGCCGCAGGCGATCGACGACCACCTCCAGGGTGCCAACGGGTACGACGGCGCCATCGCCGACGAGACGGGGACGTCTTCGGTCACCGTCATGGTCGGCGCCGGCACCGGTCTGGCGTTCGACCCCGCCGCCGTCCGGATCGACGCGGGAACCACCGTCACCTGGGAGTGGACCGGCGACGGCGGCGGCCACAACGTCGCGAGCGTCGAGGGCTCCGCGTCGGGGTTCGAGAGCGACATCGTCACCGAGGAGGGCCACACCTTCGAGCAGTCCTTCGACGACGCCGGCGTCCGGCCGTACGTCTGCCAGCCCCACGAGTCCCAGGGCATGAAGGGTGCCATCGACGTCGTCGAGGGCTGACGCGCGGCGCTTTTCCGCCCCGACGACCTACCGGCCACCGTGGAGCGAGTGACGGACCGCGTGTCGAACCCCTTCGGGATGCGTGCCCCGGGCGAGCCCGCCGTCTACGGCTACGGCGACGCGAACGCCGACTTCCACGTCGTCGGCACCGACCCCGCCACACACGGCGGCGCCGAGACGGGCGTCCCGTTCACCGACTCCGTCGCCGGCCGGCGGCTCCAGGGCGTCCTCCACGCGGTCGGCTTCGCCGCCGAGCCGTACAGCGACGAGCCGGCGCTGTCGAACTGCTTTCTGTCCTACCTGCGGCTCTCGCCCGGCGACCCGGCCGACCTCGAACGGTACGTCGACGCCGAGCTCCGGGCGATCAACGCCCACGTCCTGCTCCCCGTCGGCGACGGCGCCCTCTCGTACGTGCTCGAGGCGTTCACCACGCAGGCCCGCAAGCGGCCCCACGACGCCGACCGCCTCCACGGGACGGAGATCCGGGGCCGCGGGTTCCTCGTCGTCCCGGTCGCCGAGCCCGCCCGCTGGGCCGACGGTGACGCCGAGGCGCTGACCGCGCGGCTCGAGGCGATACTGGCGCGGGACTACCGGCAGACGAAGGGCGTCGCGACGCGGGTGGGCTAGTACCCCTCGACGGGGACATCGAACGGCTCGAAGTCGGATGCGTTGTCCGTCACGACCGTCGCGTCGTGGACCGCGGCGACTGCGGCGACGAGTAGATCGCCGGTGATCGCGTCGATGCGGTCCCGGGTGACGGAGTCATCGGCGTGCAACTCCGACTCCATCTCCCCCGCCCGGATGGCGTGTCCGGTGTCAAACGGAATGACTTCGAGCCAGCCGTACGGTGCGAGCACGTCGGCCGGGGACGGGTCGGAGACGAGGTGTCTGCCCACGGCGAGTTCCTTGATACAGAGGGTCGACGTCCGGAAGTCCGCCTGCTCGTTGTCTTCGAGGTACGAGGCGACTCGCCGGTCGCCACGCTCGTAGTCGACGAGGAACGTCGTATCCAGCAGTTTCACGCGTCCTCCTCGTCGTCGTCCATCGCATCAAGCGCGCGACGCTGTCGGCCCGCCAGGCCCTCGCTCGTGGCCTTGCGGCTGTCCGCGACGATCTCGTCGATACGGGCGGTCGCCTCGGGGTCGAGGCGACCGAACCCCTCGCGCCAGTCGGTCGCCACCGCATCGGTGAGCCGTTTGACGACGTCGCTGAAGCTCTCGTCGTCACGCTTCTGTGCGGCGAGCCGCTCGTAGGCCTCGTCATCGAGGCCGATCGTCCGCGTCCCCATGGCTTGTGTTTGTGTCCACAAACACAAAAAGTTCCGGTTGGCTACGTCCGGTCGACGAAGGCGACGACCTCCTCGGCGATCTCCGCGCCGGCGTCCTCCTGGAGGAAGTGCATCGCGTCCTCGATCCAGACGTCCGGCTGCTCGCTCGCGGTCGGGATGAGCTCCCGGAGCGGGTCCCGTGCGTTCCCGGTGATCGGGTCCGAATCGGAGAACAGGACGAAGGCGGGCTTGTCCCACTCGGCGAGCCGCTCCCTGGCGGCCCGCATCGTCGCCGCGCCCTCGTCGTCCGGCGACTGGGGGATGAGGAACGGGAGCACGCGGGCACAGGCCTTCGACTCCTCCGTGGGGAACGGCGCGCTGTAGGCGGCCAGTTCCGCCTCGCTGAGCTCCGTCGCGGTCGCGTTCTCGACGAGCATCTCGATGGGGAGCTCGTCGACGCTCTCGACGAAGTCCGCGAACTGGTGCCAGGCGTCGGACATCTCCTGGGTGCCGTCCGGGACCCCGGTGTTCATCGGCACGAGTCGGGCGAACCGCTCCGGGTGGTGGCCGGCAAGCGCCAGCCCGAGGATGCCGCCCCAGTCCTGGCACACGAGCGTGACGTCGGTGAGGTCGAGTTCGTCGAACAGGAGCGTCTCGAAGCTCTCGTAGTGGAGGTCGAAGCCGTAGGCGTCGGGGTCGGTGTACTTGTCCGACCGGCCGAGCCCGAGCATGTCCGGGACGACCACGCGGCCGCGCTCCGACAGCGTCGGGACGAGCTTGCGGTAGAGGAAGCCCCAGGTCGGCTCGCCGTGCATGAGGAGGAACGTCTCGTCGGCGTCGCCGGCCTCGCCGGCGTCGTCGCCGGCGGGCGGCACGTCGACGTAGGCCATCTCGGCACCGTCGTCGGTCACCGCAACGCGGTCGTAGGGGTAGTCGTAGTCCGGCACGTCCGCGAACCGCTCCTCGGGCGTCGTCACCAGGTCCATGCACCCCCTTCCCGCCTGCGGATTATAATCGTTAGGCATGCAGGGCGTGAACCGTAACATTGCTCGGAGAAGGCTACTTGCGTCCTCGGGCCGTACACCCTCGTCATGGAGCATACTCCAGAGCACGAGGTCACCGCCGAACCGCCGGACAGCCCGATCCACACGGCCGGCACCGACCACATGACCGTCATGGGTGGCGACGCCGCCAGCACCATCGCGTTCTACCGCGACCTGCTCGGCATGCCGCTGGTCCTCGAACAGCCCAATCTGGACGCGCCGGAACTCACCCACCTGTTCTTCGACACCGGCGACGGCCGCATCCTCACCTTCTTCGTCGGGGCCGATCGCCCGACCCGACCCCACCGCGGCCCCGGCAACGTCCACCACCTCGCCTTCTCGATCACGCCCGAGGAGTTCGACGACACGAAGGTCGCCCTCGACGACGCCGGCTACGGGTTCAACGAGTTCGACCGCGGCGCCTTCCACTCGCTGTACACCCAGGACCCCGCCGGCCTCGTCGTCGAACTCGTCGTCGAGAAGTACGCGATCCCCGACGACCGCCGCGGCGAGGTGCTCGCGCTGGCCCACGAGCATCGGGTCGAGGCCGGCGCCGGGTACGTGGACGACGAGCACATGCAGGCCGCCCTCGAGGCGCTCGGCCTCGACCCGACGCCGCAGTTCGAGGGCGACGCGCCGACCGGCACCGGGGTCTGAGACGCGGTCGCACCGGCCGGGTCGGTGCCTCGGGCAACGATACGCCCGGACCGGGCGTGTCACCAGGACACAGAGGAAACGTTTTGGCCGAGGGGCGACCCGGACCACGTATGCGAACCGAGTGCCGCGTCGCGCCGCCGTCCGGGGTCGGCGCGCCAACGCCGTGTGGACCCCGACCCGGCGGGTGGACCGGAGGCCGGTCGTGAGCGACCCGGGCCTCCCGTTCGAGCTGGACGTCATCTCGCTGGGCAACCGCGCCTTCGAGGGCAACAACAACAGCTACCTCCTCGGGACGGAGCCGGACGCCGAGACGACGCTCGTCGACACCGGCGTCGCCGTCGCCGCCACTCGCGACCAACTCCGGGCCGGGCTCGACGAGCACGACCTCGGGTTCTCGGACGTCGACCGGGTGCTGTTGACCCACCACCACGCCGACCACTGCGGACTGGCCGGCGAGATCCAGGCCGAGAGCGGCTGTCCGGTCCTCGTCCACGAGGCCGACGCCCCGCTGGTCGCCCAGGAGCCGGGGGCGATGGCGGCCCAGGAGACCCGGCTCCGCCACCGCATCGAGGAGTGGGGGATGCCCGACGACGCCCGGACGGAGCTGCTCGGGTTCCTCGACGGCAGCGCCGGCATCGGGGGCGACTCGCCCGACGCCACGCCGTTCACCGACGGTGCGACGTTCGACCTCGGTAGCGTCGAACTGGAGGCCGTCCACATGCCGGGCCACGCCGCCGGCCTCGCCGGCTTCGCGTTCGACGGCCGCGGCGGCGAGGAGGTCTTCAGCGGCGACGCGCTGTTGCCGTACTACACCCCGAACGTCGGCGGCGCCGACACCCGCGTCGACGAGGCGCTCGCGAAGTACCTCGACACCCTCGCCGACATCGTCGCGCGCGGCTACGCACGCGCCTGGCCCGGCCACCGCGGCCCGATAATCGACCCGCCGGGCCGGGCTGCCGACATCGTCGCCCACCACCGCGAGCGCACCGAGCGCGTCCTCGAGGTCCTCCGGGACGGCCCCGCCACCCCGTGGGCGGTCAGCAACGAGCTGTTCGGGTCGCTTTCGGCCATCCACATCCTCCACGGCCCCGGCGAGACCCACGCCCACCTCGCCCACCTCGAGGCCGCCGGCATCGTCGCCCGCGACGGCCGCCGGTACGAACTCCTCGAATCGGCCCCCGACCTCGACCCGCTGTTCCCCGACGTCTCGGCGGCGCTGTCGCCGGCCGCCCAGCCCGGGCCCTGAGCGGCCTCCTGCTGGACCCCCGCCGCGGGCGGGCCCGTGCGCGGACCGCACACGACCGACCGAGGGTTAAGCGACCGCCGCCGTTCCCTACTACCATGACCGACCCCGAGGACGCGGTGGCCGATCTGCCGCCGAGCGCCAAGCTGGTCTACAAGACGCTCGAGTACGAGGGCTCCATGACGCAGTCCCAGCTCGCCGAGTCCTCGCTGTTGCCCCAGCGGACGGTCCGGCACGCCCTCACCAAGCTCCAGGACGCCGAGGTCGTCGAGGAGTCCGCCTACCTCATGGACGCCCGGAAGTCGATGTACACGCCCGTGGGAGCCGAACCCGACGCCGCGTCGCCGGCCGCCTGACGACGTCGGGCCCGCCCGCGGTGCGAGCGCCCCGGTTTGGCGCTACGCCGCATCCAGGTCCGTGACCCGTTTCACCCGACCGACCAGCTCCCCGTCGCCCCGGACGGCCTGGAGAACCCCGTCCCCGTCCCGCTCCCGGAACCGGACCGTCCGGAACCGGTCCGGACCGGCCACCGTATCTTCGATCCGCAGCCGGACGTCTCCGTCGTCGACCTCGACGACTCCGACCAGCCGCTGGTCCTCCCGCGGCTTCGGGACCACGACTCGAACCCGACGGCCCTCGAGGCCCCGGACGTCCGCCAGACCGGCTCCGCTCATGTCGACCGGAACGGGACAGCGGGCCAAAAGCTCGCCGTTCGATCGGCGCTACGACCGGCAGGGTTCGAATCCCGGTCCGGTTTCGCTCGTCGCTCCGCGCCTCTCGTTCACGGCTCGCTGTGCGCGCCGTTCATTTTTCGAGGCGCTCGCGCCGCTCGCGCCTCGTTTTGCACGGGCATGGCGGGACTGAGCGAACCCGAAGGGTTCGCGAGGGTCGCCATGCGCGTGAGCCGAGCGGAGCGAGGTGAAGCGGGCATGGCGGGATTCGAACCCGCGGTCTAGAGGTTAGGAACCTCTCGCCCTGTCCACTAGGCCACATGCCCGACGGTGGTGGAAAAGCGGCGGTCGAACGCCGGAGCGATCAGTTGGCGTCCGTCTCGGATTCGGATTCGGATTCGGCCTCGGAGATCCCGAGGTCCTCGTCGTCGCTCTCGGCGTCGGCGGTCGTCTCCGCCTCCGACTCGACGGCCGTGTTCGTCGTGCTGGCTCCCCCACTGGCCGTCGAGTCGCCGGAACCGGGGCCCTCCTTCATCTCCTGGAGCTCCTTTTCGACCTCCTCGCGACCCTTCTGGAACTCGCCCATCGCCTCGCCGGTCGAGCGGGCGAGCTTCGGGATCTTGTTCGCGCCGAACAACAGCACCGCGATCAGTAGGATGACGAGCAGCTCCGGGCCGCCGGGGATGCCGAGCTGGAGTGGGAGTGGGTCCACCATCGTACCGTTGCTAGCCCAGAAACGACTATAGGCTTTTTCCTCCCATTCCGGTGAAAAAGGCCCGTGATACCGGGGTCAGGCGTTCGAACGGTCGGCGTCCGCCTCGGCGGCGACCTCCTCGTCGCCGCCGGCCTCGTCCTGCATCCCCTCGAGTTCCTCCTCGACCTCCTGGCGGCCCTTCTTGAACTCGCCGGTGGCCGACCCCATCGAGCGGGCGAGTTCCGGGAGCTTGCTGGCGCCGAACAACAGGATTAACACGAGGGCGATGGCCCCGAGTTCGAGGGGCCCGAGACCGCCGATGAACAGTGGCAGTGTCATACCTCCGAGTTCGCGCGACTACTTGTAGGCCTTTCGCCGCCGGGCGGTCGATGCCGGCGGGCGACGCCCGGATACCACCCGGTCGAACCGACCGTTCGGCGACCGAAAACGGCCAGGTTGAAACCGCCGCCGCCACAACGACCCGTATGGTCCAGGAAGGCGACCCAGCACCCGCGTTCACGGCACCGGCAGCGAAACCGACCGGCGACATCGAGGCGGTCACCCGCTCGGAGGCCATCGCCGACGGCCCGGCCGTGCTGGCGTTCTTCCCCGGCGCGTTCACGAGCGTCTGCACCAGCGAGATGGTGACGTTCCAGGAACGGCTGGACGAGCTGGCCGACGCCGACGCCGACCTCTACGGCGTCAGCATCGACTCCCCGTTCTCGCTCCAGGAGTTCGCCGACCGGCACGACCTGTCGTTCCCGCTCATCGGCGACACGGAGAAGGACCTGATCGACGCCTACGACGTCCGGATGGACTTCGACGCGCTGGACGTCGAGGGCGTCG
>CAZATR010000105.1:0-9473 GCA_964488035.1 uncultured Natronomonas sp.
CAACCGCGAGCCCGCCGAGGGCTTTCGAGGTGGTCAAGATGCGGTTCTCCCGTGCGCCCCGAGTCGCTCCATAAATTGGTTCGATCGTACCGGGACGATTCGAAAATTGAACCAGAATACGGTTGTATTTTTCCTCCGATAGCTCGACCGTCGCAATGACGTACCACTCGAACGCCGACGATCAGCGATCGACAGCACCGACGCCGGAACGGCGCGCGGTCCCGCGGCGCCGCGTCCTCAAGACGGGCGTCGCACTCGCGGCGACGGGGCTCGGCACCGCCGCGCTGAGCGGCCAGGCGGCGGCCCACTTCCCGTCCGAGCTCGAGATCGACGTCAAGCCGGGCGACGAGCACGCCGTCGTCAACCCCCGGAGCAAGGGTGTCACGCCGGTGGCCGTGCTGGCGACCGACGCGTTCGACCCGACGAGCGAGGCCGTCCGCTACCGGTTCGGTGCGCCGGACGTCGTCCGGGACGGCGGTGGCGCGCGGCCGGCCCACGGCGGCCACGTCGAGGACGTCGACGGGGACGGCCGCGAGGACCTCGTGCTCCACGTCCCCACCGACGAGACCGGCTTCGACGGCGACGAATCCGAGGCCCGACTGGAGTGGGAACGCACCGAATCGGGACAGCACGGCCTCTCGGGGACCGACGACGTCGAGTTCGTCGGCCGACGGTAGCCCCGATACAGCTCGGTCCCGTCGACCCGAATAAACGACCGCGCATACGAGCGAACACCGTTTGGCCGCCGTACGGACTTCGTTCGGGCATGACCGCGGACCCGCCCTGGCACGACGAGTACGACGCCTACGGCATCGAGCACTCCCTGGAACCGTATCCCGAGCACCCGCTGCACGAGTACCTCTACGACGCCGCTGCCGAGTTCCCCGAGCAGGGTATCGTCCAGCGGGGTCGTCACGTCGATTACCGGGAGCTCCGCGAGGACGTCGACGCGCTGGCGGCCGCCCTCCAGGCCCGCGGCGTGGGACCGGGCGACCGGGTCGCGACCGTGCTCCCGACCTCGGTCCAGTTCGTGCTGGCGACCCACGCCATCTCGCGGGCGGGCGGCGTCCACGTGCCGAACGACTTCCTCGACGCCGTCGGCGACCTGGTCGACCGCATCGAGCGGAGCGACCCGGCGGTCATCGTCGGCCACGCCGCCCACCGCGACCTCCTCGAACGGCTCCGGGCCGCCGCCGACGTCGACCACCTCGTGCTCACCGACCTCGACGACTACTCGCCGGATCCGCCGACGCACGACGACGCCGGGACGGACGTGGAGGTCGAGTGGCTCCCGGCCGTCATCGACGAGGCGGGCGACCCCGACCCCGTCGCCCTCGACCCCGACGACACCCACACGCTGCTGTTCACCGGCGGCACGACCGGGCACCCGAAGGGCTGTCGGCTCACCCACCGGAACCTCGTCGCCAACGTCGAGCAGGCTATCGCCGTCCAATCGCGGCTCCCGGACCTGATGCGCGGGCAGGCGGCCGCCGTCCAGGCGCTGCCGGCCTACCACGCCTACGGCTACACCGTCACGAACATGCTCGTCGCCCTCGGGCTCGACCTGCTCGTGGTCCCGGACGCCCGCGACACGGACCTGGTCGTCGACCTCGTCGAGACCCACGACCCGCTCGTGATGTTCGGCGTCCCCACGCAGTTCATGGAGCTCGCCGAGGCGGGCCTGGAGGCCGACGTCATCGGGCTCTCGGGATCGGCCCCGCTGGCCAGCGAGACCCGCGAGCGGTTCGGCGAGCGCGCGAAGGGCCTCTCGCAGGGCTACGGGCTCTCGGAGATGTCGCCGATTACCCACTTCAACGTCGCCGGCATCCAGCGCACCGTGATGGGCGACGCCGCCCCGGCGGACGACGCGGGCCTCGACCGCCCGACCGTCGGCGTCCCCGTCCCGGACACCGAAATCAAGCTCCGCGACGTCGAGACGGACGAAGAGGTCCCGCTCGAGCGCGCCGTCGCGGAGGACCTGGAGGGCGAGATGCTGGCGAACGGGCCCCAGCGGATGGCCGGCTACCTCGACACGGCCGACCCGTTCGATCCCGAGGGCTTCGTCGCGACCGGCGACGTCGTCCGGGTCGACGAGCGCGGCCGGTTCTACGTCGTCGACCGCGTCAAGAACATGATCAACGTCTCCGGGCTGAAGGTCTACGCCGAGGAGGTCGACGAGGAACTGTTCGGCATGGACGGCGTCCGACGGCCCGCCACCGTCGGCGTTCCCGATCCCGAGCGGCCCGGGAGCGAGCGGGTGAAGGTGTTCGTCGAGCCCGATGACGGCGCCGGTCTCACCGCGGACGACGTGCGCTCGTACCTGGACGGTCGGGTGCCGCGGCAGGCCGTCCCGGACGCGGTCGAGTTCGTCGAGTCGGTGCCGCTGACGGACGTCGGGAAGGTCGACCGCGAGGCGCTGACGGAGCGGTCGAACTGAACACCGCGAGAACGGATCGCCCGGTCGGGGTTACGCCTCGAACTCCTCGTCGGCGAACTCGGCGTCGATGTCGGCCGCGGTCTCGGTGAGCCGGACGGCGGCCTGGGAGTACTGCATCACCTTCTGCATGTCGCCGTCGATCTCGAAGTGCCCCGACATCATCCCGTCGACGACGCCGAGCTCGCCGGCCATCAGCCGCTTCCAGGTGTCGTTGTCGGCCGCGAGCGTGAAGCCGGCGTCCACCTCGTCGGGGTCCTCGACGAGTTCGGCGGCCGTACATTTGCCGCCCTCGAGCCCGAGGAAGGCGTAGCCCACGTGGCTACCGTCCTCCTCCCGGACGTACCGGTCCAGTTCCGCGGCCAGCGACTCCGGCATCGCGTCGGTGTCCAGGTCCTCGACCGGCATGCCCTCCATCCTGAAGACGAAGTCGCCGTCGAAGTCGGTTCCCCAGTCCGAGGCCGCCTCGGCGTACTCGTCGTCGTCGTTGATGCGCTCGCGGTACTCGGCGAACCACGCCTGGCTCGGGAAGTAGTACGTCTCCGCCTCGTCCGTGTCGGAGTGTGCCATCGTCGCCCACCTTCCACCGGCGGCGGTTGGGCCTGTCTCCGCGTTTCCGAGGGGGTTTTTCAACTGACGGGCCGCTTCCCGGCGTGGCCGTCCGGTCCGTCGGTCGATCGCCGGCGGCTCCCGCTGGCTCGGGTCCTCCGTGAGCGGGCCCCGGCCCTGCGAGGAGAACGGTCGCAACCCTCATGCCGCCCCGGACCGTGTGTGGCTGGTACCCACGGATGGACGACGGCCCGGCCGACCGGATCCTCGAGCTGCTCGCCGAGCACGACCAGCTCCCGGTCACGACCATCGCCGAGGAGCTCGACCGCCACCCGGTGACGGTCGACCGCCAGTGCTACGACCTCCAGAACGACGGGTACATCAGGATCGCCGGGGGCGGCGGTGCCTATGCCCTGACCGAGGACGGCCGCGCCCGGCTGGCGGGCGAGGCCGACGCGACCTGACGGAGCCGAATCCTCGTCGCGGTCCGGTCAGGGGTCCGGTCAGGGGTCCGTGGTCAGTCCATGTCGGCCAGCGGGCCGAAGTCGTCGACCGGCAGCACCGAGTAGTCGATGGTGAGGGTGTCCTGGGTGGCGCGGATCTTCCCGACGAACGTCGAGATCTCCTCGAGGGTACCCTCCAGCACGAACAGCTCCATGCAGTGGTGGCCGCCGACGTGGCTGTGGAAGTTCGAGGCGACGATGTCCTCGTGGTCGTGCCGCAGTCGCATCATCTTCTCCTCGACGCTCGTCGTCTCGTAGTCGAACACGACGGTCACGATGCCCATCAGCGCCCGGTCCTCGAGCTTCCGGTCCTGGAACTCCCCCAGCAGGTTGCGGCTGGCCTCCCTGATCACCTCGCTGCGGCCGGTGTAGCCGTGTTCGTCCGCGAACCGGTCGATCCGTTCGAGGAGCTCCTCCGGCATCGAGACGCTCACGACGCTCATGTAACAACATCGACCCGGTGAGATATTAATGTGTGATGGTTCGACCCGGCTCGCCCCGAGAATGCGGCGGTGACGCGCAGTCGAGATCTGGAATTCGGCAGGGAGCGGTGCCAGTAGCGGGGATGAGGAGTTAATAACTCGTGACGGTCGGGCCCGGCGCCGCGAACCGGCACACCGGCGGGTGTGCCGCCACCGACAGCAGTCAACCCCCGTCCCGCCCGTGTCCCAACCCGTGGCGACAGCGCGGGACGGTACCGGGAACGACGCGATCCATGTGAATAAGTCACACGGCGATTTCGCCTCTCGATCCGGGCGTCGGCGGTCGACGCTCCGCGGGTGCCGGGAACACCGCGGCGGTCGGCGCCACGCCCCGTCGGTGTCCGGCGGCGTCAGCGGCGGTGGGTCCGACTCCGGACCACCGCGAGTACCACGGTCCCGTGGAGGAGGGCCCCGGCGAGGGTGGTGGCCCGGCCGAGGAGCGTCGCGGGCCCGACGCCGGCGGCCAGCCCGACGGCCTCGAGACCGATCCCGGCACCCAGGAGCGCGATGGCCGCCGCGGCGGTCCGGTCGCCGATCCAGTGCGGGCCCGCGACGGCCGGCGGGTAGAACTGGTAGCTCACGGCGGCGACGGCGGTGCCGAGGAAGCCCACGAGCGCCAGGCGGGCGTGGGCGTCGGCCACGCCGGCGGCGACGCCGGCGGTGGCCATGTGGACGCCGAGCGCGGCGACCGCGACGGCCGCGGCGGCGGGGACGAGGAGGCCGTACAGGCCGACCCGGCGGCGGTCGCTGCGGGCGAACATGTCGCCGTACGCCAGGGCGAAGCCGACGAGTGCGACCGCCTGCAGTGCGGCGCCGACACGGAACCACGGTCCAGCACCGAAGCTACCGGCAAGGAGGAGTGGCCCCAGCGCGCCCGCCGGCAACACGACCGCCACCAGCGGCGCCCGGGCGGGGACGACCAGGAACCGGGGCAACAGCCGGAACCCGAGCGCGAACAGCAGCAGCGCGGCGGTTCCGGCGGCCAGCAGATGCGAGACCGCCGGCCCCGCGGCCGGGAGCGGCCCCGTCGGGAGCCCCGCGGCGGCCGCCACGGGCAGGGCCGCCCCGGCGAGCAGGTACGCGAGCGCCACGGGAACGAACGCGTTGGCGAACCGATCGACGCCCCGACGCTCCGCGTTCGCCTCGCCGGTGGCCGTCGCCCGGCCCGTCAGGTTGCCGCGGAGGCTGTAGGCCAGCGCGCCGACGAGCACTCCGACCCCGAGCGCCCAGAGGCCGCGTCCGAGATCGCCGAGCCACCCGGGGCCGAGCCCGGCGGCCGCGGCGCCCATCGCGGTCGTCCCGGCGACGGCCAGCGGGAGGTGGGCCGCGGGCGCCCGCGGGAGGGCCAGCGTCCGGTCGAAGTAGCTCGGGACGAGCGCGTAGGCCTTCCCGAACACCGTGTGCAGCACGAAGCCGTAGAGGCCCAGTACCACGACGGGCCCGCGGCCGGCGCCGGCGAGGGCCGCCGCCTGGGCGAGGACGAACCAGGCAACGCCGGCCGCGACGAAGCGGCGCGTCCCGGCCGAGACCAGTTCGGAATCCGTGCTCACGACCGATCAGTGCTCACGCCCGTCGATTCCGGCGCGACCGCCTTCAGTGTACTCGGTCGCTCGCCGGTGCCGCGGCGTCCCGGGCGTCCACCACGACGCCGTCGCCGGATGACAGCGAGACGGTGACCTCGTCGACGGCGCGCCGGTACTCGCTGGCGTGGCCGCCGCCGGCCCGGAGCCGGACGCCCTCCTCGAACAGGCCGGCGTCGGACAGCCGGTCGATCTTCCGGTAGCCGGTCGAGCGCGGGATGGCACACTCGTCGATCAGTTCGGCGGCCGTCCGGGCCTCGTCGGTCGCCGCCGCCAGCAGGTCGCGGCAGTCCGGGTCGTTCAGCGCCGCGAGGGCGGCCTCCGCGTCGACGCGGGGCTCGTCGTCGGTCCAGAAGCCGCGATCGGTCGAGTCCTCGGCCGATCCGGGGGTCGCGTAGATGCTCGCCATACCCGTCGAGAGACGCCGAACGGTGGCGAAATTACACCCATCATACGATGGGTATATTTATACGGAACGGCCTCGGTCGGGCGTCGGGCCCCGGTCGGTCCGTCCTCGGCGTCCGGGTCGTGGCCGTGCCGGCTGGAGGTCCGTGTCTGCTGGATAGCCGTATTGACCGGGGCCGCTGTCCGGCCATGGTCGAACGGGCTGGGTCGGTATCCGGGTCGAGGCTCACGGTCCGTGTCCGTCACCGCGGTCAGGGGTGGCGAACGCCCCGGGCGAGACGGGCGCCCCGCAGAAGACGCAGCCCTCCTCGATGAGGGTCCGTCGGACCGTCGGCGTGACCGCGACCGTGGCCTCGCAGGACGGGCAGACGAACACGGTCCGATCCTCGTCGGTCATGGTCCCGCCTACGACACCGGAGGCCATACCACCACCCTCCGTTCCCGGATCGTGGGACGGCGTTCCACCGGCCGCCGGGGTCCCCGTCTGTCGAACCTCGATCGGGCTGGCTGTCCGGCGGTGGTCATCGACCCACGGTCGGTGTGGCCTGACGGTCGGTCGCCGATCCTCGGTCGCGGGCGTCGACGGTCGGCAGCGGCCAGCGGCGACCGCGGAGGCTCGGCCGGCGCGTGAGGGCACCCCGGGCCGGCCGCGAACCCGGGGACGGGGCCCCGAGTCGGTCACGACCTCGCTGACGGGACCGGGGACGGCCCGACGCCGTCATTCCGGGTCGGGGTCGTAGATGTCCGGCTCCGGCTCGCCCTCGACCTCGATGACGCCGAGCATGCCCCTGTGGGCCACCCGCGAGAGCGCGTGGTCGACGATCTTGATCGGGCCGGGGACCGGGGTGTCGATCTCCGCCGCGGCGACGGAGCCCGGCGGGACCGGCGCGGTCTCGACGAACCGGTCGGGGTCGGAGACGAGGTCACCGTCCCGGTAGTACGTCTCCCAGACGTTCCCGATGCCGTGCCAGGCGCTCGTCAGGTTCGGGCCGCCGTTGACGAAGAACAGTCGGACGCGATCGCCCTTCTCGACGGTGATCGGCCCGTAGCCGTCCTCGGTGAAGGGGGAGGCTTCGCCGTTCAGGCAGACGTAGGTCGGGGCCTCGTCTTTCATCGCGTCGAAGTCGAAGGCGTGGTGGCCCTCCTCGCCCGGATCGCCGTTCGTGTAGATCTCGTTCTGCCCGAAGTACAGCTCCCGGTCGACCTCGGGGAGGCCGTCCTCGGGCTCGACGAGGATGGCGCCGAACATCCCGGCGCTGATGTGGTAGTCCAGGTTCGGGACCGCACAGTGGTAGATGAACACGCCGGGGTAGTCGGCGCGGAACCGGATCGTCGCGGTCTCGCCGGGCGTGACCGTGGTGTCCTCGGCGCCCCCGCCGGGCCCGTAGACGGCGTGGAAGTCGATGTTGTGCGCCATCGCGCTGTCGGCGTCGTTCGTGAGGCTGAGCGTGACGGTGTCGCCGCGGCGGACGCGCACCATCGGGCCCGGGACCTGGTCGCCGAACGTCATGTAGTCGAACGTGACGCCCGGCTCGATCTCGGCGGTCCGCTCGGTCGTCGTCAGCTCGATCTCGTGGTGGCGTGGTTCGTCCCAGTCGACCGGCGGCGGCACGTCCGTCGGGTCGGCGGCGATGCGATCCACGTCGACGTCGGCCGCGGGTTCGAGCTCCTCGGCCGGTTCCTGGGCGGCCGGGGCGGTGGTGGACTGGTAGCCGGCCGTGCAGCCGGCGAGCGATACGGCGCCGAGTGCACCGACGCCCTGGAGCATGCGGCGGCGAGTGGTGTGCGTCATCGTTGGGTTCCTCTACAGGTGACGCTACGATGCCGCCGTGTAAAGTCCGCAAACACGTGTCTCAGCGCTTGAGACTCGCGCCATCGGGACGGACACGTAAAAGGTCGACGACGCGTCCCGGCCGTCGGGAATCGACCCGTCCGGGCCGATGGGTCGGATTCCGTGAGATCGACGGTGCCGCCGGCGAGGGGACGCTCCTGCTCCAGGACAAACGTGGCCCGAGGGTCCCGGCTCGCGGTGGTCACGGTCGCCGGCCGGCACCCGCGACCCCCGAGCCGACGTCGCCGGATCTCCTCGCCCGGCGTCGGCGGCTCGACGGTCAGGCGTCGCTGCCCACCGCGGTCCGGAGCCCGATCTCGGCGACGTTCCCGCCGAGTGCCGCGGTCCGCTCGAGGCTGTCGAGAATCCGGGCGAGCCGGACGGCCCCGTCGTCGACGAGCCTCCCCCGAGCCGCCCGGATATCGGCGCGCACGGCGTCGCGCTCGCGGAGCGCCGCCCGGGCGGAGACGGGGTCGCGGTCCTCGAGGACGGTATCGACCCCGGTCTCGACGAGGCGCCGGGCCCGGTCGCCGATCGTCTCGATCCGCGCGGCGGTCGCGGCGTCGGGCCGCTCGAGGTCGCTCCCGATTGCCGCGATGCGTTCGGCGTGGTCGGCGACGCGCTCGAGCATCCGGGCGGTCCGCCAGGCGGCGAACAGCGCGGGCCGGGAGAGTCCGAGGGCGTCGACCTCGCCGAGGCTCTCGAGGGCTCGCTGGACGTGCCGGTCGACGAGGGCGAACATGCGGTCGGCGTGGTCGTCCCGGACGACGGGCTCGGCGGGGGTGTCGTCTCCGACCGCGGCGGCGACGGCGTCCCGGTGGGCGTCCAGGGCGACGTAGAGGAGCTGGCGGACGGACTGTCGGATCGAGACCTCGCTCGAGTCCAACAGCGTGTGGAGGACGACCTCGCCCGACGCTTCGCGGTCGATGGTCACGCCGCTGAGGTTCCGTGCCGTCCGTCGGATCACGTCGACCTGGTCGTCCTCGAAGCCGTCGACAGCGACGAAGCGCGCCCGTTCGGCGCCGGTCGCGTACGTCGCTCGGACCAGCGCCTCGAGCTGTGGTGCCGCCTCGTCGCCGACGGTCACCTTGAGCGTCCGGCCCTCGGTCGGCGTCTCGCCGGGCTCGACCACGAGCACGTCGTCGATGTGCGTCCGGAGGCTCACCTCGCTGCCGGCCTCGATGTCGACGGCCTGCGCCCACTCCTTCGGCAGCGACACCGTGTACGTGCTGTTGCCGACCTGCTGGACCTTGCGTCGTTCCATCAGTGGATGAGCTCCGGTTCGTTCGCCGCCTGGTACAGCGTCCGCGCGGCCACGTTGACCGCGTGGTCCCCGAGGCGTTCGATGTCGCGGACGGTCAACAGCAGCCGGGAGACGTCGTCGAGCAGCCCCTCGAGGGTCCAGAGGTCCTCCTCGGCCGTCCGCTCGACCAGGTCCCGGACGATCCGCTCGGCGGCTCGCTGGCAGAGCGCGTCGATCCGATCGTCCGCGGCGGCGATTTCCCGACAGGCGGCCGCGTCGTCGGTCCGGTAGGCGGCGAGGCTCCGCTCGAGGAGCTCGATGGCGTCGTGGCCGATGTCGACGACGCCGACCGCCGGGAGGGTCGTGTTCCGTTCGGCCAGCGCGTACCGGGCGAGGTTCGTCGCCAGGTCGCCGACCCGTTCGAGGTCGGTGAGGATCTTGAACGA
>CAZATR010000106.1:0-9072 GCA_964488035.1 uncultured Natronomonas sp.
CGACATCTTGGTCCGGAACCAAGCACTCTGTCCACTGAGCTACGGGCTCCCGTCGCACTCTATCCGACCGGGCGGTTTAACGATTGTTATCCGGCGGCCGGGGCTCGACCGGAGGGATTATCCCCGGACCGTTCCATGCTAGGGTATGGCATATACTCTGCAGTATTACGACCTGGTGCTTGCGGGGATCATCGGCGCCATCGGGCTCGGCGGCGTGATCGGGGCGTTCACGATGGTGGAGATGCCGGTGGCGATCGTGGGGCTGGGCGGGGTCTCGATCGGGATCATGGGGCATGCGATGTTCGTGAACGGGCCGATCGACGACGTCGATGATCTCACGGAAGAGGTCGAGGACGCGCCGGTGCCGCCGGAGAACCTGCCGCTTGTGAAGTAGTACGGCGGGATCCCCGAGAGCCTCAAACAAGGAGAGCGTTATTCGTCTTGCGGCCACGCTTCTGGAAGTCGGGACGGAGTGGCCGCGATCGATACCTCGTCGAGTTCGGTGTGGGCCAGTAGCCAGTCGGCAGCGTCGTCGTGACGACCGCGTAGACGGCTTCTTCATCACGAAACGGCGGCTCGTCCGTACTCAAGCAGACGTATGGACGATGCTCGTGAGGACCCAGGAGATCCGGTCCTTTCACGACGGTTCCCCGGGCGTACGGCTGGTCCGTCATTCCGCTGATGTATCGTAGTAGTCGTCCGTCGTTGACGAGGCGCTTGCAGCCTGCTGTGCCGCGTACGACGCGAGTCGCTCGTCGTCCGCAATCGCCCAGTAGCGGCCCCGATGTCGCACCAATCCTCGTTCCTCCAACCGCGACAGGACCACGCCGACGCTCCCCCGAGGAATCTCCGTCGTCTCGTGAATCTCGCTCTGGGTGAACGCCTGCTCGTCACGGGCCGCTAGAAACGTGAGAATCGTATGCGGCTGTGTGCCCGCCTGGATATCCAGGGTGTCCTCGGGTTCATCCTCGAATCGGTCTCGACTGATCGGCACGTGTAATACTATGTTATAGAACGTAATAAACCGTTCGGCGAACGGTCAGGGGCCTCACGACGACGCACCGGACGCCACGGCCCAGCATCCGTCGTTCACCTATACGCACCGTTCAGTGGGTCTGATCGATGTGGTAATTCCCTGAAAATGTCTACGGCGCCAACCAGGTTAGAACTAGATGGTGGGACGGATCGGGCCGATTACGGGGATTCGCTGGTTTCGAGCGTCAGGTCGGAGGTCGGGTAGGCGACGCAGGTGAGCGTGTAGCCGTCCTCGAGCTCCGGGTCCTCGAACATCTGGTTGTCGTGGTGCTCCACGTAGTCGCGGCTGTCGCCGCCGTCGGTAATCCGGCCGCTGCAGGAGATACACTGGCCCTCCCGGCAGGCGTACGGGAGGTCCCAGCCCTCGTCCTCGCCGGCCTCCAAAAGCGTCTCGTTCTCCTTGACCTCGATGGTCTGGCCCTCCTTGACGTACTCGACCTCGTAGACCTCGGCCTCGTCGTCCGGGATCGATGCAGGGGTCTCGTCGCCGGCCTCTTCCTCGGCGAGTTCGCCCTCGCTCTCGCCTTCGGCGCCGCCGACGGCCGCGACCGCCCCGCCCCCGCCGCCGATGGTCCGGTTGGACGGCTCGGGGAAGTCCGTCTCGGGGACGGATTTGGCCCGCTGCTCGAGGACCTCCCCGGAGACGTCCTCGCGGGGCTGCCACTCGCTGCCCTTCGTGAGGTGCAGGGCGACCGCGACGAGCGTCAGCACCGCCCCGCCGACGAGTCCCACTGTCGTGACCATGTCCGCGGTTCGGCCAGGCCCCTCAATAGCGTTGTGATTCGCGCCGTTTCGCGAGACACCGCCCGCGTCGCCGGCGTCCACGACCCGGGGCCATCGACGCGCAGCGTGACTCCCGGCAAGCTGGCGGGAGCGCCGCCGAGCATATCCGCGGTGACCGCCTTCGTTCGACATGGTCAATCAGTTCGTCGACGGCGAGTGGGTGACCGACTACGAGGCGACCAACGAGGACGGCGAGTTCGACCGCCAGCCCACCACGTTCCGGGACACGGTCGCACCCGACGACGCCGAGGCGGGCCGGTATCACCTCTACGTCTCGTACGCGTGCCCGTGGGCCCACCGGACGCTCGTCACGCGGCGGCTGCACGGGCTCGATGATGTCGTCAGCGTGGACGTCGTCGACCCCTATCGCGACGAGGGCGGCTGGCAGTTCACCCCCGAGAAGGACGGCTGCACCGAGGACTCGATCCACGGGGCCGACTATCTGCGGGAGGTGTACCTGGCGGCCGACCCGAACTACACGGGCCGCGTGACCGTGCCGGTGCTGTGGGACCGCGAGGCGGAGACGATCGTGAACAACGAGTCCCGGGAGGTCATGCGGATCCTCACCGATTCGTTCACCGGGGAGGGCAACGGCGTCGAGCTGGCGCCCGACGAGCTGCGGGACGAGGTCGACCGGATCCTCGACGATATCTACGAGCCGATCAACAACGGCGTCTACCGCGCCGGCTTCGCCGACACCCAGCAGGCGTACGACGACGCCGTCACCGACGTCTTCGACGCCCTAGACCACTGGGACGACGTGCTGGCAGACCAGCGGTACCTCGCCGGCGATCGGCTCACCGAGGCCGACGTCGCGATGTACACCACCCTCGTGCGGTTCGACGAGGTCTACCACACCCACTTCATGTGCAACCGGCAGTTCGTCCGGGAGTACGACAACCTCTGGCCGTACCTCCGGGATCTGTACCAGACGACGGGCTTCGGCGACACCACGAACATGGCCCACATCAAGGAGCACTACTACACGACCCACCCCGACGTGAACCCCAAGCGCATCGTCGCCATCGGGCCCGACCCCGACTTCGAGGCGCCACACGACCGGGACGCGTTGCCCGGCGACGCGCCGGTGTAGCGGCCGTCGGCGGGCCTGCAGAGACGGCCGGCTGCGTTACACATATGTACGTGCGTGGTATACATACCCATGTCTATGCCTGACACGAAGCGAGGTCGTGAACGAAAGGGTCGGACGAAGCGCCAGCAGCGTCGCGAACACGAGATCGAGCGGGCGCTGGAGGCCCGCGACCGGAACCTCGACTTCGACGAACTCTACGAGGACGAGGAGATCGAACTCGACGTCTGATCCCCTGACACGCGCCGGGCGCCCCCGCAGCACGGGGCGTTGTCGCCCGAGTTGGGTCGGGGTCGGGTCGCCCACTAGACCGCTACACCACAAGAGATAGTCGTGGGTAGGCCAATGGCCGCGTAATGCGAGCACGCGGACTCGGCATCGCGGGCGTGGCCGTGGCGCTGGTGCTGACGCTGTCGGCCGCGGCCGTGCCGGTCGCCGCCCACGTCGACCACGTCTCGTCCGACGACCAGCACACAGCCGACGGCACGGTCGTCCTGGAGTGGGAGTTCGTCGGCAGCGACGGCTGGGTGGCCGTGCGGGCCGACGACGGCCAGCCCGGCGCGGTCCTGGGTCACCGCCGGGTCGACCCCGAGACCGCGTTCCGGACCGACACCACCGTCGCCATCGACGAGGAGGCGTGGGCCGACTGGGACGGGAGCCGGACGGTCTGGGTCGTGTTGCACGGGGAGGGCGGCGGCGAGGGGTTCGACCCCGCCGAGGACCCGATGCGGACCGGGCTGACCGGCGACCCCGCCGGCAGCCGGATCGTCGTCGAGCGCGCCGACGGCCCGGCGAGCGTCACAGCCCAGGGCTTCCAGCCGGAGACCTCCACCGACGGCACCGTCACGATCCGTCGGGTCGAACTCGACGACCCCGGCTACGTCGCCGTCCACACCGTCGACGCCGAGGTCGCTGCGACCGCGACCGACGCGGACGTCGGCGACGCCGTCGGCGCGACCCGACTCGACGCCGGCGTCCACGACAACGTCACCGTCGAGCTCGCGGACGCGTACCTCGCCGACGCCGGCACCGAGGACCTGTTGACGGCGGTCGTCCACGCGGGGACCGAGGGCTTCGAGGCGGCCTCGACCGAGCCGGTGACCGCCGGCGACGCCCTGGTCCGGACGGCCTTCGGCGTCGAGTTCCGCGGCGAGGTGGTCGCGGGCCCGACGCCGACGGCGACCAGCGAGGGCGCCGACCTCGTGACCACCCCGGAGCCGGCCGGGACCGCGACGGCCGCCTCGCCCTCGCCCGGTGACGGCGCCGGCTTCGGCGCCCTCGTCGCCGCCGTGGCGCTCGCCGTGGCCGCGGCGCTGTCGGGCCGACGCGGGGGCTGACGCCGACCGCAACCCATTTGCCGCCGACCGGCCTATCGCGGCCGACGCGCCCCGACGCCACCACCGACCGACGATGCCACTGTACGAACTCACGCTCGCGATGCTGCTCGCAGTCGGCGCCATCGGGGCGGCCGGCGTCCTCGGCGTCGCGATCGCCGCGGTGCGCCGCCGGCCGTCCTGGCCGTACCTCCTGGTGGCGCTCGCGCTCGGTACGCTGTTCGTCCGGTTCCTCGCGGGCGTCACCTACATGCAGGGCACCGTGTCGGCCGAGACCCACCACCTGCTCGAACACGGCCTCGACGTCGCGATGGCCGGCCTCGTCATCGCGGCCGTCCTCATCGCCCGGGAGGCCGCCCCGACCGGGGGTGACGTCCGATGAGCGAGATCCGCGCCCGCATCGAGCGCCGCGTCCACGACGACCCCGGCGTCTACTTCAACGAACTCGTCCGCGAACTCGACCTCGCCGCGGGACAGGTCCAGTACCACCTCCGCCGACTCACCGGCACCGACGCGGTCGCGGCGTCGGAGCTGTTCGGCCGCACCCACTACTATCCCCCGTCGTACGATGCCTGGGAGCGCCGCGCGCTCGCGCTGCTCCGCCGGGAGACCAGCGCCGAGGTCGTCGCGACGCTTCTGGACGAGGGTCCGTCGCGCCCGGTCGACGTCGCCGACCGCGTCGGCATCGCCCGCAGCACGCTGGCCTGGCACGCCGACCGCCTCGTTGAGGCCGACCTGATCGAGAAGCGGTTCGACGGCCACCAGCTCGTCGTCGCCGACGAGCAGCGGACCGCCGAGCTGCTCGAGACGGCCGACCCGACGCTCCCCGAGCGGCTCGTCGACCGCTACACGCGGCTCGTGGACCTCCTGCTCGAGGAATCGACGTGACCGATCGCTCGACCCCGACGTGACCCGCCGATCCCGACGCCGTCGTTTTGTGGCCCGGGCCCGTAGCGGACTCGTGGCCTCCGAGTGCGACGTCTGCGGCCGGGACGCGTCCGTGAGCGACGCCTGTCCCCACTGCGGGGCCGCCGTGTGTCCCGACCACCGGCCGCCCGCGGCCCACGACTGCCCGGGGACCGAGGCCGGGACGACCGGCGGGTGGTGGCTGGATCTGGACGGGACCGCCCCGGACCGCCCCACCGCACGCCCGATCGCGACGCTGCTGCGGCCCGGCATCGGCCTCGCCGTCCTGACGCTGGTGCTGGTCCTCGCGGCGGTCGGCGCCGTCGCGGTCGTCGGCCCGATCGGCGACGCCCTCGACCCCGGCGGCGTCGAGCACCACCTCGCCGAACGGACGAACGAGGAGCGCCGCGCCGCCGGCGTCGGTGCCCTCGAACGGGACCCGTCGCTGGCGGCGGTCGCCCGCGCCCACAGCCGCGACATGCGGGACCGCGGGTTCGTCAACCACACCGACCCCGACGGCCAGGGGCCGAACGACCGCGCCGACGCCGCCGGCCTGAACTGTACCGTCGGGGAGAACATCTACCAGGCGCCCCGGGGCGCGCTGGCGACCTCCGAGCCGGCGCTGGCCGACCACGTCGTCCGGGCGTGGCTGGACTCGCCCGGCCACCGCGAGACGCTGCTCGCCGAGCGGTACACGCGGCAGGGCGCCGGCGTCGCCGTCGGCACCGAGGCCGTCTACGTCACCCACCTGTACTGCTAGGGCAGTCGAGACAGGGCGCGTCAGTCGACGTAGGTCCGCTGGAACTCCTCGTCGGTCTTCGTGAGATAGAGGATGCCCTCGATGATCCCGACGAGGCCGGGGATGCCGGTCCAGAAGAAGCAGAGATACAGGAGGCCGAGGCCGGTGTCGCCGAGGTAGAACTTGTGGGCGCCGAACCAGCCGAGCAGGATGGCGAGCACGCCCGCCGTCACGCGGTCCTTCGAGCCCGCCGACGCCGACCCGCCGACGCCCGAGTTCCGGACGCCGCACTCCGGACAGATCTCGGCCTCCCGTTTGATGATCTCGCCGCAGCTCGAGCAGTACTGCTCGTCGGGGCCCGGGCCGTCCCCGTGCCCGCCCTCGCCGGCCGGGTCGTCGGTCGCGCCATCCGTCGCGGCGCCCTCGTCGGGGGCGGCGTCCGATCCCGCAGGCGACGATGCCTGATCGGCGGCGTCGGTCCCGGTAGCGTCGGGCTCGCCGCCACCGTCCGGTCCAGGGTCGTCCTCCTCGTTCGACATGGCTCGACCTCCGGCCGGCTCACACTAATAGGTACCTCTCACTCCTCGCCGGCGGTCTCCCGGGATCCCGCTCAGCCGACGGTCGCGTCGCCGGCTCGGGCGTACAGCAGCAGCCCGAGCGCCGCCAGGCCGTAGGCCAGTCCGACCGCCACGATTCGGAGGTCGCCGGCGAGGAACAGCCGGCCGAGCCCGACGCCGTAGGCGTAGCCGAGCGCGGCGCCGGTCGCCGTCCGGAGCCGGTTGGTGCCGCGGCGCGGGGTGAACGCCGTCGCCGTCCAGTCGACGAGCGCAGACAGCGGCAGCACCGCGACCACGAGGAGCCCCGACGCCCACGCGGGGCCGGCCAGGAACGCGGCGAGGCCGGCGGCGAGGCCGGGGTAGATCCCCGAACAGCGGGCACAGAGCCGGAACCGGCGGCCGAACACGACCGGCGCATGACACCGGTCGTAATCCGCGGGCTCGTGGTGCGAGAGGAGATAACGGCGGGTCTCCGCCAGCGCGGCGCGGACCCCGGCGCGGTCGACCATCGGCGGCCGTACGACGGCCGGCCGGAAATATGTCGCGCCCCCGGTCCCGTCCAGCGTCGCCGGGTGGCTGTCCCGTTGCGGGGCCAGCCGGACGGGCCGAACGACGGACCCACGAGGGCTCGCCCGGCGCTGCCGCTCCCGGGACGCGCCGTGTCAGAAGCGTTCCGGCGCCGCGTTACAGCCGCGTGAGGTCCTTGGCGCGGGGGCCCTTGTCGGCCTCGACGATCTCGAACTCGACCTCCTGGCCCTCCTCGAGGTCGGGGCCGCCGATGTCCTCCATGTGGAAGAAGACGTCCTCGTCCGCGTCCTCGGTGTCGATGAAGCCGTAGCCGCCCGTGTCGTTGAAGAAGTCAACCGTTCCAGTTGCCATCTCGCCTAACCCGTGCGCGGCCCCACTGATAACGCTTGCGAGAGCCACAGCGCCTGTTCGGGTCCGCGACCGCACCGAACCCCCGCGAGATCCGAGTGCTGACGCCTCGGCGCGGTCGGGTCAGTCGACCCACGCGAGGATGGCCGCGGCGACGACGAGTAGCGCGGCGAGGGCGGCGAAGGCGACGGTGAAGTCCAGGACGTCTGCGACGGCGCCGACGAAGGCGGGGCCGACGCTGCCGACGCCGAGGAAGAACGCGCGGGCGGCGCCGAGGTCCGCGCCGGCGTCGGCGTCCGGCGCGGCGTCCAGCACGATGGCGTCGATGACGGGGAACTCGCTCTTGTACCCCACCGCGAAGGCGACGATGGCGACAGCGACGGCGAGCCGGGACTCCACGACCAGGATGGCGCCGAGGGCGGCGGCGGCCACGAGCAGGCCGCCGACGGCGACGGTGCGGCGCGGCAGGCGGTCGCTGACGGCGCCGGCGGTCGGCTTGACCGCCAGCCCGACGACGAACAGCAGCGCGTACGCCGCGCTCGCGAGTGCGGGCGGGAAGCCCTTGGCCACGCGGAGGTACTCCGGGATGAAGTTCAGCACGCCGTTGACCATGACGTAGAAGCAGACGAACGCGACGATGGTCCAGCGCTGCCGCGGGGTGGCCAACATTCGCCGGAGCGTCGTGACGGACTGGAGGTCGGCGCGGCGAACGACGTAGGGTTCGCGGTTCCAGGCGACGAACAGCGCCAGCAGCGCGAAGAGCAGCACCGCGACGGGCGCGAACACGACGCGCCAGGAGGCGACGGCGATGGCGGCGACGGCGGCGCCGGCCGCGAGGATGCCGCCGAGGTCGGTGCCGGCGCTGAACACGCCCAGCGCCCGGCCGCGGTGGGCGACGAACAGGTCCGACAGCAGCGCCCGCGAGGGGATGGCGTAGAGGCCCTTGCCGACGCCGAACACCGCCATCCCGGCGAGCAGCGTCCAGAAGCCGACGGCGCCGCCGAGCATGAGGCAGCCGACGCCGAGGACGACGAAGGACGGGGCGATAAGCGTGGCGCGGCTCCAGTCGTCCGACAGCCGGCCGCTGGGGTACTGGACGACGGCGTAGACGACCTGGAAGACCGAGAGCGCGACGCCCGCCTCGGCCAGCGACAGCCCCAGATCCGCCCGCATCTCCGGCAACAGCGGCGGGATGGCGAAGCGGGCCAGCTGCAGCGCTGCCCACGCCAGCGCCGTCACCGCGAGCATCCGGCCGGTGTGGCCGCCGAACAACCGTTCGTCGCGTGACACGGTCGACACCGCGCGGGCGCCGTACTTTGGTCCACGGATATCCCGCCGGCGCTGGCGGCAGCCGGCTCCACGGGATCGCCGCCCCACCAGCGCGACGACAGGGTTAGGCCGCTTGCGGTCGTACCGACGAGCGAGATGGCCGTGCCCGACAGCCTCGAGTGTGACACCTGCGGCCGGACGGTCGCGGGCCAGGAGGCCGTCCGGCGCGAGACGATGGGCGACCTGGACCCGACGACCTGGCAGACGCTCTGCTGTCCGCACTGCGGCAGCCGGCTGAAGACGGTGCTCGTCGCCGACGAATAGCGGGCCCACAACAGGGTCGGCGTCCCGGGTGGGTCAGTCGCCGCCGAACCGGTCAGCCGCCGAGCGGGTCAGTCGCCCGGAACGAATCTGTCGCGGCCGGTCGCGTCAGTCGCCGACGCCCTCGAGTTCGGTCAGCGACGCCAGGTCCGGGACGTCGGT
>CAZATR010000107.1:0-8918 GCA_964488035.1 uncultured Natronomonas sp.
TTCGTCACCGGCTTCTACACCATCCGGATGGTGATGCTGACGTTCCACGGCGAGCCCCGGACCGACGCCGCCGAGGACCCCCACGGCGTCGGCTGGAACGTCAAGTTCCCCCTCGCCGTGCTGGGCACGCTCGCGGTCGTCGTCGGCTTCATCAACCCGGTTCCCATCCAGAAGCTCACCGGAATCCACGTCGAGTTCCTCCACGACTTCCTCGACTCGCCGGCCAGCGAGGGCCTCCTGACGAGCGCCCACCACTACGGCGAACTGACGCACGACTTCGCCGGCTACTCGAGCGGCGCGCTCGTCGGCGGCGAGACCGGGACGATGCTCGTCGGCGCCGGCCTGAGCCTCGGGTTGGCGCTCGCCGGCGCGGGCGCCGCCTTCGCGCTGTACCGTGGACCCGACCCGGCGCGGCACACCGAGACGCTCGGCAGCCTCCACACGGTCCTCATGCACAACTACTACCAGGACGAGTACCAGGTCTGGCTCGCCGAGGGGCTGACGCTGAACGTCGCCCGGGCGTCCGACACCTTCGACCAGGGCGTCATCGACGGCGCGGTCAACGCCGTCTCCAGCGTCAGCCTCTTCTCCGGCGACCGCCTGCGACGGCTCCAGACGGGTATCGTGACGAACTACGCGGCGCTCATCGCGCTCGGCGTGCTGGTGCTTCTGGCGGCCTTCGCCGTCGTCGGGGGGTGGCTGTAGATGCTGATCGAGGCCCTCATCGCGGTCTGTCTGCTCGGCGCCGCCGTCGTCGCGGTCGCGCCGAACGAGTACGCCGGCAAGCTGGCGTTCGGCATCTCCGCCGTCCCGCTCGTCGGCTCGCTGTACATGTACCTCGCGTTCGACGGGAGCGGGAACGCCCTGCTCGGCGGCGACCTCGCCTACGAGACGTTCTTCGAGTGGCTCCAGGTCGGGCCCTACACCGTCAACTACCACATGGGCCTGGACGGCATCTCGCTGCCGCTCGTCGTGCTCACGACGGTGCTGACCACGCTGTCGATCCTCAGCGCGTGGACCCCGGTCGACGAGCGCCAGCGCCAGTTCTACGGCCTGATGCTGTTCATGGAGGCCGCGCTCGTCGGCGTCTTCGCCGCGCTCGACTTCCTGTTGTGGTTCGTGTTCTGGGAGGCCGTCCTCGTCCCGATGTACTTCCTCATCGGCGTCTGGGGCGGCCCGCGCCGCAAGTACGCCGCGATCAAGTTCTTCGTCTACACGAACATCGCGTCGCTCGTCATGTTCATCGGCTTCTTCGGGCTGGTGTTCGGCCTCGGGGACGCGGTCTCCTCGACGGGCCTGCCCGCGATCGCCCAGGCGCTGCGGGCCGGCCAGCTCGGGTCGCTCGGCCCCGTCCCCGCCGACGCGCTCGCACTCGCGGCCTTCGTCGCGATGTTCGTCGGGTTCGCGGTGAAGGTCCCGGTCGTCCCGTTCCACACGTGGCTGCCGGACGCCCACGTCGAGGCGCCCACGCCGGCGTCGGTCATGCTGGCCGGCGTCCTGCTGAAGATGGGCACGTACGCACTGCTCCGGTTCAACTTCACGATGCTCCCGGAGCAGGCGGCGACGCTCGCCGTCCCCATCGCCGCCGTCGCCGTCGTCTCCATCATCTACGGCGCGCTGCTCGCGCTCGCACAGTCCGACCTCAAGCGCATCGTGGCGTACTCGTCGGTGTCCTCGATGGGCTACGTCATCCTCGGGCTCGTCGCGTTCAGCTACTACGGCGTCGGCGGCGCGACGTTCCAGATGATCGCCCACGGCCTCATCTCCGGGCTGCTGTTCATGACGGTCGGCGTTTTCTACAACGCCACCCACACCCGGATGGTCGGCGACATGTCGGGGCTCGCCGACCGGATGCCCGTCACCGCCGGCGTGTTCGTCGCCGGCGCGTTCGCCTACATGGGGCTGCCGCTGATGGCCGGGTTCGCCGCGGAACTGTTCATCTTCCTCGGCGCCTTCCGGTCGACGGTGCTGCCCGCCGCGCCGCTGTTCACCGCCGTCGCGATGTTCGGCATCGTCGTCGTCGCCGGCTACCTGCTCTGGGCGATGCAGCGCTCCCTGTTCGGGCCCTACCGGCTCGAGACCGACTACGACATCGGGCGGGCGCCCGTCCACGACGTGGTCGCCATCGTGACGCTCGTCCTGCTCATCGTCCTGCTCGGCACCGCGCCGTGGCTGTTCTTCGACATGATCGGCGACGCGACGGCGAGCGTCGTCGAGGTCGGAGGTGAGTTCGCATGAGCCAGCACTGGCTCGCCGTGGCGCCGGCCGGCGCGTTCCTCGCCGCCGCCCTGGCGCTGTTCGTCATCGACTCCGTCGACCCCGACAGCACCAACGCGCCGCTGCTGTCGGCGGTCGCGACCGCCGGCGGCGTCGTCGCCGCGGTCGCCTCCGGCGCCCTGCTTTTGTCGGGCGCCATCGAGCTGCCCGTCGAGCTGTTCGGCGGCCAGCTCGTCGTCGACGGGACGAGCCTCATCTTCACGTTCATCTTCGGCAGCGTGACCGCGCTCGTCACGCTGGCCTCCCACGACTACGTCCGCGACCTCCCGTTCAAGGCCGAGTACTACCTGCTCGTCATGCTCGCCGCGACCGGGATGTCGCTGATGGCGTCGGCCAACAGCCTCGCGGTCGTCTTCGTCGCCCTGGAGCTGTCCAGCCTCCCGTCGTACGCCCTCGTGGCGTACCTGAAGCACAACCGCGGCAGCGTCGAGGCCGGCCTGAAGTACTTCCTCGTCGGCGCGCTCTCGTCGAGCATCCTCGTCTACGGCATCTCGCTGGTGTACGCCGCAACCGGCAGCCTCATGCTACCGGACATCGCCGACGCCGCGGCCGAGGCCGCCGCCACCTACCCCGGCGTCCTCGGCGTCGGCGTCCTGATGGTGCTCGGCGGGTTCGCGTTCAAGACCGCGTCGGTCCCGTTCCACTTCTGGGCGCCGGACGCCTACGAGGGCGCCCCGGCGCCGGTCGCGGCCTTCATCTCGTCGGCGTCGAAGGCCGCCGGGTTCGTCGTCGCGTTCCGCGTGTTCGTCGTCGCGTTCCCCATCGACGCCGTCGCCGGCTCCGTCGACTGGGTGCTCGCCTTCACCGTCCTGGCCGTCCTCACCATGACGATCGGGAACTTCGCCGCCGCGACCCAGGAGAACGTCAAGCGGATGCTGGCGTACTCCTCCATCGGCCACGCGGGCTACGTCCTCATCGGGCTGGCCGCCCTGACGGGCGTCGGTGGCGTCGGCGCCGAATCGACGGCGCTCGGCGCGAGCATGCTCCACCTGCTCGTCTACGGCTTCATGAACACCGGCGCGTTCCTCTTCATCGCGCTGGGCGAACACTGGGAACTCGGCCGGACGTTCGAGGACTACAACGGCCTCGCCGAGGAGGCCCCGTTGGCATGCGTCGCCATGACCATCTTCATGTTCTCGCTCGCGGGCCTCCCGGTCGGCGGCGGGTTCCTCTCGAAGTACTTCCTCATCGTCGGCGCGGTCGGCACCGGCGTCTGGTGGCTCGGCGCGCTACTGGCGGTCAACAGCGCCCTGAGCCTGTTCTACTACAGCCGCGTCGTCAAGGCGATGTGGATCGAGGAGCCCGACGAACCCCGCGAGATCGAGCAGTACCCGACCGCGCTGTACGCCGCGATCGTCGCGGCCGCCGTCGTGACCGTGCTCCTGCTGCCGGGCCTGGCGGTGTTCGACGGGGCGGCCTTCGACGCCGCCGCGGCGCTGCTGTAGCCGGCCACCGCTGCCGTCGGTGACGTCGGTACTGGCCTGCGGTATCGGGCGGCGGGCCCCGGCCCGCCGGTCCAGCACGTTTTAATCCGCCCCGGTCCACCGCCCGGTATGGACCGCCTGGTGCTCGGCTCCGGGTCCGCCTGGACGCCGCTGCTGGAGCGGTTGGCCGAGCGGCCGGGCGACCTGCTCGTGTTGGTGGCCGAGGACGCCCGGGCCGAACCCCTCCGGGAGGAGGGCATCGACGCCCGCACGGTCGACATCGCGGACCCGCGGGCCGTCCGGACCGTGGCCGGGCCCGTCGACACCGTCGTCGCCTACCCGGCCGAACGCGGCGCCGGACCGACACTCGCCGACACTGCCCGTCGCGCCTATCCGGACGCGTTCGTGCTGGCCTGCCTCGGCCCCGACGTCGACGACGCCGACCGCACAGCGGTCGCCGAGCACGCCGACCGCGTCGTCGACGTCGGGAGCGAGACGGCCGGGCGCGTCCTCGAACGGGCGGGCGAGGCGGGCATCAGGCCCCGCCGGCTCCAGCGCACCCTCCGCGAGATCGACGGCACCCTCGGCGTCTTCGCCCACGACGACCCGGACCCGGACGCCATCGCGTCGGCCGTCTGTCTGCGCCGCATCGCCGAACGCGCCGGCACCGACGCCGAGGTCTGCTACTACGGCGCCATCGACCACCAGGAGAACCGCGCGCTGGTGAACCTGCTGGAGTACGACCTGCGGAACCTCTCGCCGGACCACGACGTCTCCGAGTTCGGCGGGTTCGCCTTGGTCGACCACTCCCGGCCCGGGATCAACAGCGGCCTGCCCGAATCGACGCCGATCGACGTCGTCATCGACCACCATCCGCCGCGGGCGCCGGTCGAGGCCCGGTTCGTCGACCTCCGCAGCGACGTCGGCGCCACCTGCACGCTGTTGACGGACTACCTCCGCCAGCTCGACCTCGAACCGACCACCGACCTCGCGACCGGGCTGCTGTACGGACTCCGGACGGACACCAGCGACTTCAGCCGCGAGGTGTCGACCGAGGACTTCGAGGCGGCGGCCCTGCTCGTCGAGCACGCCGACAACAGCGCGCTCCAGCGGATCGAATCGCCGAGCGTCTCCGCCGAGACCCTCGACGTCGTCGCCGAGGCCGTCCGGAACCGCCGCGTGGAGGGCGACGTCGTGACGACCTGCGTCGGCGAGCTGTCCGACCGGGACGCCCTCGCGCAGTCCGCCGACCGGCTGCTGGAGCTCGAGGACGTCTCGACGACGCTCGTGTTCGGCTTCACCGACGAGGCCGTGTACGTCTCGGCGCGCTCGCGGGACCCCGAGGTCGACCTCGGGGAGACCCTCAGGGAGGCGTTCGGCCAGATCGGGAGCGCCGGCGGCCACGCCGACATGGCGGGCGCCCAGCTCCCGGTCGGAATACTGCTGGAGGGCACCGAGGACGAGGAGCGCGGCGCGGTGATCGAGGACGTCGTCGTCGAGCGGTTCTACGAAGCGCTGGGCGCCGGCGCCGGCCGGGCCTCGGCGTTCGTCTACGGCCGGTTCCCCGGGACCGATGGCCGCGAGGACGGCCAGTGACCCTTTTACGGCGTCGGCCCGTCCACTCCGACGATGGTCGAGGAGCCCGACGCGACGATCCCCCGGGACAAACCGCGGGTCAAGGACTACATGACCCGCGACGTCGTGACGGTCTCGCCGGAGGACACCGTCGGCGAGGTCGCCGAACGCATCGCCGACAGCGACGCCCACAGCGGCTTCCCGGTGTGCGACGGCCGCCGAGTCGAGGGGTTCGTCAGCGCCCGGGACCTGTTGTTGGCGGACGACGACGCGCAGATTTTCACCGTGATGACCCAGGACATCATCGTCGCCCACCCGGAGATGAAGATCACCGACGCCGCCCGCGTGATCCTCCGGTCGGGGATCCAGCGGCTCCCGGTGGTCGACGACGCCGGCAACCTCGCCGGCATCATCTCCAACGCCGACGTCATCCGCTCGCAGATCGAGCGCGCCACCCCGGAGAAGGTCGGGAAGCTGAAGCGCACCCTCGAGAGCATCCACGGCGCCGACGCGACCGAGAAGCGCCGCACCGTCGAGCTGTCGGCGCTCACGCCGACCCAGACGAAGGTCTACACCGACGAGCTCGAGGGCCGGACCTACGAGCTCGAGAACGGGCTCGCCGAGCCGCTCGTCGTCATCGACAACGCCGGCGAGCTCCTGCTCGCCGACGGCCACCACCGCGTGAAGGCCGCCGACCGGCTCGGCATCGGCGAGATGGACGCCTACGTCATCGTCCTGGACCGCCGCGTCGACCTCGGGATGGCCGAGACCGCAAGGCAGGCCGACCTCGACACGATCGACGACATCCAGGAGGTCGACTACGCCCACCACCCGCTCGTCGAGACCACGGAGCGGCTCCAGGGCGAGGAGTGATCGACCGCGCGTCGTCGCTCGAGACGACGCCGTACTGTCACGTTCCGCCCTCGAAGCGTCGGCTCGGCTGGTGACCAACGCCAAGGTTCATACTTACACCGAACCAACCCGACTTCATGTTCGACGAGGAGGATCTCGCTGAGATCCGGTCCGAGCGGGAACGCTGGTCGGGGGAGACCCTGGATCCGTTCCTCGAGCGGGGCGAGCGGAAGGAGGAGTTCGTGACCGTCTCCAACCACGAGGTCGACCGCCTCTACACGCCGGAGGACGTCGCCGACCTGGACTACGACGGGGACCTCGGGTTCCCCGGCGAGCCGCCCTACACCCGGGGCCCGTATCCGACGATGTACCGGGGGCGGACGTGGACGATGCGGCAGTTCGCGGGGTTCGGGACCGCCGAGGAGACCAACGAGCGGTTCCACTACCTCATCGACGAGGGCCAGACCGGGCTCTCGACCGCCTTCGACATGCCGACGCTGATGGGGATCGATTCGGACCACCCCATGAGCGAGGGCGAAGTGGGCCGGGAGGGCGTCGCCGTCGACACGCTGCGGGACATGGAGATCCTGTTCGACGGCATCGACGTCGACGAGATTTCGACCTCCTTCACGATCAATCCCTCGGCGCCCGTCATCTACGCGATGTACATCGCACTGGCGGACCAGCAGGGCGTGCCGCGCGAGGAGGTCCGCGGCACCCTCCAGAACGACATGTTGAAGGAGTTCATCGCCCAGAAGGAGTGGGTGATCCCGCCGGAGCCGTCGCTGGACGTCGTCACCGACACCATCGAGTTCGCCGTCCAGGAGACCCCGAAGTTCCACCCGGTGTCGATCTCGGGGTACCACATCCGCGAGGCCGGCTCGACGGCCGCCCAGGAGGCCGCGTTCACGCTCGCCGACGGGTTCGCCTACGTCGAGGACTGCATAGAGCGCGGGATGGACGTCGACGCGTTCGCCCCGCTGCTCTCCTTCTTCTTCAACTCCCACAACTCGATGTTCGAGGAGGTCGCGAAGTTCCGCGCCGCCCGCCGCGTCTACGCCCGCGTGATGGACGAGTGGTACGACGCCGAGGCCGACGAGTCAAAGCGGCTGAAGTTCCACACCCAGACCGCCGGCCAGTCCTTGACGGCCCAGCAGCCGTTGAACAACATCGTCCGGGTCACCGTGCAGGCGATGGCGGCCGTTCTCGGCGGCACCCAATCGCTGCACACGAACAGCTACGACGAGGCGCTCGCGCTCCCGAGCGAGGACGCCGTCCGCGTCGCACTGCGGACCCAGCAGATCCTCGCCGAGGAGTCCGGCGTCGCCGACATCGTCGACCCGATGGGCGGGAGCTTCGCCGTCGAGACACTCACGAACGAGATGGAAGCCGAGATCATGGACTACATCGAGGAGATCCGCGAGCTCGGCGACGGCTCCGTCCGGGACGGCGTCCTCGACGGCATCGATCAGGGGTACTTCCACCGGGAGATCCAGGAGGCCTCCTACGAGTACCAGCGGCGCGTCGACGCCGGCGACGAGGTCGTCGTCGGCGTCAACGAGTACACCATCGACGAGGAGACCGACCCCGACATCCTGCAGGTCGACCCGGAGACCCGCGACCGCCAGCTCGGCCGTCTCGAGCAGGTCAAGGCCGACCGCGACGACGACGCGGTCGCCGACGCGCTCGACGCCGTCGGCGACGCGATCGAGACCGGCGACAACGTGATGCCGCCGATCATCGACGCCGTGAAAGCGTACGCGACGATGGGCGAGATCATGCAGGTGTTCGAGGACCACCACGGCGCCTACCAGGAGAAGGTCGGGCTGGCCTGACTACCTGGACGCCGGCCCCGCCTCACCGGTGGTGGGTCCGGTCGGTGGTCGCTTTCGTCGGCTCCTACACGCGCGGTTCTCGGCTCTCGAGGTCCCCGGCGACCAGCACCGGCACCTCCGCCCGCAGCAGAACCTCCTGGGCGCCCGGCTTGAGCTGGAGCTTGCCGGCCGGCGACCGGCGGCGGCCGCCGATACAGATCGCATCCACGTCGAGGTCCGCAACTACGTCGAGGAGCCCCCGCGTGGCGTCCTCGTCGACCACGCCGCGGACCGCGGTTTCGACGTCGGCCGCCGCGAGCCGATCCAGGGTCTCGGCCACCGCCGGGACCGACTCGACGGCCGGCTCGCCCTCGTGGACGTGGACGACGGTCACGCGGACCGACCGGGCCGCGTCCGGGAGCCCGGTGACGGCGTCGACCTTGTCCCCGACGTGTTCGTCGTCCGCCTGCACTGCCAGCGCGATGTGGTACATGGAGGTGGGTTGCGCGAGCGCCAGAATAGGCCCTTCGGCTCCCGGTTCTTCCGGTTCTTCCGGTTCTTCCGGCTCTCACGACTCCGACGGCTCGCTCCACTGTGAGGTGTGTCGAGCATCGCTTCGGGGGGTGCGGGGGTGGCAGCACTCCGGAGCTGTGGCTAGAAGCGTCGTCGGCCGAGACGGGCGGGTCGATTCGGACGCGACCGGGGTCGCGTCGACCTCCAGGCCGGCGGCCCCGAACGTGGTCGGGGATCCCGGCCCGAGGACGGCGGACGGGAACCGGAAACACGGGGTCTAAGTGCGACCACGAGTAACGACCCGAGTATGTACCGGCGGCCGTCGACGACGGGGCTCCTCGCCACCGCCACCGTGGGGGTCTACGTCCTCGTGGTGGTCGGCGCGACGGCCGCGCTGGCCGACGCGGCGGCCGCCTGCGGCGGCTGGCCGGCCTGCGGCGGCGCCGTCGACTCGCCCGCGGTC
>CAZATR010000108.1:0-8869 GCA_964488035.1 uncultured Natronomonas sp.
CGGACTGGAACTCCCGGACCATCCGCGGGAACGGGTCGGGGCCGACGACGCTGCCGACCAGGTAGTGGGTGTCCTCGACGTTGTGCGCGAAGTCCTCGAGGGCGGCGTCGACGGCGTCCGCCAGCCCGGCGCCGCCGCGGGTGACCTCGTTGACCTCCGCGCCCATCAGCCGCATGCGGAAGACGTTCATCTTCTGGCGCTCGACGTCCTTCTTCCCCATGTAGATCTCGGTGTCGAGGTCGAACAGCGCGCCGACCATCGCCGTCGCCGTGCCGTGCTGGCCGGCGCCGGTCTCGGCGATGAGCCGGTCCTTCCCCGCCTTCCTCGCAAGCAGGGCCTGGCCGAGGCAGTTGTTGATCTTGTGGGCGCCGCCGTGCAGGAGGTCCTCCCGCTTGAGGTAGACGTCGGCACCGTAGGCCTCGCTGAGGTTCTCGGCGTGGAACAGCGGCGTTGGGCGCCCTGCGTAGTTTTCCAGGACGTCACGGAACGCCGACTGGAATTCCTCGGTCGGCACGATCTCCTCGAACGCGCCGGTCAGCTGCTCGAGCGGGTCCAGCAGCGGGTCGGGGACGTACTGCCCCCCGAACTCGCCGAACTCGTGGTCGCCGGAGTCTGCCATGCCGGAAGCTGTCCGTTGATGCACAAAACTGTTGGGGGAAGTCGGGAGGGTGCGACGCAGGACGTGGGTTACTCCCCGTCGGCGTCGGCCGCCGCGTCCGCCTCGTCGCCGGTGTCGGTCCCGTCACTGGCGTCAGTCTCGGTCGACCCGTCGCCCGAGCTGTCGTCCATGACGTCGACGCCGGCGACGCGGTCGTCGTCCTCGAGCCGCATCACGACCACGCCCTTGGTGTTCCGCCCGACCTCGGAGACCCCGTCGACCTCGCTCCGCATGATCTGGCCGGACTCGCTCATGATGACTAGGCCGTCCCCGGGTCCGACGGCCTCGATGGAGCAGACCTCGCCGTTCCGGTCGTCGGTCTTGATGTCGATGAGGCCCTTCCCGTAGCGGGACTGCTGGCGGTACTCGCCGAGGGGCGTGCGCTTGCCGTAGCCGTGTCTGGTGACGGTCAGGAGGTCCCGCGTGTCGTCGGCCGTGGCGGCGACGAGGCCGGCGACCTCGTCGTCGCCCTGGAGCTTGATGCCGTTTACGCCACGGGCCGAGCGGCCCATCGGGCGGGCGTCGGCCTCGGCGAACCGGATCGTCATCCCCTCCCGGGTGCCGACGAGCAGGTCGCCGTCGCCGGCGGTGACCTCGACGTCGACGAGCGCGTCGTCGTCCTCGAGGCTCACGGCGCGAATGCCGCCGGCGTGGATGTTCTCGAACTCCGAGACGGCGGTGCGCTTGACGTAGCCGTTCCGGGTCGCCATCGCGAGGTAGCCGGCGTCCATGTCGTCGCAGTTCACGACCGCGGTGATCTCCTCGCCGTCGTCGAGGTCGATGACGTTCACCGCCGACGTGCCGCGGGCGGTCCGGCCCATCTCCGGGAGCTCGAACACCTTCAGTCGGTGGACGTCGCCCCGGTTGGTGAAACACAGGAGGTAGTCGTGTGTGGAGGCGGTGAACACCGTCGACACCCGGTCGCCGTCCTTCGGCCGACAGCCGATGATGCCCTTGCCGCCGCGGTGCTGAGGGTCGAAGGACGCAAGCGGCATCCGCTTGACGTAGTCGTCCTCCGTGACCACGACGACGACCTCCTCCTCGGCGATGAGGTCCTCGCGGCTGACCGACCCGGCGTCCTGGATGATGCGCGTGCGGCGCTCGTCGGCGTAGGCCTCCTTCACCTCGCGGAGTTCCCCCTTGATGACGGCCATGAGCTCGGCGTCGTCCTCGAGGATGGTCTCGAGCCGCTCGATCTCGGCGGTGACGTCCTCGTACTCGGCCTCGACCTCGCCGACCTCCATCGAGGTCAACGAGCCGAGCTGCATCCGGACGATGTGTTCGGCCTGATCCTTCGAGAGGTCGAACTCCGAGCGGAGCCCCGCGATTGCGGCGTCCCGATCCTCGCTGTTCCGGATGAGCTCGACGACGTCGTCGACGTTGTCCAGCGCGATCAGGCGGCCGTCGAGGATGTGCAGCCGGTCCTGGGCCTCGGCGAGCTCGTGCTGGGAGCGCCGCCGGACGACCTCGCGGCGGTGGTCGACGAACTGCTCGAGGAGTTCCTTGAGGTCCAGCACGCGCGGCTGGCCGTCGACCAGCGCCAGCGAGATGACGGAGAACGTCTTCTCCAGGTGGTGCTCCAGCAGCTGGTTCCGCACGACGTCGACGTTGGCGCCGCGCTTGCACTCGATGACGACGCGGACGCCGTCGCGGTCGGACTCGTCCCGGATGTCCCGGATGCCCTCGATCTTGCCCTCGTTGACGTCGTCGGCGATCCGCTCGATGCGGCGGGCCTTGTTCTCCTGGTAGGGGAGTTCCGTGATGATGAGGCGATCGGAGCCGGATTCGTCGTACTCGACGTCGATCTCCGCCCGCACCCGGAGGCGGCCGCGGCCCTCGGTGTAGGCGTCCCGGATGCCCTCGCGGTTGACGATGTTCGCGCCGGTCGGGAAGTCCGGGCCCTTCACGTAGCCGTCCGACTCCGGCGTGTCCACGAGCTCGCGGACCGCACAGTCGGGGTTGTCGATGAGGTGGATGGCGGCGTCGACGACCTCGCCGAGGTTGTGCGGCGGGATGTTCGTCGACATCCCGACGGCGATGCCGGAGGCGCCGTTGACCAGCAGGTTCGGCACCTTCGCCGGCAGCACCTCCGGTTCGGTGAGTCGGTCGTCGTAGTTGCTGTGGAAGTCGACGGTGTCCTCGTCGATGTCCGCGAGCAGCTCCTCGGCGATCGGCGCCATCCGGGCCTCCGTGTACCGCATCGCCGCCGGCGGGTCGCCGTCGACGGAGCCGAAGTTCCCCTGGCCGTCGACGAGCGGATAGCGGAGCGAGAAGTCCTGGGCCATCCGCGCCAGCGCGTCGTAGATCGCGGAGTCCCCGTGGGGGTGGTAGTCACCCATCGTCTCGCCAACAACCGAGGAGGACTTCCGGTGGCCGGAGTTGGCGGTGACGCCCATCTCGTCCATCGCGTACAGGATGCGCCGCTGGACGGGCTTGAGGCCGTCCCGGGCGTCGGGCAGCGCGCGCCCGACGATGACGCTCATCGCGTAGTCGATGTAGGACTGCTCCATCTCCTCCTCGATGCGGACGGGTGTGACCTCGTCTGCGGGCACGTCTGGCGCGTCGGGCAGGTCGGAGCTCATGTCAGATGTCCACCCACTCGGCGTCGTCGGCGTGTTCCTTGATGAACTGCTTTCTCGGCTCGACGGCGTCGCCCATCAACACGCTGAACATCCGGTCGGCCGCGGCGGCGTCCTCGATGGTGATCTGCTTGAGGATCCGGTGCTCGGGGTCCATCGTGGTGTCCCACAGCTGCTGGGGGTTCATCTCCCCGAGCCCCTTGAACCGCTGGGTCTGGCTCGGGTTCCCGTCGCACTCCTCCTCGATGATCCGGTCCCGCTCGGCCTCCGTCATCGCGTCGTAGGTCTCCCCGCCCTTGCGGATGCGGTACAGCGGCGGCTGGGCGGCGTAGACGTAGCCGCGCTCGAGCAGCGGGCGCATGTGCCGGTAGAGGAACGTCAATAACAGGGTCCTGATATGGGCGCCGTCGACGTCGGCGTCGGTCATGACAATTATTTTATGATATCGGGCGTCCTCGATGTCGAACTCGTCGCCGATCCCGGTCCCGATGGCGGTGATGAGGTTCCGGATCTCGTTGTTCTCGAGGATGCGGTCCAGGCGGTGCTTCTCGACGTTGAGGATCTTCCCGCGGATCGGGAGGATCGCCTGGAACTCGGGGTTGCGGCCCTGCTTGGCGGAACCGCCGGCCGAATCGCCCTCGACGACGAACAGCTCGGCGTCCTCGGGGTCCCGCGTCTGGCAGTCCGCCAGCTTGCCCGGTAGCGACGTCGACTCCAGCGCCGACTTCCGCCGCGTGAGTTCCTCCGCCTTCTTTGCGGCCATCCGCGCTTTCGCGGCTTCGACGGCCTTCGAGACGATGGCCTCGGCGGTGTCGGGGTTCTCCCCGAGGTACGTCGCGAGCTCCTCGTGCATCGCGCTCTCGACGATGCCGCGGACCTCGCTGTTGCCGAGCTTCGTCTTCGTCTGGCCCTCGAACTGCGGGTCGGGGTGCTTGACGGAGATGACGGCCGTCAGGCCCTCCCGGATGTCCTCGCCCTTCAGCGTGCCGTCGATGTCGTTCAGCAACCCGTTGTCGGTCGCGTAGTCGTTCACGACGCGCGTCAGCGCGGTCTTGAACCCGGTGAGGTGCGTACCACCCTCGCGGGTGTTGATGTTGTTCGCGAAGGCGTGGATCGAGCCCTGGACGCCGGCCGTGGCCTGGATCGCGATCTCGACCTGGACCTCGTCGGTCTCGTCTTCGAAGTAGACGACCTCGTCGTGGAGGATCTCGCGGGTCTCGTTGAGGTACTCGACGAACTCCTTTATCCCGCCCTCGTACTCGAACGTCGACTCCCGGGGGTCCTCGGGCCGCTCGTCCCGCAACGTGATCTCGACGCCGGGGTTGAGGAAGGCGAGCTCGCGGAGTCGGGACTCCAGCGTCGAGTAGTTGAAGTCGCCGGTCTCGAAGATGTCGGTGTCGGGCCAGAACCGGATCTCGGTGCCGGTCTCCTCGTCCGGCTCCATCTCGCGGACCTTCTCGAGGTCCCCGACGGGAGCGCCGTGATCGAACTCGTGGTGCCAGACGGCACCGTCCCGTTTGATCTCGACCGCGAGGCGCTGGGAGAGGGCGTTGACGACGGAGACGCCGACGCCGTGGAGGCCGCCGGAGACCTGGTAGGACTTGCTGTCGAACTTCCCGCCGGCGTGGAGCACGGTCATGATGACCTCGACGGCCGGCCGGTCGTGCTCCTCGTGGGTGTCGACGGGGATGCCGCGACCGTCGTCGCGGACCACGACGGAGCCGTCGTCCTTCACGACGACCTCGATGGTGTCGCAGTGGCCGGCGAGCGCCTCGTCGATCGAGTTGTCGACGACCTCGTAGACGAGATGGTGGAGGCCGCGCGCATCGGTGGACCCGATGTACATCGCCGGGCGCTTCTGGACGGCCTCGAGGCCCTCCAGCACCTGGATCTGCCCGGCGCTGTATTCACTATCCTCGGACATCTGAATATCTAACTCCCCCTTACCACCCGGGCCGGATAAAACCCCCGCACGCGCGGGCACGTGCGTGCGTGAAATGGCAGCGGCCGCGCGATGTCGGGGCATCCGGGGACTGGACGTGAGTCCCGGTTCCGCAGGACCGTCGTGGTACTGGACGCGAGTCCCGGTTCCGCAGGACCGGTCGTCCGTTCACTCGACGTGTTTCGTCCACTCGGCCTCGACGTCCCGATTGGCCAGCACCGTCGTGTCGCCGTTCGGGCGTTCGAAGCGGGTCTTCCGGAGTTCGATGGCGCGGATGGTCCCGTCGGTGCCGTCGACCGACACGCGGTCGCCGACCTCGAAGTCAGGGTCCTTCAGGAGGTATACGCCGGCGACCGTGTCCTCGATCATCTCCGAGAGGGCGTAGGAGACGCCGAGCGCGATGAAGCCGACGGCCGTTCCGAGGCTCGCAGCGATCTCGCCGAGGCCGAGGATCTTGAGCGTCGCGAGGCCGGCGCCGAACCACAGGAACACGCCGGCGACGGTGACGAACAGCTGGACGACGAGCGCCTCGCGCTCGGCGAACACCCGGGCGAGGAACCGCCGAAGGATGGCCAACACCAGCCGGATCGCGACGTACACCAGCACGAGGAACACGACGGCCGACAGCAGACGGGGCAGCGCCGCCTCGAAGCCCGAGGCCATGTCCGCCAGCGTTCGGTCGACGACGTCGGAGAGCAGCTCCACCTGCATACCGTCCAGCGACTCGCGGACGACGGTTAAGTGTTGGCGGGGTCCGGTCCGAGCACGCCGACGCGAGGGTCGGGGCACCCGTCAGGTGTGCCCTTGACCGAGTGGAAGCCGTCGGCGAAGTCCGGGCCGCTTCAGTGGCCCCGGCGAAGGCACAGTGGTCCCGGCGAAGGCCGTCACGCGCGCACAGAGCCGGGGGTTCGACCCCGCCGGACGGGCGTCTGACGTGCGTCATCGGTCTACGGCAGTCGTGCGGTTTCACTTTCACGTCGCTCCCGACGAGGTTTTACGTCCCCGGGGGATATCCGAGGACGAATGACCTCGTTTCAGTCGCAACTCGGCGAGGGGAGTGGCGGCGGGGCCACCGCCGAGGAGCTCGCGCAGGGCCAGCGCTCCATCTCCATCGCCGAGTTCTTCGAGAAGAACAAGCAGATGCTCGGCTTCGACAGCGACGCGAAGGCGCTCGTCACCGCCGTCAAGGAGGCGGTGGACAACGCGCTGGACGCCACCGAGGAAGCCGGCATCCTCCCGGACGTCTACGTCGAGATCGAGGACCGCGGCGACTACTATCGGCTCGTGGTCGAGGACAACGGCCCGGGCATCACGAAGGAGCAGGTCCCGAAGGTGTTCGGGAAGCTGCTGTACGGATCGCGGTTCCACGCCCGCGAGCAGAACCGCGGCCAGCAGGGGATCGGGATCTCCGCGGCCGTCCTCTACGCGCAACTGACCTCCGGCAAACCGGCCAAGATCACCTCGAAGACGGAGAACGGCGACGGCGCCCGCTACTTCGAGCTGACCATCGACACGGACTCCAACGAGCCCGAGATCGACGTCGACGAGTCCGCGACCTGGGAGCGGCCCCACGGGACCCGCATCGAGCTGGAGATGGAGGCGAACATGCGGGCCCGCCGGCAGCTCCACGACTACGTCAAGTACACGGCGGTCGTCAACCCGCACGCCCGTATCGAGTTCCACGAGCCCGACGACTCGTACAAGTTCGAGCGGGCGACCGAGGACCTCCCGCCCGACACCGAGGAGATCCGACCCCACCCGCACGGCGTCGAACTCGGGACGCTGCTCAAGATGCTCGAGGCGACCGACTCCTACTCGATCTCGGGCTTCCTCCAGGGCGAGTTCACCCGCGTCGGCGCCAAGACCGCCGACGGCGTCTGCGACAACCTCCGGGACCGCCACTTCGGCCGGGAGATAGCCTGGCGGCCGCCCGAGAGCCACGAGGAGGCCGACGTCGAGCCCGCGGTGCGGGGAGCGGTCGCGAACAAGAGCTCCGAGGCAACGGCGACGTTCGCCAGGGAAGTCGCGGACGGAATCCAGGACCGCGACCGCGTCGCGCACTCGACGGTCGTCGAGATCGTCGAGGCCGCCGCCGAAGGGGTGGCCGCCGAGTACGACGAGACGTTCGGCTCGACCGTCCGGGAGAAGGCCGTCGACGCCGCCTGGGGCGCGGTCGTCGCCGACCGGAAGCCGGACTGCTACGAGGTCGTCGACGACGCGACGACGACGCGGAAGGACGACGCCGTCGTCGACGGGCTGGCAACGCGGCTGGCCGAGAAGTTCGCGGGCCAGGAGGACGCCCGGAACCGGCTGACCCGTGAGGACCTGCGGGCGTTCGTGGACCGGGCGGCCGACGCGACGGAGGAGTACGACGACGCGACGTTCGGAGACACGGCCCGCGAGAACGTCACCGAGGCATTCTGGGACCGCGCCCGCACGGTCCCCGACGACGTGCCGAACGTGAGCACGGTGGCCGACGACCGCGATACGGCCGCCCAGCTCCTGGAGGCGATGCGGGAGACCGACATCCTCGCACCGCCGACGGACTGTCTGGCCCCGATCTCAGAGGAACTCGTCGAGGCCGGGCTGCGGAAGGAGTACGACGCCGACTTCTACGCGGCGGCGACGCGGGACGCAGAGGTCCACGGCGGCGACCCGTTCGTCGTCGAGGCCGGCGTCGCCTACGGCGGCGCCCTCGAGGAGGACGGCCAGGTCGAGGTGCTCCGGTTCGCCAACCGCGTCCCGCTGGTCTACCAGCGCGGCGCGTGCGCGACCGTGGACGTGGTCAAGGAGATCAACTGGCGGAACTACGAGCTCGACCAGCCGGGCGGTACCGGGATGCCGAACGGGCCGGCCGTCCTGATGGTGCACGTCGCCTCGACGAACGTGCCCTTCACGAGCGAGTCGAAGGACGCCGTGGCGAACATCCCGGAGATCGAGGACGAGATCGAACTCGCCCTCCGGGAGGCCGCCCGGGAGCTGAAGTCCTACCTCAACAAGCGGCGCTCCCTGGAGAAGCGCCGCCGCAAGCAGAACGTCATCGCGGAGATCCTCCCGCAGATGGCCGAGAAGCTCTCGGAGGTGACCGGCCGCGAACCGCTCGACATCGACGACTCGCTGGCCCGCATCATGAACAACGTCCTCGTCGAGCGGACCGTCAACGGCTCGACGGTCGAGCTCGCGGTTCACAACTTCGACGACGCGCGGGTCGCCGGGGAGGTGACCGAGATGGTGAGCGCCGACCCCGGCGACCACGACGACGCCACCGTCGTCGAGATGGACGGCGAGTGGTTCCTGAAGTGGTCGCCGGAGGTCCAACCCGGCGAGACCGCGACGCTGACCTACAGCGTCGACGGCGACGCCGAGTTCGACGTCTCCGTCGAGGGCATCGAACCCGAGAAGCTGACGATCAACGCCTGACATGAGCACCGACACCACCACCGACCCCGACCTGGCCGACGAGGAGGCCCGCGAAAAGCTCGTCGACCTCGCCGCACAGTTCTACGACCAGTTCGCCGACGGTTCCGTGCCACTGATGAACATCCCGACCCGGACGAAGAGCAACATCGTCTTCGACGAGGAGGAGCAGGTCTGGGTGTACGGCGACCGGCACTCGACCCGGTCGGCCAACAGCGTCCGCGGCGCGAAGAAGCTGCTGAAGGCCGTCTACACCATCGAGTTCCTCGCCGA
>CAZATR010000109.1:0-8803 GCA_964488035.1 uncultured Natronomonas sp.
TGGGGAGGACCGAGGCGCGGTCGCGAGGCGGTGCCTGGTGGACTCGAAGGGCGAGGTCCGCGAGGCGCTCCCTACGGTCGCGCCTCGAATGCGAACGGCGACCGACGGGAGCCGTGAGCAGGGTCGATCCCGCCCGGCCGACGGTGAGCCGAACGCAGTGAGGCGAACGCCGGACGACGACCGAAGGGAGTCTTCCGGAACAAGCACGTCGACCGGATGGGAGGCCGTGGTACGCGCGAGCGGCGAAGCCGCGAGCCGCGGCCGGTCGAGCCGGCCGAAGGCTTCGGAGGTCCGTGGTAGTTTCAACGAATCGGCCGATGAATCAGCTGCATCGTACACATCCTCCAACGGCTGTTGAGGGTAGATAAGCGCCAGCCACGTAGACCGTCACGTGGTCAGAACCGGCGGTCGATCTCGGTCTTCGTCTCCCGGATGACGCGCCGCTCCGCGCGCCGCATCGATCGCAGTGCCTCCTCGGTGTACTCGACGTCGACCTCGGGCAGCCGGCTCACCAGGAACCCGCCACCCAGCACCTCGCCGGGGTCGATGGTCGTGGTCATCCGGACGGCGCCGTGGTGGTCCGCCATCGGGGCGGTGAAGGCGAAGTGGTCCTCGGGAGCCTCGACGAGCGCCGGACCGCCGACGCGAGGCCGCGCTGGCGGTCGAAAAGGCGCTCCGTCACGGGCTCGCGGCGGTCCGGGTGAAGACCGGGTTCGAGGTTCTGTGCGTAGACGTCGGCGGCGAGGATCGCCTCGCGGTGGGCCGCGGGGTCGTCGCCGGCCTCGACGGCGTCCAGCAGCACGCCGAACTGCGTCAGGACCTGGTCGCGGTAGGCCTCGAGCTCCGGCGCGAGGACGTGGTCGCGGACGGCGTCGGAGTCCTTCAGGAGGCGATCGACCACCTTGCCGCCGGCGCCGCCCCCGTCGCCCCGGAGGGCGTTCGCGACGCTGAACTCGGCCTCGGTGTAGGTCAGCGCGTCGTCGACGAAGCCCTCGAACCCGGTGCGGGCTGCCTGACGCGTCACGCCCGGCCGTCGGGCCGGCTCGGTAATGTAGCTGACGGCGGTGGTGTCGACACGGCGCATTGAGGCATGGTCCGGGCGACAGCGACGGGGGGAGCGGAGAAGTTTTCCCCGGGCCCGCCGCATGGCCGCGTAGATGGAGCTGGAGGAGCTGGAGGCCGTTCCGGGCGTCGGCGGGAAGACCGCCGAACGGCTGGCCGAACTCGACGACCCCGAGGGCGCCCTCGCGGCCGGCGACGTCGCCGCCCTCGCGCGGGCGCCCGGCGTCAGCGAGGGCCGTGCGGCCCGGATCGCCCGCGCGGCCATCCGGCACCGCCACGACGACGACGGCGAGTTCCTCGCGACCGACCGCGCGTCGGAGATCCACGAGGCGGCCCTCGGGCTGCTCCAGGAGCGCGCGGTCACGGATTACGCCGAAAAGCGGCTGGAGACGTTCTACCCGAGCGCCGCCGCCTCCCGGATCGAGGAGGCGCGCTCGTTCGCCCGCGCGGCCGTCGAGCGGGAGCCGACCGACGAGGTCCTGGACGCCCTGGCCGGAGTCGAACCGCTCTCGTCGCCGCGCGAGGTCCGGGTCCGGGACCGCTGTGTGGCGACCGGCGACGCCGAGACCTACGCCGCCGCCCGGGACGCCGTCCCGGAGCTCAGCGTCGAGCTGGTCGACGACGCCCGCGCCATCGCCGACCTCGCGCGCGGCTACTCCACGGTCGTCGTCCTCGACGAGCAGTTCGGCGGCATCGACGTCGAGGGCGACGTCCGCGTCGACCCGGGCGCCCTCGACGACCCGGCCGCGTTGGTGCCCGAGCGGACGCTCTCCTTCTTCGCCCGGAACCGCGACCGCCTCCGCGCCGCGGCCGCCGTCCACCGGGCCGCCGACCTCGACGCCCCCTGCGACCTCGACGCCCTCGACGACGCGCTCTCGCGGTTGAACGAGGACGGGACCGTCGCCGACGACGAGACGCTCGACGCCCTGGAGGACGCCATCGCCGACCTGGACGCCGCCGTTTCGCTCGCCGAGAGCGTCGCCAACGACCGGCTTCGGGAGGTCATCGAGGAGCGGGACGTCACCATCGAGGGCGCCGACCTCCTCTCGCTCGTCGAACGCGGCGCCGGGGTCGACTCGCTGCTCCAGCAGGAACTGGCCGACGAGTACGAGGCGGCCGTCGAGGCGGCCCGCGACCACCTCGTCGACGCGCTCGGGCTCGACGACTACGCGTCCCTCGCCCGGCAGGCGTTCGGCGACGAGCCGTCGTTCCCCGTCGAGCACGACGAACGCGTCGTCGAGCGGCTGCGGGAGGAACTCGTCGCCGAGCGGGACCGCCGCGCCACCGCACTCAAGCGCGAGCTGGCCGCCGACCTGCGGGCGGTGCGCGAGCCCGCGCGGACGCTCGTCGAGGCGGCGCTGGAGCTCGACGTCGACCTCGCCGTCGCCCGGTTCGCCCGGGACTTCGACTGCACGTTCCCGACCTTCGAGGGCCGCGAGTTCGCCATCGCGGCCGGGCGCTCGCCGCTGCTCGACGTCCCGTTCGAGGCGGTCGAGCCGGTCGACTACGGCGTCGCCGGCACCGCCATCCTCTCCGGCGTCAACAGCGGCGGCAAGACCTCCACCCTCGATCTGATCGCGCTCGTGGTCGTCCTCGCCCAGATGGGCCTGCCGGTCCCGGCCACCGAGGCCCGGCTGGAGCGCTTTGAGGCGCTGCACTACCAGGCGAAGACCCAGGGGACGCTGGACGCCGGCGCCTTCGAGGCCACGCTCCGGGAGTTCGGCGGGCTGGTCGCCGGCGACCGGCGCCGGCTCGTGCTCGTCGACGAACTCGAATCCATCACCGAACCGGGCGCCAGCGCCGTCATCATCGCCGGCATCCTCGAACACCTCGCCGAGAGCGACGCCACTGCCGTCTTCGTCTCCCACCTCGCCGGCGAGATCCGGGCGGCCGCCGACGTCGACGTGACCGTCGACGGCATCCAGGCGCTCGGCCTCGAGGACGGCGAACTCCAGGTCGACCGCTCGCCGGTCAAGGACCACCTCGCCCGGTCGACGCCGGAGCTCATCGTCGAGAAGCTGGCCGACGAGGACGGCCACGAGCTGTACGACGAGCTCCTGGCGAAGTTCGACGACGCCGAGTGAGCCGGACGACGCATCGATGACCGCGACTGTCGGCCGGTGCCCCTGCAGCGACCGGCCGCGGAAACGCGGCACGGGCCGGCCCCGGTCCCCGAAGCCTTATGGCCCGCCGAAGCGTGGTGAAAGTGAAATGGCCGACGACGACATGCTCTCGTGGGACGAGTCGGTGTTCCGCGACGAGCACGTCTTCGAGCTCGACTACCTGCCGGAGGCCTTCCTGCACCGGGACGAACAGATGGAGACGCTGAAGTACGCCCTCCGGCCCGCCGTCCGCGGCTCCCGTCCGCTGAACGTGATGGCGCGCGGCCCGCCCGGCACCGGGAAGACGACGGCGGTCCACAAGATCTTCGACGAGCTGACGAGCGTCAGCGACGTCGAGGTCGTCCGGGTGAACTGCCAGGTGGACTCGACGCGGTACGCCGTCTTCTCCCGGCTGTTCGAGGGGCTCTTCGAGTACGAACCGCCGACCTCCGGCATCTCGTTCAAGAAGCTGTTCGGCCAGATCACCGACCACCTCGTCGAGGAGGACGAGGTCCTCGTGGTCGCCCTCGACGACGTGAACTACCTCTTCTACGAGGACGAGGCCTCCGACACGCTGTACTCGCTGTTGCGCGCCCACGAGGCCCACAGCGGCGCGAAGATCGGCGTCATCGTCGTCTCCTCGGACCTCGATCTGGACGTCGTCGAGGCGCTGGACGGCCGCGTCCAGTCCGTCTTCCGCCCCGAGGAGGTGTACTTCCCCGCCTACGGCGAACGGGAGACCGTCGACATCCTCCGGGAACGCGTCGACCGCGGCTTCCGCGACGGCGCCGTCGGCCCGCAGGTCCTGGACCGCGTCGCCGCCCACACCGCCGACAGCGGCGGCGACCTCCGGGTCGGCATCGACCTCCTCCGCCGCGCCGGCCTGAACGCCGAGATGCGCGCCAGCGCCGAGGTTAGCCGCGAGGACGTCGACGAGGCCTACGAGCAGGCGAAGTACGTCCACCTCTCACGGCACCTCCGCGGCCTCTCGGAGTCGGAGACCGCGTTGGTTCGGGTGCTGGCGGAGCATGATGGGGAGCGCGCCGGCGACGTCTACGACGTCTTCCACGAGGAGACCGACCTGGGGTATACCCGGTACTCGGAGATCATCAACAAGCTGGAACAGCTGGGCCTCATCGAGGCGGAGTACACCGACGTCGAGGGCCGCGGCCGCTCGCGCGCGCTCTCGCTGTCCTACGACGCCGAGGCCGTCCTCGACCGTCTCGACGACTGAACCGGCCTGGAGCCGCGGACGAACGAACCGGGCGATCGACCCGAAACGGGGCGGGGTCGCGCGTCGGTAACGGTTCGTAAAAACATCTCTGGAATCCCGGACAGTCGAACGGTTCACTGTCCGAGGACCCCACCACGTACACCGCGTTCAACCACCGTTTCACCTGAAGCGTCCGTGGTCGGGCGGTCCCCACGGTGGTCACGGCGTCCTCGAACGACGAACGACGGATACCGAGGCCGCCCGGTCGGGAGTCGACTACCGGTCGTCGAGGTCGCCCCCGATCCACTGGTCGGGGACCTGGATGACGTAGCGGCCGTTCTCCTGGAGCGCGATGATGTACTCCTCGCGGTCGTACAGCTCCATCAGGTTCAGCTCGTACTCGCCGGGCTCGACGATCTTGATCGACTCGAACTGGTCGTTGAGCTGTTCGCGGAGCTCCGCGAGGTCCGGGTCCTCGTCGGAGGGCTCGCTGACCACCCGGTCGCCGTCCCCGGCCTGAGGTCGGTCGCCACGTTCGGGTGGTCGGTCCGTGCCGCTGTCGGCGGTCGGCTCGGTGCTCGGCGGCTCGGCCGCCGGTGACGACGCGTCCGCAGTTCGGGTCGGGCCGGAGCGAGGCTCGCCGACGTCCCGGACGTCCTCGCTGGTCGCGAGGCCGCTGCGGGCACTCGCCTGGGCCGCGTCCTCCGCGGCGTCCGGGCGTCGGGCGTCGGCGTCGATGATCTCGCCGTCGTCGGTCTCCGGGTCGGACGCGGCAGCCTCGGTGCCGCTCTCGCTCGGCCAGGTGGCGTCGGGGTCGGGGGCGTCGGAGGACGAGACGAAGTCGCGGACGCGCGTCGTCGCGCGGCCCACCGTTTCGGCGACGGAGCCGTCCTGCCCCTCTGTGACGTCGTCGCCGGCCGGCTCCGGCGGGTCGGGGTCCTCGGGGAAGTCGGCTCCCTTCGGGCGGAACTGGAACTTGTTGCCGCCGCACTCCGGACAGCCGGAGAGCATCTCCTTGGAGCCGTCCTCGAACCGCTCGCCGCAGCCGGTACACTGGTGGGGCATCGGTGGGCTACTGGCGCGTGATCAGGGTGCTGATGAGGGTCTCGTCCTTGTGCAGCGTCTCGATCCGGTTCGCGGGCCCGATGACGGTGAGCTTGTTCGGCTCGTCGTTGCCCATCAGCCGACCGAGGAACCCGCTGTCGCCGCCGGAGCCGCCGGGGTAGGACTCGATCTCGATCCCGGTGAATCCGTCCCCGTCCGGGTTGATCTCGGTCATCGTCCGCTCGATGAGCTTCGACTCCTCCTCCGGCTCCAGGCCGGCCTCGAGGATGACGATGTTGTCGTCGTGGACGCCGTCGAGGATGAGGCGGATCTTCTCCATCGTCCGCATGCCCTCCATCCGCTCGGCGCTGATCATGTCGATCTGGATCCCCTCGGTCGGGTCCTCGCCCCCGTCGTCGGTGGTCACCTCGGGCATGGTATCACCCGAAGTACTCCGCGATCTTGTCGTACACTTCGTCCATGTTGTCGCCCTCGAGCGCCGACAGCGGGATCGTCTCGTGTTGTGGGAACGCGTTGCCGATGCGCTGGGTGCTCGCCTCCTCGAGGTCGATCTTGTTCGCGAAGATCAGTACCGGGAGGTCCTGGCTCTCGATGATGCCGATGAGCATCGTGTTGACCTGGGTGAAGGGGTCCTCAGTCGCGTCGAGGACGTAGATGACGCCGTCGACGTCCTCCCGGAGCCAGTGCATCGCCTCGGCGACCCCTTCGGTGGCCTCGCGGGACCGACGGACGGCGTCCTCCTTCTCGATGTCGTGCTCGAGGAACTCCTTGTAGTCGACCTTCGTCGTCACGCCCGGCGTGTCGACGACGTCGATGGTGACGGATTTGCCGTTCCGCTTGATCTCGACGTTCTCCTTCCGGCGTGCCCGACGCGTCTCGTGGGGGACGTGGCTCTCCGGCCCCACGGCGTCGCCGGTCCAGTCGCGAGCGATGCGGTTGGCGAGCGTCGTCTTGCCCGCGTTTGGGGGGCCGTAGATGCCGATCCGCTTCGGCTCGCTCCCGGCGAACAGGCTCGACGTCGCCCGCGAGATACTCGATCTGAGGTCGGTTAGCAGTCCCATCTACATCCTCCCGCGGCCCCGATTTCGTGTCGAAATCGAGGACGCTTCTGGACGTACTACCTTCCCGCACTCACTTAACTGTGCGTCAGACATACATCACGATCCGGACACGAGAACGGAACCACGCCGAGGCCTGACTGCTACCCGTCACGAAAAAAGGACTGCCAACGAAACGGACCGCAAACGGACCGTCCGGAGTCCGATGCTTTCGGCCCCGAATCAACGAACCGGGTAAAACGGACACACCACCCTCACCCCACCGTTTCGACTGGAGTCCGTCGGTGAACCGGGCCGACGGTCGAAATGACTGACCATACAGCCTAAAACGACCGAAGCGAAACTCCAATCCGGTTCCTTTTCTCCACTACGGATTTGGTTTTTCTGATAAATATATAAATCTTTCTGTCGAAGCCCGTCGCTGTCGCGGCGGGGGACCCGCTCCTCACGCTCCACCTGAAACGGAGGGGTGTGGGGGTTCGGGGTGGTCGATGGGGAGCGGTTGCCGTGACCCTTCGTTGTTGAACCCTGCCCTAGGAACGGCGACCTCCGGTCCCCGTTGTAACCTCAGCGGAATTCGTATCGGGTATCGTGCCTGTCAGTACGACGGTCTTACCCCGGACCGGACTCGGTGATATCGAAACGGGTTCACACGAATAAACCCCAAGACGGCAGGCGGATTATTGGTGATATCAGTGGCCGCGTTAGGCGACAGGGTCGCCCGTTCGGGAGGGGCACGAATCAGGCGTCGTCGGGTTAACGACCTGCTAACGGACCTGTATCGCGGTTGGCGATCTCGGTCGGTCTGAAGGCAGTTCGGAGTCGGGCCCCGCCGCCGCAACCGCAACTTCACCACAACGTTTAATACGGTTATGCACCATCGGTTCCTCTGCATCAAGTGGACCACCGCGGATCCGGCACCCCGACGCAATACGTCTGAACGGGTCGTATTCGGCGTCTTCACTCATCGCGCGGTGCGTTTCCACCTGAAATGGAGGGGTACGTAATCGAATGACGAACGGGAAATCTAACGAGACACGGTCTGAGGGCGAGGATTCGGGCGGAACGGTCGACGCGACGGGTCGCACCACGTCGACGGAGCGGTCCGACGACTACGTCGCGACACCGTCGGACGGTGAGGCCGACGACCCACAGCCGTCTACCGATTCTCCAGTTGAAACAGAGGGGTCGTCAGCGGGGGTCGATGGCGGGTTCGGCGAGAGTTCCGATGCCGTCGACCCCGGTTCCGAGCCGCCCGCCGACTCGGATGGGGCCTCACCAGCGGCGGATGCGACCGCGGTCGGATCAGGGGGGTCGGTCGACGGGTTCTCCGGCGACGTCGCCCTGGACGACCTCGAACTCGAGGGCGAATCCGACGAGGCACCGGACGAGGCCTCCCGAGGGCTCTTCGACGATCTCCTCGAGGGGGAACCGATCTTCGAGAACAAGGAGGTCCTCCGTCCCTCCTACACGCCCCAGCAACTCCCGCATCGCGAAGAGCAGATCAACAACATGGCGACGGTGCTCGTGAGCGCGCTCCGCGGTGACACGCCGTCCAACATCCTCATCTACGGCAAGACCGGGACGGGAAAGACGGCGAGTGCGAAGTTCGTCAGCGAGGAGCTCGAGACCACCTCCCAGAAGTACGAGGTCCCCTGCGAGGTCGAGTACATCAACTGCGAGGTCACCGACACCCAGTACCGCGTGCTCGCCCAGCTCGCGAACAAGTTCATCGAGAAGAACGAGGCCTACATCGACGACCGCCTCGCGGAGCTCGAGGACGTCAGAGACGCCGCCCACGAGCGGCCTGGCGCCATCGAGGACGAAGGGTTCGACGACGTCGGCGACGTCGAGGCGGAGATCGAACGGCTGGAGGCCGACCTCGAGGCGTTCGACCAGGTGCCGATGACCGGGTGGCCGACGGATCGGGTCTACCGGACGTTCTTCGACGCCGTCGACTACCACGAGCGCGTGGTCGTCATCATGCTCGACGAGATCGACAAGCTCGTCGAGAAGTCCGGCGACGACACGCTGTACAACCTCTCGCGGATGAACTCCGACCTCCAGAACTCCCGCGTGTCGATCATGGGCATCTCGAACGACCTGAAGTTCACCGACTTCCTCGACCCCCGGGTGAAATCGAGCCTCGGCGAGGAGGAGATCGTGTTCCCGCCGTACGACGCCACCCAGCTCCGGGACATCCTCAACCACCGCTCGGACGTCGCGTTCAAGCCCGACGTACTCTCCGAGGACGTCATCCCGCTGTGTGCCGCCTTCGCCGCCCAGGAGCACGGCGACGCCCG
>CAZATR010000110.1:0-8750 GCA_964488035.1 uncultured Natronomonas sp.
GCGGCGTCGCCGTCGTCCCGCACCCGTTCCAGCGGACCCGCCACGGCGTCCGGAAACGCCGGCTGAAGCGGGTCGAGCCGAACGCCATCGAGACGTACAACGCGTGGCTGTTCACCGGTTACCGGAACCGGCGCGCCCGCACCTACGCGAGACGGTACGGGTACCCGGCGGTCGGCGGGAGCGACGCCCACTCGCTGTTGACCGTGGGGCGCGCCTACACCGAGGTCGCGGTCGACGGGCGGGTCGCGGACGTCGAGGCCGACGACGTCGTCGGGGCGATCCGGGAGGGCGACACCGCGATCCGCGGCCAGCGGGCGTCGCTGCGCCGGTGTAGCGGCCACTACGCGAAGGCGGTCGCACGCAAGACCGCGTGGGTCGGCCGGACCGCCCTCCGGAAGAGCTCCAGCGGGGCGCGGTGGGCGGCGACGGCCGCCGTCCCGTTCCGGTGACCCGCCACCCGGCACGGGGTCCGTGTACAGCCGCCCACCCGGTCGGCCGGCCCCGGAGAACGCTTTTGTCCGGCGACGCCGAGGTGGCGGCCATGAACCCGATCTCGACCACGGGGGCGGTGCTGCTGGCCGTCGGCCTGGTCGGCTACGGGGTCGGCGTGACCACGCCGTACCCGGGACGGGCGTTCTCGCTGACGGCGATCACCCTCGGCGTCGCGCTGGTCGCCATCGGACCGTCGCTGGACGAGGGATCCGAGGAGGTCGCGGCGTGACCGTCCGCGCGGTCGTCTACGACGCCGGCGGCACCACCGAGTACGACGACATCGCGGCCGCACGGGACGCGAGCGGGACGACGTGGGTCCGGGTCGACGAGGCCACGGACGCCGAGACCGACGCGGTCGCCGACGCGTTCGACATCCACCGGTTGACGATCGAGGACGTCGTCCACGGCGTCCGCCCGAAGGTCGAGGAGTTCCCGAAGTACACCTTCGTGCTGGTGAAGACCGCCGAGCTCGCCCGCGGCGAGACGACGTTCGACGAGGAGGTCCGCGACGAGCCGGTCGGGCTGTTCGTCGGCGACGACTGGCTCGTCACGCTGTCGGAGTACGACGACGACCCGATCGGACGCGTCTGGACCGCCGTCGTGCGCGGCGACGAGCGCCTCCTGCAGCGCGGCTCCGCGTTCACCGCCTACCGCGTCGTCGACGTCGTCGTCGACGAGTACTTCGCGCTGCTGGACCACGTCGGCGACCGCATCGAGGCCATCGAGGAGCAGGTGCTCGACCCCGCGGGCGACGACGTCCTCGAGGGTATCAACGCCGTCCGCCGGGACCTGCTGTCGTTCCGGAAGCTGGCCTGGCCCACGCGGGAGGCGCTGTCGGTGCTGGCGCGCGGCGACCCGCCGCAGGTCGAGGCGGAGACGGAGAAGTACTTCCGGGACGTCCACGACCACCTCGTCCAGGTCGTCGACCTCATCGAGACGTACCGCGACCTCGTCGCCGGCGCCAGGGACATCTACCTCAACACGCTGTCCCAGTCCAGCAACGAGGTGATGAAGGTGCTGACAGTCATCGCGACCATTTTCCTGCCGCTGACGTTCGTCGCCGGCGTCTACGGGATGAACTTCGCCGGCGGCCCGTACAACATGCCGGAGCTCGGCTGGACGTACGGCTACCCGGCCGTCGTGCTCGGGATGGTGCTGCTCGCCGTGACGATGCTGTGGGCCTTCCGGGAGAAGGAGTACATCTGAGGACGCGCGGCCCGAGCGGAGGCCCTCGACCGGCAGCGGTCCGTGCCCGTCGCCGTTGGCGACACCGCGGACCCGTCGATGCGCCGGGGTGCCACAACGGGCGTGGGCTTTTGCCGGTCGGCGCCCCAGCACCGGTATGAGCGAGACGGAGGCCACGCCGACCGTCCGGGTGTACGCCGACTACGTCTGCCCGTTCTGCTACCTCGGGTACGCGTCGCTGGACGACTACCGGGCCGAGCGGGACGACCCCCTCGAGACCGAGTGGCACCCCTTCGACCTCAGGGGCCGGAAGCGCCGTGCCGACGGGAGCCTCGACGACTCGGTCGACGACGGCGCGGACGAGGCGTACTACGAGGAGGCCCGGCGGAACGTCGAGCGGCTGGCCGACGAGTACGACGTCGAGATGACCGACGAGCTCCGCCGGGACGTCGACGCCTACGACGCCCAGCGCGTCGCCCTCCGCGCCCGCGAAGAGCACCCCGAGACCTTCGAGGCGTTCCACCGCGGCGTCTTCGACGCGCTGTGGCAGGACGGCCGCGACGTCGGCGACCGCGCCGTCCTCGAGACCGTCGCCGCCGACGCCGGCCTCCCCGACGGCTTCGTCGCCGACACCCTGGCCGACGACGACAGCGCCGTCGCCCTCGAGGCCGCCTTCGAGGACGCCGGGGAGGCCGGCATCACCGGCGTCCCGACGTTCGAGTACGACGGGTACGCGACCCGCGGCGCCGTCCCGCCCGCCCAGCTCCGGCGGCTCGTCGAAGGCACTTAAATGACCAGCGCAGCACGGCGTGAACGCCTTGGCCGTGCTCGCGAACCCGGTACCGAGGGGAAGCAATGAACACGACGATGCTGCACGCCGGCGACGACGGCCGGTACGGCGAGTTCACCGTCTCCGACGACGACCTGGTCGTCTACGACCGCGAGAACCACAGCGCCTGGCTCCGGATCGAATCGCCGACGACGGTCGAGACGTAGCGACGGGCACCCGACCGAGCGACTGGCACCCGACCGGGTTACGGGAACTCGACGCCGGTCGCCTCCACCGACCTCCGCCAGAGCCGCTCGGCGGTCGTCTCGTCGTACGACCGGCCGGCCGACCGCTGGATTTCGGGCGGCCCGCGCATGTCGAGGAGGCCGCCGGGCCCGGCGTAGTCGCCGCCCTCGACCTCGTCGGCCGTCGCGGCGTACAGCATCGGGAGCGCGCCGGCTTCGGCCGACTGGGCGAGGACGAGGTTGGCGGCCTTCATCGCGAGCTTCCGGACCCGCGAGCCCATGGCCGCAGGGCCGCGGTACTGGAGGTTCGTCGCGGCGTAGCCCGGGTGACAGCCCACGCTCGTGACGTCGTCGTACCGGCGGTCGAGCTCGTAGGCGAACAGCAGGTTCGCGAGCTTGCTCTGGGCGTAGGCGCTCCACCTGTCGTACTCGGCCTCGCCGTGGAGGTCCTCGAAGTCGATGGTGCCGCGGGCGTGGACGCCGCTGCTCTGGGTGACGACGCGGGGGTCGGGCGCCGCCCGGAGCGCCTCCAACAGCAGGCCGGTGAGCGCGAAGTGCCCGAGGTGGTTGACGCCGAGCTGTGTCTCGAAGCCGTCCTCGGTCTCGCGCCTGGGGATCGCCATCACGCCCGCGTTGTTGCAGAGCACGTCGATCCGCGGGATGTCCTCGCGCACACGGTCGGCGAACGCCCGGACGGAGTCGAGGTCGGCCAGGTCCAGCTCCCGGACCGTGAGCGAGGCGCCGGGGTAGTCGGCCTCGATGGCGTCGCGTTCGGCCTCGGCGTCGTCGACGCGCCGGCAGGCCATCACGACGTGGGCGCCGGCCCCGGCGATCTCGCGGGTCGCCTCCAGCCCGATGCCGCTGTTGGCGCCGGTGACGACGACGGTGCGCCCCGAGCAGTCCGGCAGGTCCGCCGCGGTCCACTCGCCCATGGGGTCACCTGCGGCGCGGACCCAATACGTCTTGTGCGGGAGCGGGAACTCGACCCGCGTTCACCATTTATAGGGCCGTACATTGCTGGGGAAACGCCGATTTGTCCGGGGTTCTCTTCACCGATATGCAACGGACGACGGTCCGTCTCGTTCTGGTGGTCGCCGCGGCCGGGCTGGCGCTCGGCGCGCTCGGCGGCGTCGCGGCCGCCCAGGGGGTCGGCGACTCCGTGGTCGACGTGAACACGTCCGTCGAGGCCGCCGACAACGGCGGCTTCGCCGACGTCGAGTGTACCGGCAGTCCGACCGACCACGACTGCACCAAGGCGGGCGCGCTCAACGCCGGCCCGCTCGGGATCGACTACGAAGGGTTCAACGACGACAGCCTCGCCGAGCGCTCCATGCACTTCGGGGACACGTTCGTCATCACCGTCGCCGGCGAGACGGTCACCATCGGGTTCACCTGCGACATCGGGCTCGAGACGCCCGACGGCAACCCCTGCCCGGTCGACGCACCGGGACCCTGATCCGTTTCGGCCCGTCGACTCGGCGCTCGTCCCGCCCGTAGCCTATAGGCCCCTCGGGTTCGAAGCCGTCCTCGAATGCCGGCCATCCGGACGCGGGAGCTGTCGAAGCGGTACGGCGACGTGGTCGCGCTCGATTCGCTCTCCCTGACCGTCGAGGACGGCGAGTGCTACGGCTTCCTGGGGCCGAACGGCGCCGGCAAGTCCACCACCATCAACATCCTGACCGGCCAGCTCGTGCCGGACGCCGGCGAGGCCCGGGTCGCCGGCGTCGACCCCGTCGCGACGCCCGTCGAGGCCCGCCGCCACGTCGGGATCCTCCCCGAGAGCGGCCGCCCGCCCTCCTTTCTTACCGTCCGGGAGTACTTCGAGTTCGCCGCCGCAACCCGCGGGCTGGACGACGCGACGATGACCCAGCGCGTCGACCGGTGGGCCGAACGGCTCGAGTTCGCCCACAAACTCGACACGCTCTGCACGGACCTCTCGCAGGGCGAACGCCAGAAGGTCCTGCTCACCCAGGCCTTCGTCCACGAGCCCGAGGTGGTGTTCATCGACGAGCCGCTGACGAACCTCGACCCCATCATGCAGGAGCGCGTCAAGGAGTTCTTCGGCACGTATCGGGAGGCCGGCAACACGCTGTTCCTCTCGACGCACTTCGTCGACACCGCCGCCGAGGTCTGCACCCAGGTCGGCATCATCAACCGCGGCCGGCTGCTCGAGGAGCTCCGCCCGCGGGGGATGGACGGGGACGCACTGCTGGACCGGTTCTTCGCGTCGGTCGACGAGGACGTCGCCGCTCGCGAACTGACGCAGAGCGCCACGACGGGCCCGCGATGACGGGACTGTCGACCCGCTCCCTGCTCCGGATCATGGCCCTCGAGGAGTGGCGGCTCCACAGCCGGATGTTCGGCGGGCGGCGGTTCGCGCTGTTCCCCGCGTTCGTCGCCGCCGTCGCCGCCGGCACGGCCGCGTTCTTCGCGCTGGCGAACGCCAGCGTCGCGCTGCTCGTCGACGGCCTCCACCTCGTCGTCGCGGCGCTCGGCCTCCAGGTCGGTACCGTCGGTCTCGTCGGGCGGGACGCGCTGGAGGACCTGCTCGGGGAGACGACGCTGTTGCTGTTCTCGGCCCGCACCCTCCCGGTCGCCCCACGGCGCCTTCTCGTCGCGTTCGTCGTGAAGGACGTCGGCTACTACGCCGTCCTCTTCCTGGTGCCGCTCGTCGTCGGGCTCGGCCCGCTCGTGCTGCTCGCGGACCTCCCCGCCGCGCGGCTCCCGCTCGTGTTCGCGACGACCGTCGGCGTCTTCGCCCTCGGCGTCGCAGCCAGCGTCGCCCTCGTCGGCATCGGGACCCGCTCGCGGATCGCCGCGACTACGCTGGCGCTCGGCACCGTCGCCGCCCTCCTCCTGGCGGGCGACCGCATCCTCGCGTACACCGCCTACGGCCTCCTCTCCGGTGTCACCCCGGGCGCCCTCGCCGGCAGCCTCCTGTTGCCGGTCGCGCTGAGCACGGTCGGCGTCGCGCTGTTCCGGTTCGACCGGCGGACGCCGACCCGGACCGCCGACGACCGGTTCGGCGCGCTCCACCGCGCGCTCGGCGACGTCGACGGCCAGGGTCTGCTCGCGAAGTCGCTGCTCGACGTCGTCCGCTCGTCGGGCGGCCTCTGGAAGATCGCGTTCTCCCAGGGCCTCGTGTTCGCGGTGCTTTCCGTCCTGCTCGCCTTCCTCCCGGACGTCGTCCCGGTGGCGCCCGAACCCGGCCTCACCATCGCGAGCGTGCTCGCGCTCGGCTCGTTCACGACGTACAACTGGCTCTGCCAGTTCGACGACACCGCCTTCTACCTCCGGTACCCGGTCTCGCTGTCGGCGGTGTTCCGCGCGAAGCTGCTCGGGTTCTGCATTCTGGCGCTGCCGTCCGGCCTGGCCTTCCTCGGGCTCGGCGTCCTCGTGTTCGGCACGGGGACGATGCTCGTCGGCGTCGCCGTCTTCGCGCCGCTGTGTCTGTACGTCTTCGGCGTCACCGCCGTCGTCGCCGGCCTCGAGCCGACCGAGCTGCTGTTCGACACGCCCGTCTTCGCCGCGTTCACGCTGGCGATGATGACCGTCCTCATCCCGCTCGTCGTCGCCGCCATCGCCTTCTCGCTCGCGCCGACCGCGCTGGCGCTCGGCAGCGTCGCATACGCCGCCCTCGCCGGCGTCGCCGGCCTGGCGCTCTACCGGCGCGCCGGGCCGCGCTGGGAGCGGAAGGCGCTGGCCGGCGCCGACTGAGACGGCCCGGACCGCACCGTCACCGAGTCACCCGACGTCGATCCCGCAGGCCGCCGTTCGACCGGCATCGACCCGGGCGTCGCCGACCGAGCCGGCAGCGCGTCCTCGCGGACGTACACCACCATCCCGTGGAAGAACGAGCCGCCGGTGGTCCGGTGGAGGAACCCGTACCGGACGTAGTCGTCGCCGACGCGCTCCCGGAGGTCCGCGGGCGCCGCCAGCTCGTCGGTCGCCCGGCGGCACTCGACGGCCCGGTCGAGGGTGCAGTCGGCCGCCGCGATCACGACGGGCGGCAGCTCGTCGGGGAGGCCCTCGTTCGGGGCGTCCCGGCAGGTCACCGACGCGTCCGCCGCCCGGAGGTACCAGGCCCACGGGAGCGTCCGCGTCCAGCGGACGCAGGTCGGGCTCCGGTAGCCGCCATCGCTGACGAACTCCGCGTTGCCGTAGAACAGCACGTCCGGGTCGCCCTCGTGGGCCGCGGCGACGGCCCGAGTCGCCTCGACCGGCTCGCGCATCGCCTGCTGGGGCTGGGCGAACTGCACGAGGTCGTTGTCGGGACTGGTCGGCTGGACGAACGCCGCCGAGACGCCGACGACCGCCACCTGTCCGACCGCGAGCAGGAGGACAAGCCCGACGATGCCGGCGCTGACGCGGTCGGCGTCCGCGAGCGCGTCGCGGCCGATCGCGACGAACCGGCGGAGGCCGACGGCGGCCGGAACGGCCAGCGGCACGAGGGCGTTGACGATGATCCAGGCGCCCCAGATGTCGGTGCCGAGCGGGTAGCCGACGACGCTGGCGAACCCCCAGTACGCACAGCCCAGGACGAACGGGCGGGCGTCCTCGCGGCGTGCGATTTCCGAGAGGAACCCGACCACGGCCAGGGCCACGAGCGCGCCGGCGTACTCGGCGCTCGTGCGGACGAACCGCTCGAGGTTGTCCCGGTAGTCGGCGACCGACTTCTCCTCGCCCTGGCCGAACCAGTAGTCCAGGCCCAGGCCGACGTCGCCCGCCATCGCGTCGAACGTGGCGCCGAGGTTCCCCGTCCAGAGCCCGGCGTCGCCGCCGCGGGGCGCGTACAGGAACAGCAGGACGAGGCTCGCGAGCGCGGCGGCACCGACGAGGTGCAGGGCGACGTCCAGGGCTCGACGGCGGCCGGCGCCGCCGCCCCGCACGTACGCGTCGAGGTATCCCTCGAGCGCGGGACGGACCCGGGTCCGCCGGCCGATCGGCGGCAGGAGCTCGACCCGGGCCCCGACCACGAGCAGGCCGGCGGCGCCCAGCCAGCAGAGGACGTACACGATGGCGTTCTCCTTGGCGCCGAACCCGAGCGCGAGGAACAGGCCGGCGACGTGGAGGTAGCCGACGCCGTCGCCGTCGTACCACCGGACCAGCGCCGCGAACGCGACGAAGCAGAACGCGGCGACGAACACCGTCGAGCGGGCGAACCGCGAGAAGTACAGGAGGATGGGGTCGACGGCGAGGAAGCCGGCGAGGGCGACCGTCTCGACGTCGTCGAGGTGGCGGCGGAACCACAGCGCGACGAGGGGGAGCAGGCCGCCGACGAGCGCCACGGGCGCCCGCATCACGAAGTCCGAAGCGCCGAACGCCGCGAACAGCGCGCGGTGGAGGTACTGCATCAGCGGGCCGTGGATGATGTACCGGTAGCTGGTCGACCCGGTCTCGAGGTACTCCAGGCCCCACCAGGCCACGCGGGCCTCGTCGAAGTGGGCCACCCGGTGGCCGAGCAGGACGAACCGCGCCACGAGCGCGAGGGTGGTGACGGCCAGCACCGCCTGGACCGTCCGGTCCCGGACGTTCATCGCGGCGGTCGGACCGGGGGCGTCGCTGGCGCGCTATCGGGGTGGAGCGGGTGGGACGCAGTCGAGGGGGTCGGGCGGCGAACGGCCGGACGGCGACGGGACGGGGGCCCGCGACCCGGCCGGGGACGGGCGTGCATGGGCGCTCCCTCGGAGCAGTCGGGCAAATGTCTTTTCGTCGACCGGTCGGGCGCCGCGGCGGGGGCCGAACCGGAAGGACCGCCGGTCAGCCCTCGAGCCCGTAGAGGGCGCCGAACTTCGACTCGGCGTACTCGAGGAAGTGGTCGGCGGTGAAGGACCCGCCGGTGGCCTCAACCACGAGGTCGTCGGTGGTGTAGCGGCGGCCGTGGCCGTGGACGTTGTCGGTGAGCCACTGCCGGAGCGGCCCGACCTCGCCGGCGCGGATCTTCGACTCGAGCCCGTCGATCTCTGACTCGGCGGCGTCGTACAGCTGGGCGGCCAGCACGCTGCCCAGCGAGTAGGTCGGGAAGTAGCCGAAGGAGCCGTGGCTCCAGTGGATGTCCT
>CAZATR010000111.1:0-8664 GCA_964488035.1 uncultured Natronomonas sp.
TCTCGGCGACGTAGACGTCGAGGTGGCCGTTGCCGTCGAAGTCGGCGACCTGCAGCGAGTGCGGACAGTAGAGGGAGTCGTGCAGGCGGTGTTCCGTCCAGGTCGGCGGGTCGAACCAGGAGACTCTGCCGGCGTCGCCGCCGAGCAACGGCGAGTCGCCCTCGGCGAACACCACCTCCGCCTCCCCGTCACCGTCGAGGTCGCCGACCGCGACGCGGGTCCATTCCCAGCCGTCGACGATGGACTCGCGGTGCCAGTCCCCGGCGACGGCGCCACCGCCGTCCGTCCGGGCCTCCCGGCGCGGCGCGTGGTGGGTCGCGGCCGGGGCGTGCCGGTAGAGGTCGGTGCCGGCGAGCAGCTCGTTTCGGCCGTCGCCGTCGAGGTCCGCGACCGCCAGGCCCTCGGCGCTGGTTCCGCTGGCGACGACGTGGCGGCAGGCGTCCGGCCACGGCTCCCGGACCGACTCGCCGGGCAGGTCGTAGTAGAAGACGACCTCGCTGCCCTGGGATGCCCCGACGAGTTCCGGCTCGTCGTCGCCGTCGACGTCCCCGAACGCGAGGTCGTGGTACTTCTCGAACGGCGACCCGATCCGGTGCTCCCGCCACGGGTCGCGGGGGTCTGGCGGCTGTTCGAACCAGTAGAGGTCCCGGCCGCCGATGCCCTGGCCGACGAACAGGTCCGCGCGGCCGTCGCCGGTGACGTCACCGACGGCGGTGCCGAGCGCGTTCAGGTCCGACCGGCTCGAGATCACGTGCCGCTCCCACCCGGGGTTCTCGTACCAGAAGAGGTCGTCCTCCAGGCGGCGGAACAGCCGCCCGATCAGCGGCGCGCCGCCGCGACCGAGGACCGGGAGCGTCTCGGCGCCAGCGCCGCCGACCACGAGGTCGGGTCGGCCGGTCCCCGTCAGATCCACCGGTTCGCAGCCGAAGAGTTGTCCGCAGGGCGGCGACGGGTCGATGACGCGGTGTTCGAATTCCATCGTTGCTCCGTTCTTGGGCGACCGGCGAGGTTAGTATGGAGCACGTAACCGGCGCGTGGACACCGCAGATGCCCGACCGGGTGGAGCGTCAGCTCCGGACGCCGTCGGTTATCATCCGGAGGTTCCGCTCGATGCCCCAGTCGAACCGCCGTTCCAGGAGGTAGGCGACGACGACGTAGACCACGGCGCCCGCGGGGACGAGGACGAGGAGTTCGACGAGCGGCGACACCTCGAGGAAGCGGCGGGCGTAGGTGAGGCTCCCGAACATGGTCAGGGCGGCGACGAACGGGTAGGCGTACTCCCGGTACAGCTGGCGGGAGCGGCCCTCGACCATCCGGGCGACGAGATAGACGTCCAGCGGGAGCATCGGGAAGAGGTAGACGCCGACGACGGTGAGGGCGGTGCCCTCGATGCCGTACCGCGCGGTGAGCGGCCAGATGAGGACGGCGAGACAGCAGACCCTGAAGGCCCCCAGCTTCGCGATGTAGTCGGGGCGGCCCAGTGCCTTCCAGACGGCACCGAAGTTCCGGGTGATCGAGTGCAGCAGCCCGTAGAGCGCGAGGAGCTGCATCGTGCGGATCATCGGCGTCCACTCGGCGCCCAGGACCGCGGGCACGAAGCTCGGGGCGACCAGCGCGATGCCGAACGCCATCGGGAACGCGACGAATGCGGTCAGCCGGGTGGTCTGGATGAGCGCGCCGCGGAGCGCGTCCATGTCGCCCTGGAGCTGGGAGTAGGCGGGGAACGAGATCCGGGAGATGACGCCCGAGAACTCCCGAGCGGGCATGTCCGCGATCCGGTAGGCGTACTGGTAGAAGCCGAGCGCGGTCGCCGAGAGGAACCAGCCGACGAAGGCGTCGTCGCCCTGGCTGTAGACGTACCCGATGATCGAGGCGCCGGTGATCCACTTGCCGTACTGGATCAGCTCCCGCGCCTTCCCGAGGTCGAACGCCGGCCACGGCCGGTAGTCGTGGAGAACGTACGACAGGAAGAACTGGGTCGCGGGCCGGCTGACCGACGCGAACACCAGCGCCCACACCGTCGGCGAGTACAGGGCGTAGCCGACGCCGACGACGAGCTGCACCAGGGCGCCGCTGGACTGGTAGACGAAGTCCCGGTGGAAGGAGAGGTCCTTCTGGAAGTAGACCACCCCGGGGTTCCGGAGCCCGTAGAACACCGGCGACAGCCCCAGCACACGGATCAGCGGCGTGGCACCGGGCTCGCCGAACAGGGCACCGACGTACGGGGCGGCGAGGAAGACGACCCCGAAGATCAGCAGGCCGCGTCCGATCTCGAGACACCACGTGGTGTTGAGGTAGCCGTCGACGTTGTCCTCCTTCTGCTGGACGAGCGCTGCGTTCAGCCCGATGTTCGTGAACCGGCGGGTGGCGGCAAGCGTCAGGAGCGCGACGCCCATCAGGCCGAAGTCCCGCGGTGACAACAGGCGAGCCAGCACGATGAGCATCAGGACCTGGGAGAGCCGGAGCGACAGTTTCGTCGCCGACACCCAGACGCCGCTCTTGACCGCCCGCTGGAGCACCGACCCGGTCGGCACCAGTCGGCCGAGGAGTGCCTCGAGGCGGTCCTTCATGGCGAGCTGTCCGACCGGGTCGACGGGGCGGCACCGCGTGCTCGTCGGCTCATTGTCCCGACAGCGGGTCGGCAGGTGATTGTTATGGGACGCGTACCGGGCACCCACGCGAGCCGTCCGCCCGGAGACAGCGACGATTCGCCCGCCGGCGGGACGACCCTGTGGGCGGCCTCGGGAGCCCACCGGGACGGCGACACCGGCAGGTAGTCGACCCATACTTAATCCCGGGCGCGGCGTCGAATCCGCCCGAATGACGAATGACCGATGATCGGGCACGGCAGTCGACCGACGAGCGGAGTCGGCAGTCGACCCACGGACGGCGACGGGAGTCCGACGAGCCCGACCGACAGCCGACCGACGGCGGCCTGACGGTGCTGCTCCTCGACGCCGACCGGTACCCCGAGAACCCGTACATGTCGCTGGTGGCGGGGGCGCTCGAGGACCGCGGCGTCGCGGTCAGGTCCCCGGCGCTCCCGCTCGTCTTCCCGTTGACCCGGATGGCGCGCCGGCATCCCGACGCGGACGTGCTCGCCGTCGACTGGGTGTACGACTACTACACCATCGACGACACCGACTTCGCGCCGCTGAACCGGCTGGCGACGTGGCTCCGCGGGGCGACGCTCCTCGTCGACCTCCTCGTCGTGTCGCTGCTGTCCGTCGCGGTTGTCTGGACGGTCCACAACGAGCGGCACCACGAGGGCCGCTACCCCCTGTTGGAACGCGCGGTCAACGAGACGCTGTTCGCCGTGGCGGACGCGGTCACCGTCAAGTGCCGCGCGGCCGCCGACCGGATCGCCGACGCCTACGCGGTCCCGTCGGCCGCCGAGCTCCACGCCGTCCCTGACGGCAGCTACGTCTCGGCCTACGAGAACCTGACCTCCCGGGCGGCCGCCCGGGCGGACCTCGGGATCGACCCCGACGCGTTCGTCTACCTCTTCTTCGGGCTCGTCCGACCGTACAAGGGCGTGACGGACCTCATCGCGGCCTTCGACCGGCTCTCGGCGCCGGACGCCGAACTGTGGGTGGTCGGCAGCCCCGGCAGCGACGCCATCGCCGACGAGGTGCGGACGCTGGCCGCCGGGTCGTCGGACGTCGAGACGGTGCTCGAGTTCGTCCCCGAGGACCGCGTCCAGGTCTACCTGAACGCGGCCGACGTCTTGGCGTTGCCGTACCGGCGCATCCTCAACTCCGGGTCGGCCCATCTCGGTACCTCGTTCGGCCTCCCGGTCGTCGCACCGGCGATGGGCTGTCTCCCGTCGAGCCTCGCGCCGGCGAACGATCTCCTGTACGACCCCGAGGCCCCCGACGGGCTGGAGGACGCCCTCCGACGGGCGTTCGAGCACCCGGACCTCGCGGGCGTCGGCGACGCCAACTACCGACACGCGGTCGCGAACGACTGGACGGCGACGGCAACGGCATTGGTCGGCGTCTACCGGCAGGCACTCGGGCGGTCTGCGGCAGCGGCCGGCCTCGATCCAGTAGCGGACGCCGGCCGGGACGGCTAACCGCCGTCAGACGGGACCGCACGCCGGCCGCCCCCGGCGTCGGGTGTCCGCGATCGGCCTTTAGCTGTCCTGTAACCAAGTCCCGGTGCCGCCCCGACCTACCAATGACACGATCGAGGGTACGATGACGCGGGAGTCGACGCCGGTGGCGGGAGGGTCCGGTCACCAGGGAACGGCGATCAACCTGTACGGCCTGCGGACCATCGACGCGCCGCTCGAGGCGCTCGTCCGTCGCGTCGCGGCGGCCGGCTACGACGGCGTCGAGTTCGCGGAACGGCTGTTCGAGACGGACCCGGCGCCGGTCCGGACGGCGCTCGACGAGACCGGGACGACGCCGGTCGCGGCCCACGTGGGCCTCTCGCGGCTCGAGTCGGACCCGGCGAGGGTCGTCGACCGCTGTCGTGCGGTCGGCTGCCGGCGCCTCGTCGTCCCCCACGTCGGACCGGGGTACTTCCGGACGACCGGCCGGATCGACGGTCTCGCGGCCCGGCTGACCGCGCTCGTCGACCGCCTCGCACTCGACGACGTCGAACTCCAGTACCACAACCAGATCGCGACGTTCTCGCCGCGGTTCGACCAGTTCGGGCTCGGATGGGCGCCGGCGCTCCCGATCCCCTGCGGCTGGGGACGCGTCGCAGCGGGGCTGGGACGGGCGGCCCGCTTCGACGGGTCCGACATCGGCGACCGGACCGCCTTCGGTCGGCTCCTCGAGCGGACGCCGGACGAGATGTCCGTCGAGCTCGACGTCGGCTGGGTCGCCGCCGCGGGGTACGACCCGCTCGACGTCTTCGACCTGCTCGGGCCGAGACTCGGAACGGTCCACGTCGCCGACCTCGAGGTGACCCGCCGCTTCCCGCGGGCGTACGGTTCCGCGGCGCCCGGCGAGGGGATCGTCGACATGCCGCGGGTCCTCCGGGCCGCGAGGGCGAGCGACGCCGACTGGCTCGTCTACGAGGACGACGACCCCGCGGACGCCGAGCTGGCGATCGAACACGGGGTCGGGGTCCTCTCCGGCGGGGCGTCAGCCGGAGCGGACGGTCCGGGCGACGTGCCGGAGGGGATCGACGAGGATGCCGAGCCCGGGCCGTCCGTCGTACAGCCATAGCAGTCCACCCAGGAGGATCGATCCGAGCTGGAGTGCCAGCGTCGGGCTGGGCTCGAGCGCGACCAGCTCGGCCGCGTACTCGGCGAGCAGGCCGACGAGTCCGTCGAGGAACGAAGTGGGGTCGGCGTCGACCGTCGGCGAACTGTACGGCCACAGCACCGGCGCGAGGTACGGCCGGCCGCGCGAGAGCGAGGCCGGGACGACGTCGGCGGGGAGGTGGAGGAGGTAGCCGAACCCGAACGCGACGCCGACCCGGCCCGCGCCACGACGGCGCACGACAGCGTACGTCGCCACGACGACCGGGACCGCCACGAACACCGAGTGTGCGGGGCCCCAGCCGGTCTCGACGAGCCCGAACTGCCAGGACACCGGCTTGTCGACCAGGTCGGGGAGGAAGGCGCCGACCGCGAGGCCGACGGTCGGCCAGTCCGCGGGGGCGAGACGGTAGCCGAGGTGGACGAACGCCGAGTAGAAGACGTACGCGAAGAGGACGTGTTCCCAGGGCCACATCGGTTCCGTGGACGGTACTGCCGTCATTAGTTATGGGACCGGTATCCGGGTCCCGCAGGTTCCGGACCGGGCTGCGACGACGCGGTTGCGGTCGTCCGGCCGCGACGGTGAGCTATCGGCTCGTGTCGAGACGGACCTCGGCGGCGCCGTCGACCGTCAGGTCCCGGATCTCCCCGTCGAACCGGTAGCGTCGGTTCCCGTCCCGCACGACGCCCTCCACGCTCTTGCCGGAGATGCGGGCGTCCTCGTCATCGTCGCCCCCTGCGAGCGCGCCGCCGACGGTGAGTTCGTACCGCGAGACCCCCTCGCCCCCGCGGATCAACAGCGTCCGGGTTGGTGGGTCCGTTCCGCCGTCGGGCAGCGCCGCGGCGGCGGTCCGACCGGCGGCCGCCAGCGTCGCGATCGCGGCGGCCGCGAGCCCGAGGTAGTTGCGTCGGCCGACCGTCGCGTGGTGCGTGTCGTCATCGTCGTCCGGGGCCGTGGCTCCGTCGGTGTCACCGGCCCCCGTCAGCCTGTGTGCCATGCGACCCCACCTCCGTGAGACGGGGGAATAAGTATTTTGCCCGATAGACGTTCTCTACGCGGTGATAGTCGGAACGCCGGACATTACTCGCCGGCGGGGGTCGGCGCCGACGCCGCCGAGGCCGTCGAGCCCGCCAGTTCGCCGGCCTCGTACATGGCCTCGAGGGGGTTGTCGTCGACGTCGAGCGGGAGCCGCACCCGGCCACGCCGACGACTCGACTCCCAGCTGGCGAAGGCGAGTTCGGTCCCCCGGAGGACCCGCCGACCGGAGATGAGCGGTTCCTCGCCCGAGCCGAGGGTCCCGACGAGGTGCTCGATGGCGCGTTCGTAGTGGGTCGGCGGCGGCGCGAACCGCTCGCCGTCGATCGGAAGGGCTCCGGCGAGTTTCCGGCCCGCGGCCTCGACGAGGCTGCTGCCCGGGCTGTACACCGTCTCGTTGCCGGTGTCGACCGAACGCCAGCCGCCGTCGGTCCGGACGCGGAGCGGCGGGCCGCCGTCGGGCTGGATCTCGATTTCGCCATCGGTGCCGACGAAGCGGAGATAGGCGTCGACCGTCGTCTCGCCGGACTCCGCGGTCGAGGCGAACCCGAGCGTCCCGTCGGCGTACTCCCACTGGACGACGGCGCGGGTCTCGTTGAGCGCCCCGAACCACCGGTTCTCGTGGTCGCAGTCGACGCCGGCCAGGACCCACTCGACCGGCTCGCCGCCGGTGACGAAGTCACAGAGATCGAAGCAGTGCGAGCCCGCATCGAAGAGGTTCACCTCCGACCACTCCAGCCGCCGGAGGTCGCCGATCGCGCCGTCGGCGAGCAGGTCTTTCGCCCGACGGACGGGCGTGGCGAACCGGCGCTGGTGGTCGATCGTCAACTGGACATCGGCCCGATCGCAGGCCTCGACCATCCGGCGGCAGTCGCCCCACGTCGTCGCCATCGGCTTCTCGCAGTGGACGGCCCGGACCGACGGCGCGGCCGCGCAGTCGACCACCAGGTCGGCGTGGGTGGCGGGCGGCGTGCAGACGCTCACGACGTCCGGCGCCGCCGCCTGGAGCATCCGTTCGTGGTCCTCGTAGACGCCCTCGACGTCGAAGCGGTCGGCGAACGCCGCTGCGTTCTCCGGCACGATGTCGGCGCAGGCCACCAGGCGACACGAGTCGAGCCGCCGGTACCCGGCCGCGTGTCTGTAGGCCATCGCGAACCCGTCCCGTCCCGTCTCCTCCGGCTCCGCGCCCGTCCCGACGACCGCGACGCTGTAGGTCATGGTCGCCGGGAGGCCGGAGCGGGCCAAAAGTATCCACGACCTAACGCCGGCCGCCGTGCCAGCCCGCGACGGCGTCCGTGACGACGACCAAACGGCGACCCGATGGACGGGGCCGAGCGGCGGTGGCTATTCGGTTCGACCGCGAGACGCACCCGCGGCTCCGGACTCGATACCTCGGCTCCGTTCGGTGCCGCGGAACGGAATGGCTCCCGCGCTCACGGCCCACAGGTGCTGGCACACAAGCTGGGAGGCGAGTGCGGCGGGAGCCGCTTACACCTACGGCGGCAGGAGTATAAATCCCGTCGGTCGGGGCGGGACGGCCGGAGTCGGGCAGCCACGGGCTGCCGCGCCTGCCGAAACCGGTTGTTTCAAATACGTCAGGTGGGAGATACGGTGTAATGGCTGAAACGTGCCGTGCGGGGGAGGCAAGCAGCAACGGTTCGGTCGAACGGGCCGAGTTCGATCCGGTCGAGGACGACGTTGTCGTCCAGATCGTCCGGGCGATCGAGGAGTTCGCCGACGGGCTCGACGGTCGCGGTGTGCTCAACGACGCCATCGACCCCGACGCCCTGCGTCGCTGTCTCGACTCGGGCGGTCCGGGGACGAGCGTGTCGTTCCGCTTCGGGGAGTACTCCGTCGTCGTGCTCGCCGACGGCAAGATCCGGGTCGAGTACTGACCGTGCTCACCCTCGACTGACCGGTATCCGAACCCGTCGGCGACCCCGCCGGCGCTCGGAGAGGTAGTACACCCCAGTGAGGACCGAGATGGCGAAGAGCACCGACAGCCCGACCATCAGCGGCGGCACGGCCCGGACGTCGATCACGTAGGCGAGGCCGAACGCGGCCACGCCCCCTGCGCAGAACGCGAAGTAGAGCGACCGCCACGGCGGTCGTTCCCCGCCGGACCGGAAGTAGGCGGTGAGTTCCTCGAGGTGGTCGGTGGCTCGCACGACGCCGGTGTCGTGGTCGTAGGTGAGGATGCCGGCCTCCTCGAGCTTCGGGACGTGTGTCTGGTACAGCGAGACGTAGGCCCGCTTCCGCTGGTCGGTGGTCAGCGCGTCGGGGTCGGTGTCGTTCTCGTAGGCCGCCAGCTCCCGGGCGAGCGAGGACAGTTCGACGCCCGCCTCGGCCGTCTGGAGCCGCCGGAGGACGAACCGACGCCGGGCGTTGCTCAGGAGGTCGAAGGCGACGTCGT
>CAZATR010000112.1:0-8658 GCA_964488035.1 uncultured Natronomonas sp.
CGCTGGAGCTGGCCGCCGGAGAACTCGTGGGGGTACCGGTTGGCGTGGCTGGCGTTCAACCCGACGGTCTCGAGCAGCTCCTTGATACGCTCGTCCCGTGTCGTGCCCTCGGCGAGCCCGTGGATGTCCAGGGCCTCCCCGATGATGTCGTTGACCGTCAACCGGGGGTTGAGGCTCGACTGGGGGTTCTGGAAGATGATCTGGACCTCCCGGCGGAGGTCCCGGAGCTCGCTGTCCGACAGCGCGCCGACGTCCCGGCCCTTGTAGTGGACGGTGCCCTCTGTCGGCTCCTCCAGCCGGAGCAGTGTCCGACCGACCGTGCTCTTCCCGCAGCCGGACTCGCCGACGAGCCCGAGCGTCTCGCCGGCCTCGATCTCCAGGTCGACGCCGTCGACGGCCTTGACCCACTGGCGGCGGCCGAGCAGCCGGTCGATGAAGTCCGCCTCCGACCGGTAGTACTTCTCGAGGTTCTCCGCCCGGACGAGCGGCTCGTCGCTACTCATCCGGTCGCCCTCCATCGGTGGGTTCCACGCGGCCGGGCGTCGAGGTGTCACCGCGGACGGTGACCTCGTAGTCCAGTTCCCCGGCGAGCTCGCCGGTGTGGGCGAGGCAGGCGGCGGCCTGCCGGTCGTGGTCGGCCACCGCCGCGGGCTCGCCGGTCTCGACGTCGACCAGCGGCGGCTCGCGGCGGGTGCAGACCTCCTCGGCGTACGGGCACCGCGGGTGGAAGTTACAGCCCGGCGGCATCTCGATGAGATCCGGCATCCGGCCCGGGATGGTCTCGAGGCGGTCGCGGTCGTCCCCGATGCGGGGGATAGAGCTCATCAGCCCGACGGTGTAGGGATGCTGTGGGTCGTAGTAGACGTCCTCGACGGGCGCCATCTCGACGGGGTGGCCGGCGTACATCACCATCACCCGGTCGCAGAACTCGGCGACGACGCCCAGGTCGTGCGTGATGAGCTGGATGGCGGTGTCGAACTCCTCGGCGACCTCCTCCAGCAGGCTGAGGATCTGGGCCTCGATGGTGACGTCGAGCGCGGTCGTCGGCTCGTCGGCGATGATGAGGTCCGGATCGCAGGACAGCGCCATCGCGATGACGGCCCGTTGCTGCATGCCGCCGGAGAACTCGTGGGGGTAGTCGGAGTACCGCGTGTGGGGGTCGGGGATGCCGACCGACTCCAGCATCTCGATCGACCGTTCCTTGGCGGCGGCCTCGTCCTTGTCCATGTGGTGGCGGATGGCCTCCGAGATCTGTTCGCCGACGGTGTAGGCCGGGTTCAGGGCGGTCTCGGCGTCCTGGAAGATCATCGCGATCTCGTTGCCGCGGAGATCGCGCATCTCCTCCTCGTCGAGATCGAGGAGGTCCCGGCCCTTGAACCGTATCTCGCCGCTCTCGATCACGCCCGGGTCGTCGATGAGCCGCATGACGGCGAGGCTGGCGACGCTCTTGCCGGCGCCGCTCTCGCCGACGACGCCGAACCGCTCGCCGGCCTCGACCTCGTAGGAGAGGTCGTTCGTGGCCTTCACCACGCCGTCCTCGGTGTAGAAGCGGACGTTCAGCTCCTCCACCTCGAGCATCGCCATCTCAGCGGAACCCCCGTCCGGTGTCGCCCTGCGGGTCGAAGGCGTCGCGGACGCCGTCGCCGACGAGGTTGATCGCGAGCACGAACAGGAAGATGGCCAGCCCCGGGAAGAACCCGGCCCACCACTCGCCGCTGGCCATCGAGTCCTGCTCGACCTGGAGCATCACGCCCCACTCGGCGCTGGCAGGCGACAGCCCGAGGCCGATGAACCCGAGCGCTGCGGCGGCCAGGACGGTCGTGCCGACGCTGAGCGTCGCCTGGACGATGACGGGCGCCATCGCGTTCGGGAGGATGTGGCGGACGATGATCGAGCGGTCCCGGGCGCCCAGTGCCTTCGCCGCGGTGACGTACTCGTTCTCCTTGACGCTGAGGATCTCGCCACGCAGGATGCGGGCGTAGGCGAGCCAGCCGACGGCGACCAGCGCGAACACGAGCTCCCAGTAGCCCCGACCGAGGATCGCGATGACGGCGATGGCGAGGACGATGAAGGGGAAGGCGTACAGCATGTCGACGACGCGCATGATGACCTCGTCGACGTAGCCGCCGTAGTAGCCCGCGACCGCGCCGAGCGGGACGCCGATGAACAGCGCGACGAAGACGGCGATGAAGCCGATGGAGAGGCTCCAGCGGCCGCCGTACATCACGCGGGAGAGGATGTCGCGGCCGGCCCAGTCGGTGCCGAACAGGTGGAGGCCCGACGGCGGCCAGTCAAACAGGTGTTCGGTCGTCGGCGGGGTGTGGCCGAGCAGCGGGTCCTGGGTTGCGGGGTCGGCCGGCGCCAGCGAGAACGGCTGGACGAGCTGGCCGGCCAGCACCGGCGCGCTCCCGGGGATCCGGATGGGCTGGGCGAAGACCGCCAGCAACGTCATGAACGCGATGACGAACGCGCCGAACAGCGCCAGTCGGTTGCGCTTGAACCGCCGCCAGGCGTAGTAGAGGCGGCCCTTCCCCTCCTCCGACTCGAGGGCGGGCTCCCAGTCGGTGTCCAGCTCGCGGCGTTCGACGACGTCGGCGTCGAACCCCTCGATCCTGATGCGTCCACGTTCGGGTCCGGAGTCGTTTCGTTTCGTAGCCATTGGTCAGTACCGTATGCGGGGGTCGAGGTAGGCGTAGAGCACGTCGGCGAGCAGGTTCGCGAAGATGACCGAGACGCCGATGAGCAACACCAGCGCCTGGATGACCGGGAAGTCGCGGCTCCCGACGCGGTTGACGAGCAGGCGACCGATGCCGGGGTAGGAGAAGACGTACTCGATGACGACGGAGCCGCTGATGATGAACGCGATCTGGATCGCCGCCACGGTGACGACGGAGATGAGCGAGTTCCGGAGCACGTGCTTGCCGACGACCTGCCGCTCCGGGAGGCCCTTGGCGCGGGCCATCTTGACGTAGTCCTTGTCGAGCTCCTCCACCATCGAGGATCGCATCAGCCGCATCAACAGTGCGGTCGATCCGGTCCCGATCGCGATCGCCGGCAACAGCGTGTAGATGATCATGTCGAGGCTCATGATGCCGCTGGCGGTCGGCGGCAGCACCGGGAACAGGTTCAGCCAGCTGGCGAACACGAGGATGAGCATGAGGCCGAGCCAGAAGTTCGGGATCGCGATGCCGAGCAGGGCCAGGACGCGGCTGGTCTCGTCGATCTTCGTGTTCCGGTAGTAGGCGGCGGCGATCCCGGTGGGGATCGCGGTGACGAGCGTGATGCCGAACGCCATCGATCCCATCAACAGCGTGAACGGGAGGCGGGACATGATCTCGGTGGTGACCGGCCGCCGGGAGATGATCGACCGTCCGAAGTCGCCCTGTGCGGCGCCGACGACCCAGTCGACGTACTGGACGTAGACCGGATCGTTGAGGCCGTACTGTTCCCGTATCTGCCGTTCGGTCTCCGGGTCCAGTTCGGTAAACAGCGTGATGAAGTCGATCGGGTCGCCCGGGATGAAGTGAATCATCGCGAACGTCGCGAGCGTCACGCCCAGCAGTAGCGGGATGGTGACGAGTAGCCGCTTGAGAACGAATCGCCTGAGACTCATCTGGGACGGGTGGCGGCGGGGTTACTCCTCGGCCGGGAGCGCGAGCTGGTCGCGGACGGGCGCGTACAGCGTGTCGTACCGGTTGCTGGAGTTCGGGTGCGGCTGCCACTGGTCGGTGTTCTGGAACGAGTCGGGGTTGACGACGTCTATCTTGTCGCCGGTCCACATGTACGCCGACGGGACCTCCTGGGCGAGGACCTCCTGGAGGTCGCTGTAGACCGCCTGCCGGTCCTCGACGTCGATCGTGGTCTGGCCCTCCTCGATCAGGCTGTCGACCTCGTCGTTCGAGTAGAGGTTCCAGTTGAAGCCGTCGGGCACGTGGTTGTCGGAGTGCAGGAGCTGGGCGACGTGACCGTCGGGGTCGGAGCCGCCGGTCCAGCCGATGCCGACGACGTCGGTTGTCTGGGCGGCGCCCTCGGGGTCCAGCAGGAACGGGACGAGGTCGTCGAACGCCCGGACCTCGAGTTCGGCGTCGAAGTACTCCGTCTCGTCGAACTGCTGCTGGATGACCTCCATCCAGCGCTCGCGCGTCCGGTTGACGTTCGTGATCAGGCTGATCTCGAAGGGCCGCTCGACGTCCTCCTCCTCGAAGGCCTCGTCGAGGAGTCGCTCGGCCTCCTCGCGGTCCTCGCCGACGTACTCGTCGAGCAACCGCTGTTCTTCCTCCTGGTCGAAGTACGCGCCCAGCCCCGGGCTGATCGGACCGCCGAGCGCGGTCGCGTTCCCGCCGAAGACGGCCTCGATGGCCTCACCGCGCGGGATGAGGCGGGTCATGCCCCGGCGGAACTTGGGGTTCGTGTACGGCGACTGCTGGACGGGGAACGAGATGAAGTCGAACCCGACGGCGTCGTCCTGGATGACCTCGGGGGTCTCGCCCTCCCACTGGCCGAGGTCGAACGGCGCGGCGTTGTCGATCATGTCGAGTTCGCCGGCCATCATGGCCTCCTCCTGGGAGACCTGCTCGGTGATCACGCGGAAGGTGACCTGCTCCCAGGGCGAGGTGCCCGGGTAGTCGTCGCCGTCGTACCAGTAGTCCTCGAAGGCGGTGAGGACGACGCGGTCGTCCGCCTGGTACTCCTCCAGTTCGAAGGGCCCCGTGCCGAGCGTCTGCTGGTCGAAGCCGTGGGAGTCCTCCTGGGGGTTCGTGCTGATGCCGTCGGCGCCCGACGGGAGGATCGGCACGGCGCTGAGGTCGCTCAACGCCGGGGCGTGGGGCTGGGCGGCGTTGACCTCGAGCTCGTAGTCGCCGATGATCTCGACGGAGTCGATCCAGGAGACGGTGGCGGCGTTCGTGGTGCCGCGCATCCGGTCGACGGAGAACTGGACGTCCTCGGCGGTCAGCTCGTCGCCGTTGTGGAACTGGACGCCTTCCCTGAGCGTGAAGCTCCAGGTGGTGTCATCGACCCGCTCGTAGTCGCTCGCGAGCATCCCGCGTACTTCGGCGAGGTCGAACGTCAGCGTGACCAGCGACTCGTAGGCCGTCACTCCGACGGTCGAGGCCGAGGAGGCGTCGGCGATGATCGTGGGGTCGAGCGTATCCGGGTTGGCGGCGACGGAGCCGACGAACTCCCCGCTCGGCGTCGACCCACCGTCCACACAGCCGGCGACGCCGACGGCGGCCGCACCGCCCATCGCAGTGAGCACTTGTCGGCGCGTCGTTTCAGCGTCCGGGAGGGATTCTGAACGCATGACATGCAGTGATAACCACGTTTTAAAAAAACCTTCGCTGTCAAGTTTTGCCCTCGCCGCCGCCAAAAAATCGGGCCGGGCCGGCCCGGTATCCCCGTTCGGAATGCGGGTTCGCGCTGTGGATCGAACGACCGAAACCCCTTTCATCGGCAGCGCCTTCCGTCGATAACGCGCGAGGGTGGCCGAGTCTGGACAAAGGCGGCGGACTTAAGATCCGCTCCTGTAGAGGTCCGTGGGTTCGAATCCCTCCCCTCGCATTCGATGCGAACAACCGATGAGCGCCGCGGAGCGACAGCGGAGCGGCGCGAATTTCATCGTGAGCATCGGATGCGTCGAGGGATTCGAAGCCGACGGGTCGCAGCCCGGCACCGCAGCGAAGCGAGGAGTCCGGAACGTCTCGGCACGGTTCGAATCCCTCGCCTCGCATAGCGAGACGCCGAGCGCAGCGAGGCGTCTCGGAAACGGCGAGCGGGGAGCGCGGCCGACCGGCGGGAGGCCGCGGAATGAGCGAACGGTGACCGAAGGGAGCCGTGAGCGACGCGACCCGCGATCCGCACTCGGTCGTGAACACTCACACTCGGTGAGCGTCGCGGAGCGCCAGCGAAGCGATGCGAACAGCGAGATCGGAAACGAGTGCGAGGTGGCGAACGAAGTGGGGCGTCTCGAGAACGGCGAGCGGCGCACGATGCCGCGACCCCGATGCGGTCCGCGACTCCGGTGCGGGAGCGGGCACCCGCGCACCGACCATGCTGTCGCAGCGGTGCCCCTGGAGGGCCTGCCTCGCGGCGAACACGTCACGACGGGCTTTTGCCGGGGCGTCGCCAATCCGTGCTCGATGACGGATGCACCCCCGGATCGAGCCGTTCGAGCGTTCGAGACCCACGAAGCCTACGAGCGGACCGACGGCTGGTTCGAGGTGACCACGACCACCTTCGACGCCCGGGTGGCTGCGGAGCCGACGGACGACCGGGCGCTCCTGTACACCCTCGAGGTCAGGGCGCCGACGCTGCAGGCGGCGACCGCCGACGAGGTCGGACCGAGCGTCGCCGAGGGCTGGTTCGACACCTACGAGCGCCGGCTGGAGGACGCGCCGATGGCCGTCCGGCACGAGGTCGAGCTCGAGGACCGACGGGTGTTCGAGGAGGCCGCCGACGTCGTCGCCGTGTTCGGTTTCGAGTGGGGGAACGACGACCAGGCGCCGGCCATCGCGAAGGCCCTCGCGGAGTACGTCGAGGGCACCTACGTGGAGGGCATCGTCCCCGGCTACGAGTACGTGCCGCCGGTCGCGGACCTGCTGGCGGATGCCCGCCGGTCCGGCGGGGACGACGCCGACGGCGGCCCGATGCCCCTCTGAAACGGCAGGCCTGAGGTCGATGTGACCGGCGGCTACCCGTCCACTTCCACCGCGCCACGGGAGGGTTTTTCCCCGGTGGCGCCGACATCCAGGGTATGTCCGACCTGGGCGACTTCGAGAACTTCGAGTCCGACGACGAGTCGGGCGGCGGGGACCCGTCGCCCGGCGATCCGTCGGCGGGCGCCGACGCTGACGACGACTTCGAGGAGGTCCGGGCCTCCCCGGTCGGGGCCGACCACGGTATCGGGACGCTGTCGGCCTCCGAGGGCCTCGTCATCAGCGAGTCCGACGACGACACCTCCCTGCGGGCGTACGTCACCGTCGAGAACCGGTCGGCGGTCCGCATCGGGAGCTACCTGGTCGCGCCGTACCCGGACGGCGAGCTGCTGTTCTGCCGGATCGCCGCCCTGGAGTACGCCCAGGAGTTCCGCTCGGACGACGCGACCGAGATCCACGCTCGCCGGGCGATGCGCCGCTCCGGCATCGACGAGCAGGACTACAAGTTCATGGCCACGCTGGAGCCGGTTGCCGTCCTATATACGGACGCGGGCGAATTGAAGCGGCGGATGCCGGACCGCGTGCCGAAACCCGAGACGGTCGTCCGGCAGGCCGAGGACTCGGCGGAGATCAAGACCGGGCTGAAGATCCCCGAGACGGGCGTGTTCCTCGGGCACCTCTCGGTCGGCGGCGAGAAGGTCCGCACCGCGGCGGAGCCGCCGACCATCGACTACCGGCTGAAGGACGACTACGGGGCCGGCGACCCGCTGGTGTTCCGTCACACGCTCGTCGCGGGCGGGACCGGGTCCGGGAAGACCCACGCAGCGAAGAACGTCCTCCGGCAGTACCTCGACGACGACCGCCGCTACCCGGTCGACGATGGCCGCGAGGTCGCGCCGGCGGTCGTCCAGTTCGACCCGCAGGACGAGTACGCCCAGATGCACGACGACAACCCCGACCTGGCCGCGGACGCCGAGCGCCGCCTCGAACGGGAGGGCATCGCGCACGGCGGCGTCGAGGACACCACGGCGTTCGTGCCGACGGTCGGCGACGCCTCCTACGCGGCGGCCCACCACGACGCCGAACAGGTCGCGTTCACCGTCCCGTTCGGAATGGTCGCCGACGACCCCTGGCTCATCGCGGGCTCGGACCTCAACGACAACCAGTACGGGGCGCTCCGGTACCTCCTGAACCGCTTCTTCGACGCCCACGGCGACGGCGGGACCTACGAGGCGTTCATGTCGTTCCTCGACGACCCGGCGCTGAAGGAGGAACTCGACGAGTCCGGGCGGGTCCACGAGGCGACGTTCGACGCGGTCCGGCGGCGGGCCTACGGGTTCGGCGACGTCTTCGACGGCGACGCGCGGCCGATAACCGACCTCGTCTCCCGGTTCGTCCGGCCCGGCGGGTTGACGACGGTGCCGACCTACCACATCAACGACTCCCGGGCGACCACCACCGTCGTGCTGGCTGTCGCGTCGCTGCTCGTCGACCAGAAGCTCTCGAACGACCCCGAGTACGCGCGGATCGAGGAGACGCCGCTCGTCCTCGGGATGGACGAGGCGCACAACTTCCTCACCGACGCCGACAACGTCCAGGCGCGGAAGGTCATCGGGAAGTTCGCCGAGGCCGCAAAGCAGGGCCGCAAGGAACGGCTCGGGCTGTTCCTCATCACCCAGGACCCACAGGACATCGCCGACCCGATCTTCAAGCAGGTGAACACCACGGTCGTGCTGAACCTCGGCGACGAGGACGCCATCACGGCCGTCAACATCCCCTCGAACCTCGAGGGGAAGGTCCCGTACATGGAGAAGGGCCAGATGGTCGTCTACTCGCCGGACAACTCCGAGCCGGTCGAGTTGATCGGGCTGTCGAACTGCGTGACGCGACACGGGGACTGAAACCCGGCTCTAGCAATCGTTCTGTACGTATGCGTATGGAGCGATCTAGGTGCACGCTTGGAAGCGGTCCAGAACACCTCGAAAGCCCTCGGCGGGCTCGCGGT
>CAZATR010000113.1:0-8655 GCA_964488035.1 uncultured Natronomonas sp.
CAGCAGTGGATGATGCAGAAACAGCAGATCGCCCAGCAGATCATCGACCTCACGGCCATCGACCGCATCCTCGTCCAGGAGATCCTCGACGGCAGCGGCATGGGCATGCCCGGGATGATGGGCGGCATGGGCGGCGGTGCCGGCGGCGAGGACGTCGACATCGAGGAGGCCCTCGAGGAGGCCGACATCGATCCCGACGAGATCGCCGACGAACTGTAACTCGGGCACGCCACCTCCCGACCGGTACGCGTGGACGGTGGTTTCTCGGGGCCTCTCCTACCAGTAGGAATCGGGATTGCCGAGCCAGCGGCGGCTCTTCGCGCCGAGGACGACCGCTCCGATGATGGCAACGACCAGGAACGCGAGCACGCCCGCAGCGGCCGTCACGTACTCGCCGCTTCCGAGCGTCGTCCTGACCAGTTCCACGGCACCACCGACGGCCATCGCGGCCACCAGCACCGTCAGCCCCAGCGCGAGGGGTTTCGTCCACTCCATACCGGCCCGTGCGCGCCGGCAACTATAAAGCTCAAGACCATCCCGCGAGACCTGCCGACATGACCACCGTCGCCGTCCTCTGTGACCCGCCGCGACCGGGCGCCGTCCTCACGGACCTCGTCGACTCGACGCCGCTGTCGCCCGACGAGGCTGCCGACCTCTACGCCGCCCTCACGGAGGACACCGTCCGCGCGGTCGTCGACAGTGGCGGCGACTGTCTCGTGAACTACCGGCCCGACGGGAGCTCCGACCCGGATACCAGCAATGGGACCGTCGAGTCCGAACTCCGGGCGGTCGTCGCCGACGTCGTCGACCCCGACGAGGTCCGGTTCGAACCGCAGGTCGGCGAGACGTTCGCCGGCCGCGCGGGCAACACGGCGACGCACCTGCTCGAGACCGAGGAGGCCAGCTCGGTCGGCATCACTCGGCCGGAGGCGGCCTTCCTCGCCCGGCCGGAGATCGACGGCGGCGCGATGAAGCTCCGCAGCACCGACGCCGTGCTGGCGCCGTCGCCCGGCGGCCGCGTCTACTACGCGGCGTTCGGTGACCCCATCGACTTCGCGGACTGCTACGCCCCACCCGCGGTCGCGACGCTGACCGACCGAGTCCTCGACGCCGGGCTCGACGTCGAGTTCCTCGAGACCAAGCCGTACCTCGAGACCCCGGGCGACCTCGCCGACGTCGTGACGACCGTTCGGACCCGCCGGAAGGCCGGCGGGCTGGTGCCCCCGGCGCTCGCGGAATGGGTCGACGAGTCCGACCTGGTCGTGGAGGCGACCGACGAGGGCCTCGCCGTTGCCCGCTAACCGACAGGTCTTACACCGAGCCGGCGAAATACGCGACCACGGTGAGATGGCAGAGCGGCCCATTGCGCCGGTCTTGAAAACCGGTCCCCGGAAGGGGTTCCTGGGTTCGAATCCCAGTCTCACCGCATCCAACAGCGTCGAGCCGTAGCTCAAACGGCCGTTTCACCCTACACGAGGCTTATTCCGACACCCCACCGACGGCAGACATGGACCGCCGCCGATTCCTCGCGACGACCGGCCTCGCCCTCCTCGGTGGCTGCACCCTCGGTGACGTCGGGGGGACGTCGACCGACAGTCCGACCGTCACGCCGATCGACCCGCCGACCGGAACGCCCACTGATCCAACGACTCCCGACGACGGCCCGCCGCTCACCGCGGAGACCCTCCGGGAGCGACGGGTCGTCGACTTCGAGACCGCTCCGCTGACGGTGGCCGTGTACGGCGGTCGAACGATCAACGGGCGCGTCACGGCGACCTACGGCATCAGCGAGCCGGCCACGGCGGACTCGCCCGCCATCGTCCACGCGCTGGTCCGGAACCGCGGCAGTTTCGAGCAGACCTTCGCGTTGCGTCGGATTCCGGGCTTCTGGGACCCACCCAGTACACGGCCCACGGACGGCGACGGCGGGAGCGTCTACCTCGCCCCCACCGGGTCCCACGACCTCGTCGAGACCGTGCCCGAGGTCGCCAGGGACGACGACGGTCGCTGGCGGCTCGCATCCAACGGCGACCGCGAGTGGCTTCCCGACACGGCCACGCTGCCACCGGAGGAAGCGATCCTCGGCGCGTACCATCTGGTCGGCGGCGACCCGAGCGAGCCGGCCCTCGAGGTCGGCGAGTACCGGTTTCTCTATCGGGGCTCCGGTCTCACCGTCTCGGTCTGGCGGACTGACTCACCCGGCCCCGACCGACCCTCCCCGTTCGAGAACGCGGACGTCCCACCCTTGCCGAACGCCGAGACGATGGCGTGGTACCACGACGCCGACGGTCCCACCGCGGTGTACCTGGAGCCGTCCGCCGAGTCCGTCGAGGCGCCGGCCTGCATCGAGTACGGGTTGCACAACCACAGCCACGACGTGGTGAGCGGGAACCCGTATCGCTGGGGCCTCCACAAGCTCGTCGATGGCGAGTGGTTCCGGATCGCGCCGTGGGGATACAACGTCCCGGCCATGCGGATCCCGCCCGGCGACAGCGACGTATCCGAACTCTCGCTGTTCCACGGCGACCCGATCGCCTGCGAGAACGGTCGGGGCGTCGGTCATCTCGGCGGCGGCCGATACGGTTACAGCGTCGGATTCAGCCGCGACTCCGAGACCCACGCCGCACTGATCGACCTGGCGGCACCGGGGGTCGATCCCGAGCCGGACGACGACCTGGAGGTCGAACGCGACGGGAGCGAGGTGGTCGTGACGACGCCGGCCTGGCACGACGAGGAGCATCCGCCCCGGGCCGAGATCGCGTTCGAACGGACCGACCGCGAACCCGACCGGAGACTCGTCGCGGAGCAGCTGTTCCGGCGACCCATGGCCGGCTACCGGAACGCGCTGCCGTTCTTCGACGCGGGCGTCGAGCGGGTCGTCCTCCGCGCGGACCGCCACACCGTCGGCGACACCGTCGGGTACGGCGAACTGGAGCGGACGGTCGCCTTCGAGGGCGAGACGTTCCACGCCGAGGGCGAGGACCCGCTGAAGGAGTGACCGCCGTCGACCCCCGCGTCCGTCGCGAAACGGGCGTCCGGTCGGCTACTCGTTGCGGGGACTCGAGGGGTGGTAGTCGGTGTCGTACTCGCCGGGCCGGTCGTCCAGCCGGTCCGGGTTGATGCGGCCACCGAGCAGCATGAAGTCGAGGATGGTGACGTACAGCATCGCCTCGACCACGGGGACGGCCCGCGGCGGCAGGGAGGGGTCGTGGCGGCCGATGACCTGGACGTCCGTCTCCTCGCCGGTCTCCCAGTCGGCGCTCCGCTGCTCCTTCGGGATGGAGGTCGGTGCGTGCCAGGTCACCTCGCCGTAGATCGGTTCGCCGGTCGTGATGCCGCCCTGGAGGCCGCCGTGGTCGTTGCCGACCGGCACGGGGTCGCCCTCCTCGGCGACGGCGTCCGGGCGGGTGTCGCCGTCCTCGAACGTCCAGTCCTCGTTGCGGTCGTAGCCGGGGACGGTGGCGGCGTCGGTGCCGAGACCGAACTCGAAGGCCGTCGTCGCCGGGATGGCGAACATCGCCCGACCGAGCCGGGCGGGGACGCTGTCGAACCGGGGAGCACCGAGGCCACGCGGGACGCCGCGGGCCTCGAAGTAGACGGAGCCGCCGACGGAGTCGCCCTTCGACTGGAACTCCTCCAGCAGCTCCCGCATCTCCTCGGCGGTTTCGGGGTCCGCACACCGGACCTCGTTGTCCTCGGTGTGTTCGAGCATCTCCTCGAACGTGACCTCGGGCGCCTCGACGTCGTGGAGCTGGTTGACGTGGGCCTTCACCCGCACGTCGTACTCGGACTGTTCGAGGACCTGCTTGGCGACCGCGCCGGCGGCGACCCAGTTGACGGTCTCCCGGGCCGACGACCGGCCGCCGCCGCCCCAGTTGCGGGTGCCGAACTTCGCGGAGTAGGTGTAGTCGCCGTGCGACGGTCGGGGCGCGGTGACGAACGGCTCGTACTTCTCCGATCGGGCGTCCTTGTTCTGGATGACCATCCCGATCGGCGTCCCCGTCGTGTAGCCGTCCTGGAGCCCGGAGTTGATCGTGACCTCGTCCGGCTCGCCGCGGCTCGTCGTGATCTGCGACTGCCCCGGCTTGCGCCGGTTGAGTTCGGCCTGGACGGCCGCCTCGTCGAGTGCCACGCCGGCCGGACAGCCGGACACCGTCACGCCCATCGCCTCGCCGTGGCTCTCGCCGAACGTCGTCACCTGGAAGAGCCGTCCGAAGCGGTTCCCGTTCATTACCTGGGCCTTGGGACCCCGGGGGTTTAGGTTTGTTATTGCTGCAACGCCCGCCTCCCGTCGTCCCGGACGCGGTCTCTCCCGGCCCCACGACGAGGCCCGTGACGAGCCGACGGGCTTATGTGACCGTATCGTATACGCTTGGAAGGTTTGCGTATGCCCTACGACACGGGTCTCTCGTACGACGACGTGATGCTCGTCCCCCAGCGGTCGCCGGTCGACAGCCGGAGCGCGGTCGACCTCTCGACCGAGCTGGCCGACGGCGTCGGGCTGTCGGTCCCGATCCTGTCGGCCGCGATGGACACCGTCACCGGAACCGAGATGGCCGAAGCGCTGTCCGCGGCCGGCGGCCTCGGCGTCGTGCATCGCTTCCTGACGGTCGAGGAGCAGGCGGCGATGGTCCGCGATGTCGCCGCCCAGGGTCACCCGGTGGCCGGCGCCGTCGGCATCGCCGAGGACTACGTCGACCGGGCCGACGCCCTCGTCGAGGCCGGCACCTGCCTGCTCGTCGTCGACGTCGCCCACGGACACATGGAGCGGGCGCTGTCGACGACCGAGACGCTCGCCGAGCGGTTCCCGGACACGCCGCTGTGTGCCGGCAACGTCGTCACCCGGGAGGGCGTCGCCGATCTCGCGGCCGCCGGCGCGGACTGCGTCAAGGTCGGCGTCGGCCCCGGCTCCCACTGCACCACCCGCGAAGTGACAGGGTTCGGCGTCCCGCAGTTCACCGCCGTCGAGCGGTGTGCGGCGGCCGGCACCGAGCACGGCGTCACCACCGTCGCCGACGGCGGCATCCGGAGCTCCGGCGATGCGGTGAAGGCGCTGTTGGCAGGCGCCGACGCCGTGATGATGGGCGGCTACTTCGCCGGCTGTGCGGAGGCGCCCGGCGAGGTCGTCGAGATCGACGGCGACCGGTACAAGCGCTCCCGCGGGATGTCCACGGCCGCGGCCGCGGAGGACCGCGATGACAAGGACCTCGACGTCGACGCCGACGAGGGCGTCGAGGCCGTCACCCCCTACGCGGGACCGGTCGCCGACCGGATCGATGAGTTCACCGCCGGGATGCGGTCCGGTCTCTCCTACGCCGGCGCCCACGACCTCGAGACCGCGAGGCAGCGCGCGGAGTTCATGGAGGTCCGACACGCGACCAAGGACCGCAACGGCGCCCACGGCTTCGCCCACAAGAAGTGACGACGCACCCGGCGGGTGCGAACGGGAGTCGAAAAGCGGGGGAACGGGAACCCCGGAAGGGTATGGACCACCGCGTGCGCCGGTCCCGGGCCGACGCGAGACAACGTTCAGGCGACAGTCATTTGAAATCTTTCCCCCGGTCGGCCGGATCGAGCCCCTCGACGGCCGCACCGAGGTCCGTGAGAACCCGGAAGAACCCGGGGAAGGAGACGTCGACGTGGTCGGCGCCATCGATCGTCGTCTCGCCCTCGGCGACGAGGCCGGCGACGGCCAGCGCCATGACGATCCGGTGGTCGTCGTGGCCCGAGACCGTCGCCCCCTGGAGGCCGCCGCCGTGGACGACGAGCTCGTCCTCGTGCTCCTCGACGTCGACGCCCATCCGACCGAGTTCGGTCGCCATCGCGGCCACCCGGTCGGTCTCCTTCAGCCGGACGTGTTCACAGTCGGTGATGCGCGTGGTGCCGTCGGCCGCCGCCCCGAGCACCGAGACGGTGGGCAGCAGGTCGGGCGTGTCAGCCACGCCGACCTCGACGCCGGTCAGCGACGATGCGGAGATCCGGATGCGACCGGACTCGCGGTCCCACGCGACGTCGGCGCCCATCCGCTCGAGGACGTCGACGATGGCGGCGTCGCCCTGGGCGCTCGGGTGGGCCCCCTCGACGACGAGGTCGTCCTCGGCCGCGAGGGCCCCCGCCGCAAGCAGGTAGGACATCGACGAGAAGTCCCCGGGGACGGGGTACTCCCCGCCCTGGGGAACGTAGGACTGGCCGCCGGCGACGCGGAACCCGTCGGCACCGGCGGCACGGACGTCGGATCCGTCGCCCCCGAGGACCTCGGCCTCGACACCGAATGCCGACAGGACCTCGAGCGTGATGTCGACGTACGGCGCCGATTTCAGGTCGGTCGTCAACTCGATCTCGACGCCCCGGTCGGTCACGGCTCCGGCCATCAGCAGCGCGGTGACGTACTGCGAGGAGACGTCGCCTCTGATGGCGACGTCGCCGCCCGGCGTCCCGCCGCCGACGACGAGCGGCGCCTGGCCGTTTCGTCGGGTTGATTCCGCACGGGCGTCGAGGTCGGCGAGTGCGTCCAGAAGCGGGCCCTGCGGGCGCGACCGGAGAGAGGCGTCGCCGGTGAGCACCGTCAGGCCGTCCACGAGGGCGCCCGTCGCCGCCGTCAGCCGCATGGTGGTGCCGCTGTTGGCGCAGTCGATGACGTCCGCCGGCGTCTCGGGCGCGCCCTCGAACCCCTCGACCACGAAGTCGGAGTCCTCCCGTGCGACGCTGCCGCCGTAGGCCTCGACCGCCCGGGCCGTCGAGCGGGTGTCGGCGCTGACGAGCGGGTCCCGGACGGTGGCACCGTCGCCGTACCCGGCCGCGAGGATGGCTCGGTGGGTGTAGCTCTTCGACGGCGGGGCCCGCGCCGTGCCCCGGAGCCGCGAGGGCGCGATGGTGACGTCCATGTCCGGGGGTCGCGGCGGCGCGAAAAGAGGCTACCGGCTCTGGCAGGCGCCCACGCCGACGCCGGGGCGACGCCGTGCCGCCGAGCCGCCTACCCCACGGCAACCCCTAAGACGACGCCGGCCGCCCGTTCCCGTATGGACCCGGACCTCTCGCGGCTCGACGAGTACCTCGCGGCCGAGGGCGCCGACGCCTACCTCGTGGAGGCCGACGGCGACGACTCCAACCAGCGGTACCTCTCGGGATTCTCCGCGCCCGACCCGTTCGTGACGCTGTACACCGGCGGAACCCACCTGCTCGTCTCGGCGCTCGAGTACGGCCGCGCCGTCCGGACCGCCCGCGCCGACGGCGTCGAGCGGCACTCCGACTACGGACACCGGGCGAAGGTCGAGGAGTACGGCAAGCCCGAGGGCGGCCACCGGACGCTCGCTGCGTTCCTCGAGGCCCACGACGTCGACGCCGTGGTCGCCCCGGAGTCGTTCCCGCTCGGGACCGCGGTCGGCCTCCGAGCCCTCGGCGTCGTCGGCGCCGCCGACACCGACGACGTGCTGGCGTCGATCCGGGCGACGAAGACCGACGCGGAGGTCGAGCACGTCCGCGCGGCCCAGCGCGCCAACGAGGCCGCGATGGCGCGCGCCGAGGGCCTGCTCGCCGGGGCCGACGTCGAGGACGGGACCCTCGTCCACGAGGGCGACCCCCTCACGTCGGAGTTCGTCAAACGGGAGATCGAGATCGAACTACTCCGGCACGGCTGCAACCTGGACGAGGCCATCGTCGCCGGCGGGAGCGACGCCGCCGACCCCCACGACCGCGGGTCGGGACCGCTGCCCGCGGGCGAGGCCATCATCGTCGACGTCTTCCCCCAGTCCAAGGAGACCGGCTACTTCGCCGACATGACCCGGACCTACTGCCTCGGCGAGCCGTCCGAGACGATCCGGGAGTGGTACGACCTCACGCTCGAGGCCAAACGTGCGGCCCTGGAGACCATCGAGGCCGACATCTCCGGCAGCGAGGTCCACGACGCGGTCTGTGACGTCTACGAGGACGCCGGCTGCCCGACGCTGCGGTCCGACGAGTCGACGGAAACCGGCTTCATCCATTCGACCGGCCACGGCGTCGGCCTCGACATCCACGAGTTCCCACGGCTCTCCGAGGACGACGAAGCACTCGAAGCGGGCCACGTCGTCACCGTCGAACCCGGGCTCTACGACCCCGACGTCGGCGGCGTCCGCAGCGAGGACCTCGTCGTCGTCACCGAGGACGGCCACGAGAACCTCACCGACTACGAGGAACGGCTCCGCCTATAGTTCGGCTACCGGACCCGGTAGGTCGGGCAAACGGGAAGGAAACCCAACCCGGTACGAGGAGGACGGCGGCCCGCCAGTCGGTCCGTGTGATCGGGGGACGACACCGCAACACCGATTGAAACCCCGTTCACCCCCGTTTGATCAAGGTGAACCAACTGTCAGAGATTGCCAGCGTACCGAGCGATCCATCTCGTTCGACTCGCTATCAACACCACCTCGAAAGCCCTCGGCGGGCTCGCGGTTGCTGAGCGGGATATCCTCGCGCCCGATGGTCGCTCGGATACTGGCCCGCTCAGCAACTCCGCTCCGCCGCCAGCCCGCCTCGCCCTTTCAGTCCACCAGGCGACCGACCGTTCGGCGTGGCGTGCGCGCGTCGACCGCCGCGAGCGCCCGGCGAGCGGCGGTCGACAAAGCGCGCGAGGGACGCCCGCCCGAGCGAAGCGAGGGCGGGCGTCGGCTGGGGAGG
>CAZATR010000114.1:0-8576 GCA_964488035.1 uncultured Natronomonas sp.
GGTCCCCCACAGCGCCACGATGCGGCGTGACCCTACGCTCTCCCGTGAACCGGTGCCGTTATCTCCCTGCCACGACGACCGGCCGCTATGCATCCGGTCCTCCGTGGTCTCGTCGCCGCCGTCGCCGGCCTCCTCTGTGGACTCCCCCTCGGGTTTCTGCTCAGTCCCGACCCGACGGGGGTCGGTCCGCTCCTCACCGGGGTCGCGTTCGGTCTGGTGATCGCCGTGGCGATGTTCGTGAAACTCGACGACTGGACGTCGGAGACCGCGGCGTCGTAGTCCAACGGTGTCTCACCCGACCAGCGACTGCAGCACCCGCGATTCGGCCTTCCGCAGGTGCTCGTCGACGGTCGACGGTGCACACTCGAGATGGCTGGCGATCTCCTCGTGGGTCGCCCGCCGCGGTATCTCGTAATAGCCGAGCTCGACGGCGGTTCGGAACACCTCGAGCTGCCGGTCGGTCAGCGCCGACAGCATGTCCCGGCGGTCCGGCGCGTAGGTCCCGACCTGGTCGACGCTCACGGTCAGCGAGTCGGGCATCTCGTCGATGGCGGCCCGCAGCATCTCGTGGTCGCCGATGACCGTCAGCTGGACGGCGTTGCCGTGGATGAACTCGATGGGGGTCTCGATGATGAGCGCGTACTTCTCGGCGAGCTCCATCAGCGACCGCGTCGGCTCCCCGGCCCCGACGTGGAGGTAGAGGTGGAACCCGTCGTCCTCCAGGTCCATCAGGTCGTGGGCGTACAGGTCCGGGTGCTCCGACAGCGACTCCAGTAGCGTCTCCGCCTCGCCCTCGAGGCGGTACAGGAGGATGGCGGAGCCGTCCCCCAGCGCGTCGAAGTGCACGATCGAGTCCCGGCCCACGCCCGAGTTGGCAGCTATCGCCCGGTCTACGGGGTGGATAGCGCCGTCCTCGGGGGTCAGGGTAAGATCGAAGTATCGCATTCTGGGCCAGGAAGGTCTGTCACGATTATCAACAACTTATGCGCGCTTAGACCTTTCGGATGGTTCAGTGTTGGCGAGTGCGCCGGCCCCGGCGTCGGTGGTCGATCCGCGGACGTACGGGGCAGCCATCCGGTCCGGACCTCGACGGTCGACGTTTTGCGAAGCAAAACTGGGAGCACGGGGAGGAGCGATAGCGAGTCCTCGACGGTCCGGGTCCGGGGACCGTCGCCGTCGCTCCGACAGGCATCACGCGGCGGTGGATGTCGGCGTAGCCGTCGAGGGCCTCGGCGGGTAGCGCCGCCTCGACGGGGTCCGTGACGTCGAGGACCCGCGTCCGCCGCTCGGTCCCGACCCAGAAGACGGCCATGGAGAGCCGCGTCGGACCGTCATTCGAACAGGCGCTGGAAGACGACGCGGTCCTGCTGGCTGTACACGTGGACGGCGGCGGCGACCATCTGGATGCCGAAGTACCCCACGACGACGTACGTGAGACCGATCGAGGAGACGCCGGGCACGCCGACCAGTGCGGCGACCGCCGTCAACAGGCCGAGCAACGCGAGCCCGAAGTAGAACTCGCCCCAGGAGAGCCCGTACTCCGGGACGACCTCCATGTACACCTCGACCTCCTGGATCCGTTCGGTGAGCGTGACGTCCTTCTCGTCGGGGTTGTATTCGACGATCGACAGCTCGTCGAGCTTCGGGAGGTGGGTCTGGTGGAGCGAGACGTAGACGGACTGCCGCTTGTCCCGCGGCGGCGGGTCCTCGCCGGTCTCCTGGGTGGCGATCCGCTCGGAGAGCTCCCGGACGGTCGCCCGTCCATCCCGCTCCCGGAGCGCCTCGAGCGCGAGCCTGCGACGGTCGTTCCGGAGGACGTCGTGGATCTCGCGCTCGTCGAGGTCCGGCCGGTCCTCGCTCGCCGTGCTGGACACGGCTGCCCGTAGCGCGGCGGCCGACAAGAAACTACCTCCGGCCGCGGCCACGCGGTCGCCCCGACCGGCCGTCGCGGACGGAGTCGGTCGGGAACGAACGGCCGGATGGACGCGGTGGCCGTCAGAGCCACTCGTCGGGCTTGGTGTCGTAGTCGACGTCGGTCGCCTGGATGTCCTCGATGGCCTCGTCCGGCAGGTCCTCCTCCTCGAAGGACTCGCCGTCGAACCGGATCAGCTTGCCCTGCTCGGTCGGGACCGGTTCGTTGTCCCGACGGCGGGCGACTTCGATGTCGTGCTCGTCCAGTTCCTTCACCACGGTCTTCAGGGCGACCGGGCGGCCCCACAGCTCGAACACCCGTTCGAGGGTCTGTTTGGCCTCGGTCAGGTCGAGCTGGACGCCGTTGTAGTGGTGGACGAGCAGCAGCTCGTTCCGGTTCCGGAAGTTGCCGTCGTGGACCGCGATGGTGGGCTTCCCGAAGTTCGTGAACTGCAGCATCAGCTTCTTCTTGACGTCGGCGGCCGCCGTCGAGGTCACGCGGAAGTCCCGGGTGGTGTGGGTGTACTCGTAGGTGAAGTAGTCGTTCTCCTCGACGAACTCCGGGGTGAGGAACTCGTCGAGGAACGTCACGTCGTTGTGGCTCTCCCTGACCTCGCGCATCCGGTCCCAGCCGGCGGTCCGGTCGACGTCGTCGACGGCCGCCGCGACGCCGTCGTACCGGTCGGTCTCGAAGAGGTACCGCGACACCTGCTCGAGCTCGGCCTGGCTGATGCGCTTGAGGAACCCGCGGTGCTGCTGTTTCGCGAGCGAGTAGTGCCGTTCGGCGAGGCCCTCGTAGGTCAGCAGCTTCCAGGGGTACCGCTCGACGTCGATGCCGTCGTCGTCACCGTCGCGAACGGCCTCGAGGGCGTCGGCGTCGACGCGGGGGTCGTCGGGATCGAGCGCCTCGAGGTGGGCGACGGGGTCGGCCATCTCCGGGTCCGGCTCCAACAGCGCCATCACCGCGTCGAGGTCGACGGTGTCCTGGAAGTTCCGCCAGGTGACGCCGTCGACGCGGAGCAGGTGCTCGACGACCTCGCGGCGGTTCCGCCGGTTCTCGACGTACTGCCACAGCTCGAACCCGAGCTTGTACGGGTTGAGGCCGGGCGACCCGAGCACCTGCGCCATGTGGTCGGCGTACGAGAGGAACTCGTCTGCCGCGGCGAACCGCTCGTCGGCCATCATGATGGATTCGTGATAACTTGCCCACCCCTCGTTCATCACCTTCGTCATCTTCTGGGGGGCGAAGTAGTACGCCTCCTTCCGGAGGATCTCGAGGATCTCCCGCTGCCACTCCTCGTAGTCGGCCGCCTTCCCGGCCCCCTCGTCGTAGGCCTTCCCGTGGGCGGCCAGGAACGCCAGGAGGTCCTTCTCGGGCTCCGGCGGGAACGTCGGGCCGTCACCGTCGTCGGTCATCGTGTCGACGAACTCCTCGTCGAACACCTCCCGCCGGACCTCCTCGGAGACGTCCATCTCCTCGAGCTTCTCCGCGAAGTCCTCCGGGGTGACCGACTCGTCCTGCCACGCCTGCGCGGTCGAGAACTCCCGGTGCTGGTCTATGTTGTCCTCCAGACACAGCACGTGGTCGATCCAGGCCTCGACGTCCTCGCGGGACACCTCGGGGTCCTCCATGTACTCGGCGACGGTCTCGCTGTGCCGCTCCAGCATCGCGGCGGCGTCGGGCGAGGTGCCGAACAGCCGGAACCACTCGTTGTTCCGGAAGAAGTCCGCGTGGGCCTCGACGTGCGTGATGACCGCCTTCTGGTCCGCCAGCTCGTTGGACTCTTGGAGGAAGGCGTTGGCGGGGTCGTCGTTGTTGACGATCTCGAAGGCCTTGCCGCCGATGAACTGCGTCTGCTTCCGCTGGCGGTCGTAACCCATGCCCCACCGCCAGTGGGGATAGCGGTGCTGGAAGCCGCCGTAGGCGATGAGCTCGTTCATCTCGTCGTAGTCGACGACCCAGTAGTTGACGTCGAACGGCCTGAGCCCGAGCTTCTCCGCCAGCGCCCGGGCCTCCCTGACGGGCTCCTCGAGTTCGTCGGCCGCGCGCTGTTTCCTGATGCGGTCGTCGGTGCTCATGCCGGTTCTGCCTCCGCCTCTTCCGTGCTGAGGATCGTGTAGATGGCATCGACGACGTCCTCCGGACCGTTGACGTAGGCCACGGCCACGTTGCTCCGGTCGTCGAAGTGGTCGTCGACCTCCGTGGCGTGGGTCGCGTTGATCGCGTTGCCGGACGGCTGGGTCTCCACGTAGGCGTGGAGGTTCGCCGGGATCTCCGCCATCAGCGGGATGACGTTCTTCTCGGTGTCGTTCGAGGAGTTCTCCGAGTCGCCGGCGGCGAACACGTACCGGTTCCACTCGCTCCAGGGGTACCGGTCCTCGAGCAGGTCGGCGGCGAGCTCGTAGGCGCTCGAGATCCGGGTCCCGCCGCCCGAGCGGATGCCGAAGAACTCCCCGCGGTCGACCTCCCAGGCGTCGGCGTCGTGGGCGATGTAGACGAACTCCGCGTTGTCGTACTTCCCCGTGAGGTACCAGTCAAGCGGCGTGAACGTCCGCTCGACGAGCTCGCGTTTGGCCTGCCGCATCGACCCGGAGACGTCCCGGATGTTCACCACGACCACGTTCTTCTCGCGCTCCTCGACGATCGCGGGGTAGCGGTACCGCTCGTCCTCCCGGCGGAACGGAATCCCGTCGATGCCGTCACGGCGGATGCGGGCGGCCGTCGACTCCCGCTCGACGGTGGCCTCCATCTCCTCGACGGACGGCCACCGATCCCGTTCCCCGTCCGGGATCGACTCGTGGGCGTCCTCGATCCAGGCGCGGGAGACCGGGATGTGGTTTTCGCGCGCCCACTCGAACACCCGCGTCGGCCCCCAGCCGTCGACGCGGAGCGCCTCGCGGACGTATTCCTCGTCGAAGTCCATCGCCAGCTTCCGCTTGAGGCCCCGCTTGAGGAGCCGCTCGAAGTCGAGCGTGCTCGCCGGGCCGGTCCGGGTCATGTCAGTGAAGTCGCCCTCCGTCTCCTCGACGACCTTCTTGCCCTTCGGCTCCAGATCGAGGCCGAGCTCCTCGTCGAGCTCCTGGGCGAACTCCTCGGGATCCATCTCGTAGTACTCGTGCTCGCCGGGCTCCTCGCCGGGCTCGCCCTCCTCGCCGTCGCCGTCGCCGGGCTGGGGCTCCGGCTGGCCGACCGGGTCGCCGACGTCCGGCGTCCCGCCCTGGCCCTGGCCGACGCCACCCTGGTCGCGGGGGTCGTAGACGAACTCCGGCAGGTCGACGATCTTGATCGGGATCTTCACCTCGTCCGGCCGGGACTGCCCGAGGTCGCCGTACTGGATGAACTCCGAGAGGTCCTGCCGCCGGGCCTCGCCGACCTCGCGGTACCGGTCGAGGTCGTCCTTCAGTCCCATCGGTAGCTCACCTGTCCCATGACGTGGCGACTCGTCAGCTCCGCCGAGGCGGGCGAGTAGCCGAACATCTCCTGGAGGTTCTCGATGGTCCTCGCCTTGACCTGAGCCGTCTCGGTGCCGGACGGCGGGTCGTCCCACTGGCTCGGCTCGAGGTCCTCGTAGGTCCGGGCGACGTCGTCCCAGTCGTGGCTCCCGAGCACGGTCTCGATGACCGGGATCTCGCGGGGGTCGACGTCGCCGACGCGGAACTCGTCGTCGCGGTTCCGCCACGCGTGGCGGTTCAGCGCCGTGATGACCGTCTCCTCCCGGAACGCCCGGGGGCCCTCCGTGGCCTCGCTTCCCTCGTAGTCGCTCTCGTCGAACCGGCCGAGGTGCTCGATCTCGAACACCTTCATCTTCAGCGGGTCCGGCTCGACCCGCTCGCCCCGCTCGTTCTCGAGTTTCTCGCCCTCGACGGCGGCGTAAACGTGCTCGAGGTACTCCTCGACGGTGGCCTCGTCGACCCGCTTGTCCCGCATGATGGCGTCGACGACGTCGTCCTCCTGGCGGCCGAACACGTGGTTCTTCACCGGCACGAGCCGGTTCTCGTACTCCGTCCGCTCGGTTCCGGAGAACATCGGCGCGCCGTCGAGCCGCTCGGCCATCGCGTTCAGCAGGTCCCGCGGCATGACGACGCCCTCGACGTCGAGCTCGGCGTGGTGGCGCTCGGTCTCCTCGTGCAGGAGGTCCGCGATGACGTCCCGCGTGTACGTGACCGGGATGCCGCTGGTGCCCTCGTCGACGGCGTCGAAGTCGAACTCCTCCTTGTACCGGCGCTCGTCGCCGTCCTGCAGGTAGCCGCGGTCGTACACCAGCGCCTTGTCCACCAGGTCGAGGCCGGGCGGCAGCGACTCGGCGTCCAGCCGCGTGACGACCGCGTACAGCGCCGCCGCCTCGACGGCGTGCGGCGCGAGCTCCCGCTCGCGGACCGCGCCGTCGCCGGCCCGAACCGAGATGGTGACCGGCTCCCGGATGCGCGCCTCGAGGGCCTCGTAGCTGTCGGCCTCCCAGATCTCGGTCTCGTTGGTCAGCTCCCGCCGGACGAGTTCGGCCTCGAGCGAGAGGTTCGACAGGTAGGTGAACTCGTGTTTGTCCAGCCGGCGCTTCAGCGCCTTCAGCGGGTCCGAGCCCTCCAGGTCGGCGTGCTGGTTCAGCTGGGCCTCCAGGTCCGGGTTCGAGATGATGATCATCTGGGTGTCGACGTCCATCCCGATACCCTTGTCCAGCTTCACCGCGCCCTCGTCGGGCACGTTCAACAGCTTCTGCAGCAGGTCGGCGTGCTGGGCCGCGTCCTCGACGACCGTGAGCAGGCCGTTACCCTGCGAGAGCACGCCGTCGTAGCTGAACGCCTGCGGGTTCTTCCGCCCGCGGGAATCGAGCTGCTGGAGCATGCCGGCCATCCAGGAGCCGACCAGCCGCTCCTTCGGGGTGCCGTCGTCCTCGCTGTGGAGCACGCCGATACCCCGGCCGACGTCGACGACGTAGTTCTTCACCCGGAGATGGCGCTCGTCGGCGATCGCCGAGAACAGGTCGTCGACGCCCTCCCGCCGGTACTGCTCCTCGAGGTGATCGTAGGCCTCCCGGCTGAACGGGTCCAGGTCGGCCTCAAGATGGATCGGGATGTGGTCGTCCAGCCGCTCGTTGAGCGCCGCGACGAGGTCCGCCCGGACCGACCGGGGGAACACCGAGAGGGGGTGGATTTGTACCGGCGACTCGTACCAGTCGTCCTCGTCCGGCGCCGGCTCGTCGGCGTAGGTCATCCCGGTCGCGTCGCCGACGCCGGAGACGTTCCACTCGACGGTGTACCGGCGGCCCGCGTCGGTCTTCGAGTACTCCCGCAGCCCGTTGATCAGACACCGCTTCAGCTCCGACTTGCCCGTCGCGGTCGGGCCGTCGAGCCACAGGATCTTCTCCTCCTTCCCGCGCCGGGCGGCGATCGACCGGAGGTCGTCGACGAAGCTGTTCAGGACCGCCGTGTTCCCGAGGATGGCGTGTTCGCCGTCGTTGTGTGGGTCGTCGAAGAACCGGTACCGCTGTTTCCGTTCGCCCTCCTCGACGACCGTCCGGGTCCCGGCCGCCTCGATGGCCGAGAGGAGGTACTTCGAGGCGTGGGCGGCCGACGCCGGGTTCTTGAGGACGGTCTCGACGTACGCCGACAGCGACATCGGCGGCTCGTAGGTCTCCTGGAGGGCGTCGTCGGCGCTGTCGATGTACTCCTCGCCGGTCATTCCTCTTCCATCTCGGCCTTGGCCACCTCGGCGCCGGCGAACTCCAGCACCTCCTTCGCCCCCTCGGTGCTGTAGCCCTGCTCCTCGAGGGCGTCGACCCAGGCGTTCCGCTCCTCGTCGTCCAGCTCGCCGGACGACACCAGCGCGGAGAAGTTGATGTTGTGCTTCTTGTCCTCCCACAGCTTCCGCTCGAGCGCCCGGCGGAGCCGGTCGTTGTCCTGCGGCTCGAACGGCTCGCCCTCGCGGGCGCGGCGGCTCACCCAGTTGGCGACCTCCTGGCGGAAGTCGTCCTTCCGGTCCTCCGGGACGTCCAGTTTCTCCTCGACCGCCCGCAGGAACTTCTCGTCGGGCTCCTGCTCGCGGCCCGTGATCTCGTCCTCGACGGTGTCGTCGTCGATGTACGCCATCACGTGGTCCATGTACTTCTCGCCCTGCCGCTGGATCTCGTCGAGGTCGTAGGCCAGCGCGTGGCGGACGTCCTCGATGGCGCGCTCCTTGTACTCCTCGCGCACCAGTTCGAGGTAGCGGTGGTAGGTGTCGAAGTTCTCCTGGGGGATCGAGCCGTGGTTCTCCAGGTTCTCCTCGAGGTGGTTGAACGTCGTCAGCGGCGAGAGGAACCCGCGCTCGCGGTGCATCGAGTCCATGATGGCCTCCGCGATCTCGTCGCCGATGAACCGCGGGGAGATGCCGTCCATCCCCTCGCCGATGTCCGAGACGTCGTCGGCCTCCTCGCGGAGCTTCCGGACGTCGATGTCGTCGGTCTCGTCGATCTCGCCGTTGTAGGCCTTCGCCTTCTGCGTGATCAAGACGGTGCCGCCGTCCGGCTCGGTGATCCGGGTCAGGACGCCGAACAGCCCCGCCATCTCGAGGGTGTGTGGCTCGACGTGGATGTCCGGGACGTCGGCGTTCTGCAGCATCTTCCGGTAGATGCGGGCCTCCTCCTCGTACTGGAGGACGTACGGGAAGTCGATGCGCTTGGTCCGGTCGT
>CAZATR010000115.1:0-8249 GCA_964488035.1 uncultured Natronomonas sp.
TGAGCGTCCGGACGGCGATTTGAACGCCGGTCCCTGGCTCCGCAAGCCAAGAGGATAGTCCACTACCCTACCCGGACTCGATATCCCCTACCCCGGTTCGACGTATAGGGGTTACGGTCCGGGGCGCGACACTCGACCCGCCAAACATCCCTCGCCTTTATTGAACGGCGCGGCGAAGGCTCAGTAATGTCAGCGGGCGAATCGGTCGGCGAGTTCATCGACGACCCGGCCAGTGCCGACCTCGAGGACGCCGCGAACGTCCTGGTGCTGGCGCCGCCGCTCGCCGACGGGGTCCGGAAGGCCTACTACGAGCGGCTGCTCCCCGTCGATCCGGCCGCCCGGAACGTGCTTGCGGTGCAGTACAGCCGGACGGCGAGCCGGTTCCTCGAGGAGTGGGACCGCCATCTCGGGGCGCCGCCGCGACGGTTCGGCATCGTCGACGTGGGCGAGGCGACGTCCGCTGCCGGCGGCGCGGATGTCGACCGCGGCGCGGTCGCACTCGTGGAGAGTCCCAGCGACCTCACGGGCATCGGGATGAAGGTCGGCTCGTACCTCGACAGCCACGGCGACGGGGACACCGTGGTCTCGTTCGACTCGCTGACCGTGTTGCTCCAGTACGTCGACCTCGAGCGGGCGTTCCGCTTCCTCAACGCGATCGCGAGCCAGGTCCGCGAGGTCGGCGCGCTGGCCCACTACCACGTCGACCCGAACGCCCACGACGACCGGGTGCTGGCGACGCTGGCGTCGCTGTTCGACGGCGTCGCCCGGTTCGACGACGGCACCTGGGAGACGCGGCGCCGGTAGCCAGGCGTCCCTGCGGCGACGGGGCGGATCGGTGGCCCCCACGGCGCGAGGGTTTATCGGGGAAGGCGCGACCACCAACCCCATGCCGGAGCGACCGCCGCGAGCCGCCGTGGACCGACAACGACAACGCTTTTCGGGAGGCCGTCCATGCCCACGGTAGCTATGGGCGCCATCGAGGACGTCTATGCGGATCTGGACGCCGACGTCTCCGAGGAGGAGTTCCGCGAGGCCGTCGAGGCGAAGGTCGAGCAGATGGGCGGCCTGGCGGACGAGGAGACCGCCGCGATGCTCATCGCCCACGAGCTCTCCGACCAGCAGGTGGGCGGCATCGCCGACATCGAGGCCGGCATGGAGGAGGTCAAGTTCCTCGCGAAGGTGCTCTCGGTCGGCGAGCTCCGCACGTTCGAGCGCGACGACGCCGACGAGGACGGCCGCGTCGTCAACGTCGAGGTCGCCGACGAGACCGGCCGCATCCGCGTCGCCTTCTGGGACGAGGCGGCCGCGGCGGCCGTCGAGGAGCTCGAGCCGGGCGTCGTGCTCCGCATCAAGGGCCGCCCGAAGGAGGGCTACGACGGCGTCGAGGTCAACGCCGACAAGGTCGAGGCCGACGACGAGGTCGACATCGACGTCGCGGTCTCCGACGAGTACACCGTCGAGGAGCTCTCGCTCGGCCGCTCGGACGTCACGCTGGCCGGCCGCGTGCTCGCGACCGAGTCCGTCCGGACGTTCTCCCGCGACGACGGCTCGGAGGGCCAGGTGTCGAACCTCGTGCTCGGCGACGAGACCGGCCGCGTCCGGGTGACCCTCTGGGACGAGCAGGCCGAGCTCGCCGAGCGCTTCAGCCCCGGCGAGTCCGTCGAGGTCGTCGACGGCTACGTCAGAGATCGCGACGGCGACCTCGAGCTCCACGTCGGGAACCGCGGCACGATCGAACGCATCGACGAGGACGTCGCGTACGTGCCGGAGGCCACCGACATCGAGTCGGTGGAGATCGGCGAGACGGTCGATCTCGCCGGGGTGGTGCGGTCGGCCGACCCGAAGCGCACGTTCGACCGCGACGACGGCTCCGAGGGCCAGGTGCGGAACGTCCGGCTCCAGGATTCGACCGGCGACATCCGGGTGGCGCTCTGGGGGGAGAAGGCCGACCTCGACCTCGCGCCCGGCGACGAGGTCCAGTTCGCCGACGTCGAGATCCAGGACGGCTGGCAGGACGACCTCGAGGCCTCCGCGGGCTGGCGGTCGACGGTCACGGTCATCGATGGGGCGGAGCCGGACCGCGACGACGACGCCACCGGCCTCGACCAGTTCGCCGACGGCTCGAAGCCCGAGTCGGGGTCGTCGGAGACGGGTGATGCCGACGAGTCGGCGGCCGACGCGGAGGCCCCGGACGCGAACGACGACCCGGAGACGTTCACGGGGACGGTCGTCCAGCCGGGCGACCCCGTCATCCTCGACAGCGGCGACGAGACGCTGCACGTCGAGACCGACGCGGACGTCCACCTCGGTCAAGAGGTCACCGTCCGCGGGCGTCGCGATGGCGAGCGGTTCGTCGCCGAGGAGGTCTTCTGAGAATCGGCGCGTGACTGTGCCGCATCCTCGCAAAGATTAAGGCCGCCTCGGCCTCCCTGTGGGATATGAGCGTCGAGTTACCGTTCGCCCCGGTGGACACCATCATCCGCCGGAACGCCGGTCAGTTGCGCGTCAGCGCCGAAGCGGCCGAGGAACTCGCACGCCGGATCCAGGACCGCGGCGCCGACCTGGCCGCGGTGGCGGCCGAGGAGGCGACGGCGGACGGGCGGAAGACGCTGATGGCCGAGGACTTCGAGGCGCCGGTCGTCGACAAGGACCTGCTGGAGCTGCCGGTCGCGCCGGTCGACCGCATCGCCCGGCTGGAGATCGACGACCGCTACCGGGTGTCGATGGACGCCCGCATCGCGCTGGCCGGGGAGCTGGAGTCCTACGCCGACACCGTCGCCGCCGCGGCGGCGATCCTGGCCCGGCACGCCGACCGGCGGACGATCAAGGCCGAGGACGTCGACACCTACTACGAACTCGAACCGTACTTCGAATGAGGTTCGGCTACCGGGAGGTCTGTCTCGACCACGACACCGGGTCGCGGCACCCCGAGACGGCCGACCGGCTCCGGGCCATCCGGCGCGGCCTCTCGAAGCGCCACGGCGTCGCCTACCACGAGGGCCGCCTCGTCGACGCCGACGCCCTCGATGCCGTCCACGACCCGGACTACGTCGAGGCCGTCCGGGAGTTCTGCGCGGACGGCGGCGGTACGTGGGACGCCGACACCGTCGCCGTCGAGGCGACCTGGGAGGCCGCCCGCGCCGCGGCGGGGCTGGCCTGCTGGGCCGCCGAGGCGGCGCTCGAGGGCGCCGACGGCCGCGACACCCCGTTCGCCATCGGGCGGCCGCCCGGCCACCACGCCGAGACCGGCGAGGCGATGGGCTTCTGCTTCTTCAACAACGCCGCGGTGGCCGCCGACGAGGCGCTCGGTGGGGACGACGTCGACCGCGTCGCGGTCCTCGACTGGGACGTCCACCACGGCAACGGCACCCAGGACCTCTTCTACGACCACGACGACCGGTACTACGCGTCGGTCCACGAGCGCGGGCTGTTCCCCGGGACCGGCGAGGTGCTCGAGACCGGCGGGCCCGACGCCCGGCGGACGAACCTCAACGTGCCGCTGCCGGGCGGGTGCGGCGACGCGGAGTACGCCGCGGTCGTCGACGAACTCGTCGCGCCCGGGCTGGCGCGGTTCGATCCCGACCTCCTCGTCGTGAGCGCCGGCTTCGACGCCCACCGCCACGACCCCATCTCCCGGATGCGGGTCTCCACGGAGGGGTACGGCCACCTCACCGGGAGGGTGCGGGACGTCGCCGACCGCTGTGACGCCGCCCTGGCGTTCGTCCTGGAGGGCGGCTACGGCCTCGACGCGCTCGCCGACTCCGTCGGGATGGTCCACGAGGTGTTCGACGGCCGCGACCCCGTCGAGCCCGACGGCGACGTGAACGACGACGCCCGAAGCGTCGTCCGGGACGTCGCCGACGCCCACGACCTGTAGCGCGGCCGCGCTCCGTCCCGCCAGGGGTCACGGGTCGGGCGAGAAGTAGCGCGCCAGCTCGACGCCGAACTCGTCGGCCAGCGCCGCGACCTCGGCGCCCTCGAGCACCTCGTGGTCGGCCTCCAGGGCCGTCTCGACGTGGGGGCCGAGCGAGACGTCGAACAGCGTCGCCTCGACGAGGGCGCCCGGCGTGCGGGCCTCGCGGGGTCGTTCGACGACGTAGCGGCCGTCGTCGTCGACGAACGGCCCGGCCACGTCGGGGTCGTCGGCGTAGGTCTCGTAGAACCCCTCGGAGTGCTCGCGGACGCCGACCGGCGGGCCCCGGTGGCGGGCGACGGCGGGCAGCCGCTCGACGCCGCACTCGACGAGGAGGACGGCCGTCTCGTCGGCGAAGCGGGCCGCCCGGAGCGGCTGGAAGCCGGCGCGCTCGAGCGCCCCCTCGACCCCGGCGAGGGACTTCTCGAGCTGCGGGTACAGCTGGTCCTCGACCACGTCGGGCGCCGCGAACCGGACGGCGACCGGCGCGGTGCCCCGGTCGGCGACCCGCTCCCGGACCGCGGCCGGAGCGAGCGGGGCCGGCTCGGTGCGCTCGAACAGCTCGGTCCGGGGCTCGTCGAGCAACTCGCGGCTGTAGTGGATCAGCCGGGCGACGTTGCGGGCCGAGCAGACGGCCGCGACGTTGCGCTCGGGGTCGGTCGGGTCGATGACGACGAGCGGGTCGTCGAACGCGGGGTCGGCGGTGCCGACCTCGTCGTCCCGAGACGGCGACGCCGTCTCGCGCCCTCGGGCGTGGGCCTCGGGGTCGAGCCGGATCGGGGGTTGCCAGTCGGCGGCCGCCTCGACGAACGGCCGGAAGCCGCCGTACTCCAGCACCAGGAGTTCGGTGAGGAACCCGGAGACCCCCTTCGTGCGGAGGTCGCTGCCGTAGACGCCGACGCCGTCGAGGAACGCCTTGGCGACGCGGACGTCGTCGGCCAGCGGTTCGATGCGGTCCTCCAGGTAGTCCGTGTGGAACGGCGTCCGGTCGACGGCCGAGCGGATCCCCGTCGCCGACTCGACGGCGTAGCAGGGCACGCAGTCGACCGTGAACCCGTCGACCTCGCCCGTCACGTAGGGGTGTTCGGCGTACTCCTCGTGGCCGTCCGGGACGACCGCCCGCCCGACGTCGAGCCCGTGGCGCTCGAGGGCCTCGCGGGACAGCGACGTCGGGAACCGGACGAAGAGGTCGACGTCGCGCTCGCCGGCCAGCCAGGTGCCGCGGGCGGTCGAGCCGACGAGCCGCGTGTCGGCGTCGACCGGGAGGTCGGCGATCGCCGCCTCGGCGCGGGCCGTCAGCTCCTCGACCACCGCCTCGAGGGCCGCCCGCTCGTCGTCGTCCGGGACGACCCGGGCCCGGACCTCGCCGACGACCGACTCGAACGACATACCCGCGGTTGCGCCGTCGGCTGGTAAAGCGTGTCGGTGCCGGCGCGGAAGCGAAAGCCCTATTTGTCGAATCGAAGTACCAACGGGTGCCTGGAGCCGCCGTAGCTCAGTTGGTAGAGCACCTGGTTGTTACCCAGGTTGTCCCAGGTTCGAGACCTGGCGGCGGCGTCCAAGAAAAAGGGTTCAAGACCTGTATTCGTAAACGGTAGCGTGGGCGTTTCTAATCGGGTTTTGGGTTCCCAACCGAACAGAGTTAAATACACCCAAATCCCGATTCTTTACTCCTCGGTCTATTCCTCGGGGTCTTCCGAAAGAACCTCGTCCGGGTCGGTCGTCAATGAACTAAACCCCAAGAAAGCCAAGAAAAAGAATCCAACCGGAGGTAAAACGATGCATAGGGCCGCAGTCGCCCACCATTGCCACGCGGGGAACGCCTCACGGTCCCAATAGTAATCACCAGTAATGTGGCTCAAACGGTCACTCTCTTCAATGTCGTCAGGTGTCCCCATGTATTACCTCCGTTCTACTGTCGGGTAAAGCCTCATAGCGGGGCATCAAAAAGGTGGACCACGCTTGGCAGTCAAAAATCGTACCCTCAGGGGGAATTCATCGGCCAGGAAACGAAACCGCACAGCAAGCGTCTCTCGGCCTCTCAACCCGTCACGTATCCAGGCCCGCGCTATCGTTCGGACGAGTCCTCCCCGTCCGGATCGCGCTCGAACCCCCGGGCCACCGCAAGAGCCCGCTCACGAGGGTCATGAAACGCCGCCGTCCCGCCCGGCATGGCATGAGCCTTCGTTTCAACCCCCGAGCCACCTTCGCCGTCCTGGCCGTCGGCGTCGCCGGACGTGGCCTTCCGCGCCTCACCACGCCCCCGACCGCTTACAATCATGGTCGTCCCACCGACGGACACTACCCGCGAAGAGCGACGGTTACGGCGTCTCATACCAGAGACCCCGGCCTCCACAGGCAAAGGTGCATCGCCGACCGCCCCGAGCTACGTTCCCCAGGGGTCGGGCCACGCTATTCACCCCCCAAGCGACTTAGCACCCCACCCGACGACTCGTCGGGCGCGACATCCTCGCCGTCCGACTCCGGTGCCGGCGCAAACGTTTCCCCGTCGATATCCCCGAGGTCACGGGCCGCGATCCACTCCCCGGCGTGGCTCCCGCCCGACGCAACCCCGATATACATCTCGTCGCCAAGCTGGAGTTCAGGCCGCCGGAGTTCTCTTTCCTTACTAACCGCGTCGACCGGCCGCCTCCGATTGAACCGCTCAACATCGGGCCCGAGATCCCGAAGGACGTACCGCGCTGGCTGCTGTGAGAGCGACCGCGTCGCCGTTTCCACTTGAAGATAGTTCGGGGCGATTGTCAGCCGGAAGTCCCCGCCCCATCTCCCCCCGTTCGTCACGTACTGCCGGAGTTGATCGATGTCCCGATCGGCCCACTCGAAGGCCGTTACTGTGTCGTCGAATTGATCGGGATTCTCAACGGGGTCGTAGGTCTCGGGCTTGATCGGCCACACAGCCGTAACAGGGACGTACCTGTCGCGGTCGGCGTCCCACTCGGCGGGCTCGCCGTCCTCGATCACAGCGACAACGTCACTATCGAGGGGAACCGCATCCTCGTCGCCGTTGCTGCGGTTCGATATCCACGCCTCGGGCGTCGGCGCGTCCGGGAGTGGCACGGCTTCGATGTATCGATCCCCCACCTGGAGACCGTCGAGATACCCGCCACGCTGCGACGGCCGGGCATGCCTCTTGTTCCAATCGCCCGCCACGCCCGCCACCGCCGCCAGGATCTCCTTTGGTCGCGGGCTCCGCGTCGGCTCGCCCCCGCCGTCGACGGCCACGCGAGCCCGGAGATACCCCGGTTGGATGTCGACGGCGTCAGCCCGTCCGTATTCGACGTCCTCAAGCCGGGATTTGAGTAACGATCGGAGTTGGCCCCGGGCGTCGTCGAACTGAAAGGCATAGCCCTGACTGTCGTCCGTGCTCGTAATCTCGTAGGTCTGTGCGTCGATCTCGACCACGGCTTCGTAGCCGTAGTATCGGTATATGGTTGGATTATGCATGGTCCTCACAGGGGTTAGGTGAATAGCGCGGTTAGCTCGGCATACACGCCCGGGGTCACGTCGTTACTGAGTGGGTCCGGGTCGACCGGTTCGGACACCTCGGGCAATTCGTCGGGATCGCGGAACCGCTTGACGCGCACGTCGTAGGCAGCTTCAAGCCCGACAATCACGTCCCGGACGTCCCCGTTCGGCACGGGGAGGCCCCCGTCGTAGCCGTCCGGGGCCGCTGGGATGTGCGCCGGTCGGGGGTCGCTGGCGATCATGATCCGACGCACCTCTTGACACACCCGGGCCCACAGCCTGACGTCGTCGTAGGCCAGGGCGTAGGCGTCCCACACCCGGAGGAGTGGCCCGCCAGAGTCGGGGTAGTCGTCGGCGTCCCACCGTTGCCGGGCGTCAGCTCGGTAGCGGTCGTAACGTTCCGGAAGGCCGCCGGGTGGCCGGGGCCGGCGTCGGTCCCCGCCCAGATTCTTGATGTCGTGTGCCAGCTCGCGCGGTGATTTGCGTGTCACGGGTGACCCCCCGGGATTGGTTCGTGTCCCTGGTTGGGACAACCGACAAAGGGTTCGAGTCCGTAGCCTGAGACTGAACCCGTCGAGCGGGAGCATCCCCGCGCCGTCTGCCATACCAATCTACTTATATAACTTCTCAGAGACATCCCCCGAGCGGATAACATAACAATCATGATAGGTCCTCCTCATCCTTCAGCCGCTCAACCTCCTCACTCAACTCAGCCAGATCCCGCGTCTCCTTCAACTTCCGCCACTCACCAATCAGATTCGCCACAGCCCGATACCACCCCTGCCGCGCACGCTCCTTAGACTCATCCCGAATCCGCCCCGACTCGATCTTCTCGGTCCCCGCATCGATC
>CAZATR010000116.1:0-8230 GCA_964488035.1 uncultured Natronomonas sp.
TGAACTCCTACTGGGTCGGGGAGGACGGCTCCCAGAAGTGGTTCGAGGTCATCCTCCTGGACCCCGAACACGGCGCCATCGAGACCGACGACGACCTGAACTGGATCTGCGACGACAGCCAGCGCGGCCGGGCGTTCCGCGGCCGGACGTCCGCCGGCCAGCGCGGCCGCGGCCAGCAGGGACGCGGCAAGGGCACCGAGAAGACCCGGCCGAGCATTGGCGCCAACGACCGGTCGGGCAAATAAGACTCCGGCGTCGCGGAGCTTCGAGATCAGTTATCCGAAAGCTCTCCTTGGCTGTGTACCGGAATCCCACTGCGTATCCCGGTAGGGCCGGCATTCGACGCCGTGATGCCGCGGGCGGACGGCCCAATAGATACAACCCATTGGCCGCGAAGACCGGTGTATGGGCGCGACGCGACGGGTGATGCTGGCGGAGGACGACCGGGACATCCGGCGGCTCGTCGCCCGGACGCTCGAGGACGAGGTCGAGGTCGAAGGGTTCGAGAGCGGGGCGACCTGCTGGGAACGCCTCCAGGTCGATCCGCCGCCGGACGTCCTCCTGCTCGACGTGACGCTGCCCGGGATGGACGGCGTCGAGGTGTACGAACGGGTCCGGGAGACCGACCGCCTGGAAGACGTGACGGTGATCTTCATGACCGGCCGTGACCAGGCCGACATCGTCGAGGCGGTGGGCGATGGCGTCGACTACGTGGCCAAGCCGTTCAGCCCCGGCGAGCTCCGGGAGCGACTCCGGTCGCTCGGGGAGTGATCCCACGGGGTCTCGACGACGGTTGGACCTGGGCGTGAGCAACGGCCACGACGCTTTTTTGATTATTATCCTAAAATGTCAAATTAGGTAATTCATATAATTTCTTTGAGTTTATAAATTCGTCTTCTTAGCTGGATTTCGACTTCTATATATAGAGTTTAGAAGATGTATGCCGTGCAGAGTTACGCTTATGACCGTTCCGGCCCTCGGTATGGAAATGGCACAGAAACGATCCAAGGGCAACCCGCTCGTGTCCTTCTACAGGAGACGAATCACGGAACCGTCCACAAACGACGAAGTCTACGGCTACTGGCTCTTCGCGCTGGGATTGGTCGCGACCGTCGCTGGCGTCGCGCTGTTCCTTTACACGACGACGCTCGGTCGCCCGCCGGCGGCCCAGGGCGGCTCGTACTGGACGGTTCGGGAGATCGGCGTCGCGCTCGGGGGCGCCGGCGGCGCACTCCTCATCGGTGGCATCGTCATCCGCCTCCCGTTGCGGAGCGCGGCGACGAAACTGACGTACCTGGGCATCATCGTCTGTCTGGCGGCGATCGCGTGGTTCGTCTCGGTGTACCCCGCATCCGGGTGGCCGACCGACACCGGCCACACCGGCGTCATCGGACTCTACACCGTCGGGTTCGCGATCATCGCTCTCGCGGCGGTGGTCGTGCCGATGCTCTCCCGGGCGGAGACCGAGACCGCGAGCGAGCGGGCCGCCAGGGAGGCCAGGGAGGCCGAGGACGCCGATGAACGCGCGGCGCTCGATCGGACCCGGGAGGAGCGCGACGACGCGATGGCGGCCCTCGAGGCCCAGGCGGCCGAACTCGAGGCGGTCAAACAGTCACAGGCACGGTTCGAGCTGTTCCAGGACCGTGGCGGTGGCTGGCGCTGGCGGCTCCGCCACAACAACGGCAACGTCATCGCCGACTCCGCGGAGAGCTACAGTAGCAAGCAGAAGTGCCAGCAGGGACTGCACAGCGTCAAGCGGAACGCGCTCGGCGGCGGCATCCTCGAGATCGAGCCCGACGACCCCGAGGAGGCCGTCGAGGCGACCGAGACCGAGGCCATCGAGTACGAGAGCCAGGCCGGCTTCGAGGTCTACGAGGACTCGGCCGGCGAGTGGCGCTGGCGGCTCGTCCACGACAACGGCAACGTGCTGGCGGACTCCGGCGAGGGGTACGCCTCCAAGAGCAACGCGCGACGAGCGATGGGACGCGTCCGAGAGCACGCCGAGGCCGCCGCGTACCTGACCATCGACCCCGCCGGGTACGAGCTCTACCGCGACCGGGGCGGCGACTGGCGGTGGCGGCTCGTCCACGAGAACGGCAACGTCATCGCCGACTCCGGCGAGGGCTACAGCAGCCGAGCCAAGGCTCGGCAGGGCGTCGATAGCGTCGTGTCGAACGTCGCCGACGCGGACCTCGAGGAGGTCCAGTGACCATGAGCAAGGCGACCTTCGAACTCTACGAGGACAACCGCGGGGAGTACCGCTGGCGGCTCCGCCACGACAACGGCAACGTCATCGCCGACTCCGGCGAGGGCTACAGCAGCAAGTCCGGCGCCAAGGACGCCATCGAGCGCGCCCGCGAGTACGGACCCGACGCCGACGTCCTCGACCTCGAGGCGGCGGCCTTCGAGATCTACGAGGACGAGGGCGAGGAGTGGCGCTGGCGGCTCCGCCACCGCAACGGCAATATCCTGGCCGACTCCGGTGAGGGCTACAGCAGCCGGAGCGCGGCCACTGACGCCGTCGACGGCGTCAAGCGGAACGCGCCCGGCGCCGCCGACGCCGAATAGCACGCCACGGCCTTTTCCGACCCGGCCCCATCCATCCACCATGCGCAACTTCCACGTCGGGACCGTCACCGGCATCCCGATCCGACTCAACGTCACGTTCGTCCTCTTCATGCCCGTGCTGGCGTGGCTGATCAGCCGCCCGGCCCAGCTCGAGTTCTACGCCGGCGCTGTCGAGTACATCTCGCCCCACCCCGTGGACGTCGCCGTCCTCCAGGCCGGCTCCACTCCCATCGTCGTCGGCGTCGCCGCCGCGCTCGGACTGTTCGTCGGCGTCCTCCTCCACGAACTCGGCCACTCCTGGACCGCCCGGCGGTACGGCGTCACCATCACCTCCATCACCCTGTGGATATTCGGCGGGATGGCTCACATGGAGGACCTCCCGGAGGACTGGGACGTCGAGTTCTACGTCGCCCTGGCCGGGCCGGCCATGAGCGTGCTGGTCGCCGCGGCCTGCTACGGCCTGCTGTTCGTCGTCCCGGTCGATCCCGTCCTGCTGTTCGTCGTCGGGTGGCTGGCCGTGATCAACCTCACGCTGGCGGCGTTCAACATGCTGCCGGCGTTCCCGATGGACGGCGGCCGCGTGCTCCGCGCGCTGCTCGCCCGGAATCGCCCGTACGCGGACGCGACCCGGACCGCCGCCCGCGTCGGCAAGGGGATGGCAATCCTGCTCGCGCTGGTCGCCGTCGTCTCGTTCGCTCCGATCCTGCTGCTCGTCGCGATGTTCGTCTACGTCGCCGCCGGCGCCGAGTCCCGGGCCACCGTCCTCCGGGACCTCCTCGGCGACATGACCGCCGGGGAACTGATGTCCACGGACGTCCGGACCGTGACGCCGGACACTACCGTGGACGCGTTCCTGGATCGCGTCGCCACCGAGCGGACCACCGTCTACCCGGTTCTCGACGGCGAGACCGTCACCGGCCTCGTGACGCTGTCCGGCGTCCGCGACGTCGCGGAGGCGGACCGCGGCACCACCACCGTCGCCGAGATGATGGGCCCGGCACCACCGTCGGTGCCGCCGGAGGCGGACGCCTTCGACGCGCTGCGCGCGATCAGCGAGTCGAGGACCGACCGCGTCGTGGTCGTCGAGGACGGCCGGTTCCTCGGCCAGATCACGAACGACGACTTCGTCGCCGCTCTCGAGGTGCTGCAGGGCCTCGGGACGCGACGGGACATCGAGGTCGCCGACGGCTACGCCTGAGCCGGCCGCGGGTTTATGGCCGATCGCGCGGCCAGGGGCCCCATGGGACACCGGACGCTCGTCGCGTACGACCGCGACGGGTACGACCTCCACTACGCCCATTGGGGCGTCGACCCCGACGAGATCACGGCGGCGACGCCGTACGGTGGCCCGCCGGACGGGGCCTGGGTCCGCGAAAGCGCCGCCGACCGCGTGGAGCCCGCCGGCGGCCACGTCACCGAGGACCACGAGACGGCGGTCGACCCCGAACCGCTGGCGACCGGGCTGTCGTTCGGGGAGGTCGGAGCCCGCATCGATCCTGTCGAGCACGAGGCACTCCACGTCGTCGACCCGGCGTTCTCGGTGCGACGGTACCTGGCCGTCGCGCTCCGGACCGGCCCCCGGCGTCGCCGGACCGCACTCGTCGGGTACGATGGCCCGGCCGACGCCCGGTACCTCCGCGGGTGGATCGCCGGGGCGCGGGCCGTGCGAGACGCGTCGGGCGCGCAGGCCGTGCGAGACGCGTCGGGCGCGCAGGCCGTGCGAGACGCGTCCGGAGACGGGGGCGTCGATGCTCACGGCGGCCCCGGCACCGAGCCTGTTCTGGCGGCGCTCCGCTGGCTCGATCCGGCCCGCGGCACGGTCGTCTTCCCCGCCGGTGATCCTACCGACTGACCTCAACGAAGGGTCCTCAGGGCTGGCTCCGCGCACTCACCTCGTCGCCGACCGACGGCCGATCGGTCGAACGGCGAGCCCCCGCATTATTTAGCCCCGACGTGGAAGGGCACCGCAATGGCCGACGACGAACGCCCCCTCATCGACCCGCGGTTGTTCACCCCGATGGAACTGCTCTCGGAGGACATGGACCACAGCATCGACGTCGGCGACACCACCGTCGAGGTCCACCACACCCTCGAGATCGACCAGCAGCTCCCCGTCCGCCGCATCGAGTTCGGCGCGATCGTCTTCGGCCTGCTGGTCGTCGCGGTCGGCGTCCTCGCGCCGGTCGGCCCCACCGTCGCCGTCAGCGCCGCCCTGAGCACCGTGCTCGTCGGGGACGTGCTGTTTGGGTGGCTCGGCCGGTAGCGCCGTCGCGGATTTTATACCCGGACCGCGCGACCGCACCGACATGGAGGGCCGCGAGGAGGTCCGGCGGATCTACCGGGAGTCGGTCGGCGTCCTCTCGGTCAGCCTCCTCGGCGGGCTGTTCGCCGGCGCGGTGCTGGGCAGCGACGCGATGCGGGAAGCGTTCCGCCAGTACCCCGGGCTGTTGCTGTTGCTCCCGGCGTTCCTGGCGACGCGGGGCAACGTCTACGGCGCCTTCGGCGCGCGCCTGTCCTCCGGCCTGCACCAGGGCCTCATCGAACCCGACCTGGCGTACGACGAGCGGCTGGTCAACGCCGTCGTCGCCTCCTTCGTCAACGGCATCGGCATCTCCGTTCTCATCGGCGTCCTCTCGTGGGGCATCCTGCAGGGGCTCGGCCGCGAGTCCGCGCGGCTCCTCGAACTCGTCGGGATCACGTTCGTCTCCGGCGTCCTGACGTCCGTGGTGCTCGTGCTCGGGCTCCTGGTGTTGGTGTTCGGCAGCTACGAGTCCGGACTCGACCCCGACAACCTCATCGGCCCACTCGTGACGATGCTCGGGGACGTCTTCGGCGTCGTGTTCCTCTACGTCGCCGTGGTCGTCGTGGGGGTGGTGCTGTGACCGAGGGACCCGACAGCGGGCCGGATTCCGGCGGTCTCGGCAGCTGGCGCACCCGAACCATCGTCGCGACGATGTTCCCGCTGCTCGTCGCGCTGTCGGTCCTGGAGATGGGCTCGGGGTTCGTCCTCGAGTCGCTCGAGTCGACGTACCTCGCCAACCCGACGCTGCTCGTGCTCGTCCCGGTCATGATCGGCATGGGCGGGAACCTCGGCGCCATCTTCTCGGCGCGGCTCTCGACGCGGCTGCACCTCGGGACGCTCTCGTTCGACCCCCGGGACGAACTCCTGTGGGCGAACGTCGCCGCCGTCATGCTGCTCGCGGCGACCGTGTTCTCGGCGCTCGGGGTCGCCGCCTGGGTCGTCGGCCGCACCATCGCCCGCCCGATGGCCTTCGTGGACCTCTTCGTCATCTCCGTGGTCAGCGGGCTCGTGCTCGCGGCGCTGGCGGTCGTGATCTCCGTCGCGGCCACGTACGTCTCCTACCGTCGCGGACTGGACCCCGACGACACGACCATTCCCGTCGTCACCAACGTCTGCGACATCCTCGGCGTCGTCGTGCTGTCCGGGGTTGCAACACTAGTTCTTTGAGGGAGCCAATCGCTCCGGGACTGGACGAACCCGTGCCGGCCCCGAAAGCCCTCGCGCCGCTCGCGCGGCGCAGCCGCGCGAGGACACCGTAGCGACCCAAGGAGCGAGGAGCGCAGCGAGCGCGAGGCGCGAACGTGGTGAGCGCCTCGATTCGCACGAACGGCGTGAGCGCCGCGGCCGGTCGAGCCGGCCGAGGGCTTCGCAGGCTGCGGTCCAGGTTAGGAGTGGCGATAGTTGGAATCCGTCTAGTGAACATCTATACCGGCCAGTTTCCACGTCGGTTGAGTAGGGAACGGCCGGCGACAAGGAACACGCACGACAGACCGGGATACCAGTGTCAGGCGGCCAGCTCCTCGAACTCGGCGGCGGAGGTCCGGGTGCCCTTCGCGATCACGACGTCGCCGCCCTCCAGCGTCGCGTCGGCGTCCGGCGCCAGGAGCCAGTCCTCGCCACGGCGGATGGCGAGCACGTTCAGCCCCAGTTCCGCAGCCGGAACCCCGTCCGCGACGCGCTCGCCGTCGAGGGCGCTGCCGGCCCCGACCTGGACCCGGACGAGGATCTCGTCGGACTCCTGGACGGCGAGTTCGACGACCGGGTGGACCGACAGCCCCCGCAGCACGCCCTCGGTGATGTCGAGGGCGGCGTCGCTGATGGCCTCCGTCGAGACGCCGAGGTGGATGAGCCCGCGGAGCGCGACGGGGTCCTCGGCGTCGGCCGCGGCCCGCAGCAGCCACGCCTCGAACCGCGAGCGGAGCGCGTCGACCTCGACCTCGAGGTTCCGGACCTCCTCGGCGAGTTCGTGGGTGTCGAAGAGTATGCTGCCGTAGGCGAGGTCGACGGCGAGTTCCGAGAGGTTCTTCATCAGGACGATCGAGTCGACGGCGCGCTCGAGGTCGTCGATCTCCGAGGCCGGGGGCGCCGGCTCCTCGTAGGCCTCGCCGGTGACCGCCTCGTACACCTCGCCGATCGTGCGGTCCGGGCCGCGGAGGAGACAGCGGTCGCCGGGCCGGAGCGTGGTGTCCGGGCCCGGGGTGAAGATCCAGTCGGTGCCGCGGTGGATGGCGATCACGCGGACGCCGGTCTCGCTCTCGAGGTTGACGTCCAGGAGCGTGCGGTCGGCGTACGGCGAGTCCGCGGCGACCGTGCCCCGGACGAGCGTCTCGATGGCCTCCGGGAGCGCCGCCCGCATCGCCTCCGGGACCCCGATGTCCTCGAGGACGATCTTCGCGATGTCGCCGGCGGCGTCGCTGATCCGGTCGGCGCCCGCCGCCAGCCCGAGCACGGGCGCCAGCGCCTCGACCTCGTCGGGGTTCCGCGCGGCCATCATCAGGCTCATCCGCGCGCGCATCTGGAGGACGTCCATCTTCTCCTCGAGGGCGAGCACCTCCCGGGCCAGGTCGGCGTTGCCGTGCAGGACCGCGGAGTAGGCGAGATCGATGAGCAGCTCCGAGGTGTCCTTCATCTCGACGAGCAGCGCCTTGACGCTGACCGGCTCGTAGTCGAGCGGCTCGGTCGGCGCCTCGCCCTCGAAGCCTGCCATACCGCGCCCATACGGTCCGCTCATCAAAAGGGTTGGTACGGGCGGCGCGACCGAAGGGAGCGCCGCCGAACGGGCGAGCGGGAGGAATGAACGAGGTGAGCGACGACGCGCGAGCCGCGAGGCGCGAGTGGAGCGGGTGTCTCGGGGAGGCGACCGGAGGAAGCCGAGAGCGAAACGACCCACGAACACGATCAACCGAGAGCGAAACGAGGCCGCCGGACGAGCGACGGGGAGGTATGGGGTCCATCGCCCCCTCGGTTTATGCCGTTGCCGTGCGAAACCCCTGGAATGAGCGGTCAAAGCCGGCTCGAGGTGGACCTCCACGTCCACAGCGAGGCCTCCTACGACGGCCACGAGCCGGTGGAGCTGATCCTCGAACACGCCGCCGACATCGGCCTCGACGCCGTCGTCGTCACCGACCACGACGTCATCTCGGCCTCCCTGGAGGCGGCCGAGCGGGCGCCGGAGTACGGCCTGATCGGCATCCCGGGCGTCGAGGTGTCGACCGCCCACGGCCACCTGCTCGCCATCGGCGTCGAATCGATGCCGTCCCCGGGGCGACCCATCGGCGAGACCATCGACGCCGTCCAGGACGCGGGCGGCGTCGCCGTCGTCCCGCACCCGTTCCAGCGGACCCGCCACGGCGTCCGGAA
>CAZATR010000117.1:0-8220 GCA_964488035.1 uncultured Natronomonas sp.
TTGCCGTTCTACGGGCGGGACTGACGGCCCGCGGCCGGGCGGGACTGACGGCCCGGGACGGAGGCACTCGCGGCCGCCGGGACGGCCGGCGGTCCCCGGTCGACCGGTCAGGACACGATGAGCCAGGCGACGAACACGGCCGCGGCGCCCGTGGCGGTGCTGGCGACGGCGTGGACCCGGAGCCGGTCGAGCAGCGCGTGGGTATCCTCGTCGGCGTCGGCGTCGAGGCCGGCGGCCTCGCCGACCTCGCCGCCGACCTCGCACTCGGGGAGGAAGTCCATCGCGACGTGGAGGAAGACGCCCGCGGCGAACCCGAAGATGGCGGCGTTGAGGGCCGGGTCGCTCGGTGGCTGCAGCAGCGCGGCCGGGATGGCGGTCAACCCGACGCCGGCCGAGGGAAACAGCAGGACGCCGACCCGGTCGCCGCTCCGCCTGAGCCGCCGGGCGGCGGCGTAGCCCGCCGGGCCCTTGTGGGAGACGATGGCCAGTCCCAGGAGCAGCCCGAGCTCCGGGAGGGCCGCGTAGACGAGGCCGATGATGGCGCCGGCCGCGAGCGAGTGGGCGGCCAGCTGGGCGGGTGCGCTGTCGAAGGCCTCGCGGTGGCTGAGCCGGTGGCCGACGGTGTGGCCGCTGTAGCCGCCGACGAGCCCGGCGGCGACGCCGAACCCGCCGACCGCCTGGTGGAAGCCGATCGCCTGCGGGACGAGGAAGACCGCGGCGCTCGTGACCATCGCGCCGCTGGCGAGTCCGTAGCCCCACACGAGCCGCACCGCGTCGCCGCCGGCCGTGCGGGCGCCCAGCGCCGCCGCGCCGGCCATCGCGCCGAACGCCACCCAGGAGATGACGAGGACCTTCCAGGGCGCGCCCGCGAGGGCCAGCGCGGACAGCAGTACCAGGCCCGCGACGCCGGTCAGGCCCACGAGGGTCGGCCGGTCGGGTCCGACGGCGGCGACCGGTCCGGTATCGGAATCCATCCCGACCGGGAATACTAAGACGTCGATTAATAATACTATCGATTCACAACTGTTTGGTTAGATTTAATAATACCGCGCGAGGGGTGGCGGGCGATACAAGGGCCGGGGGCGAGTCGGGGCCGGTATGCACCTCTCCGAGTTCCGCGACCGGCTGAACGACCGGCTCGACACCGACGCCTACGCCGACGTCGACGCCAGCCCGAACGGCCTCCAGGTCGGGCGGGCCGACGCCCGCACGCTCGACCACGTCGCCTTCGCCGTCGACGGCGTCGCCGCGACGGCAACCGCGGCCGCCGACGTCGGCGCGGACCTGCTCGTCGTCCACCACGGGGTGATCTGGGGCGGCCTCGACCGCGTAACCGGGCGGGCCTACGACCGGATCGCTTCGCTCGTCGGCGCCGACCTCCCGCTGTACGTCTCCCACCTCCCGCTGGACGGCCACCCGGAGCTCGGCAACGCCGCCCGGCTGGCCGACTTCCTCGGCTGCGAGGTGACCGAGCCGTTCGGCGGCGCCGGCGGCGTCACCGTCGGCCAACGCGCCCGCGCCGCGGACGCCTACACCGTCGCGGGGCTCCGGGACCGACTCACGTCGCTGGACACCGGCGGCAAGCCGGTCGACGTGCTGGACTTCGGGCCCGAGGAGATCGAGGACGTCGCCATCGTCACCGGCGGCGGCGCCGACTGGCTCGACGAGGCCGCCGCGGCCGGCGTCGACGCCCTCGTCACCGGCGAGGGCAAGGGAAAGACCTACCACGAGGCCCGCGAGGCCGGCCTGAACGTCTTCCTCGCCGGCCACTACGCCACCGAGACCTTCGGCGTACGCGCGTTGCAGGAACTCGCCGAGGACTGGGGCCTGGAGACGACGTTCCTCGAGCACCCCACGGGGCTGTAGGTGGCCGCGACCCGGCCGGCCGATCCACCGCGGTTCCGGGTTCGTGAACCGGAACGCCCGCCGGAACCGTGAGGAGGTTTCTTTGAGCCCCCGGCAGAGACGGGTCCCATGAACGAGGGCGGCGGACGGAACATCGACGGCGAGGCGCCGGTGGCCGAGACCGTGGTCGAGACCGACGAGGCAACGGTCACCGAGAACGCCGAACTCGAGCGCACGCTCGGTCTCTCCGGCGGGCTCGCCATCGGGATCGGGACGATGATCGGCGCCGGGATCTTCGTCTTCCCCGGGCTGGCCGCCGGGCGAGCTGGCCCCGCTGCCGCAGCGTCGTTCGGCATCGGCGCCGTCATCGCCCTGCTCGTCGCGCTCCCGGCCTCGGAGCTCGCGACGGCGATGCCGAAGTCCGGCGGCGGCTACTACTTCATCTCCCGCGGCCTCGGCGCGCTCGCCGGCGCCGTCGTCGGGCTCTCGCTGTGGTTCGGCCTCGTGTTCGCCACCTCCTTCTACCTCGTCGGCTTCGGCTTCTACGCGGTCGACGCCCTCGGGCTGGCCGGCGTCGCCGCGGGCGAGGGACTGGTTATCCCCATCGCGCTGCTCGTCGGCGCGGGCTTCACCGTGCTGAACGTGACCGGGACCGAGAACGCCGCCAAGCTCCAGAACGGGGTCGTCGCGCTCCTGCTCGCCATCCTCGGCGTCTTCCTGACCTTCGGCGTCCTCGACGCCGTCGGCGTCGTCGGTCAGCCCACGACGCCCGAGCGGTTCGCGCCGTTCGGCACGTTCCCCATCCTCGCCACGGCGGCACTCGTGTTCACGTCGTACCTCGGGTTCGCCCAGGTGGCGACCGTCGCCGGCGAGATGAAGGAGCCCGGCCGGAACCTCCCGCTGGCGATGGTCGGCTCGGTCCTCGTCGTCGGCGTGCTCTACGTCGCGACCATCTTCGTCGCCACGAGCGCCGTCGGCAGCGAGGCGCTCGGCCGGCTGGGCGAGACCGCGATGGTCGCGGTCGGCCGGGAACTGCTCGGGCCGGCCGGCGCGCTCGCCATCGTCTTCGGCGGCCTGCTCGCGACGATGTCCAGCGCCAACGCGTCGGTCCTCTCGACGTCGCGCGCCATCTACGCCGTCTCGAAGGACGCCCTCCTGCCGGGGTACGCCAGCCGCATCAACCTGACGTACGGGACGCCGCACGTCGCCCTCGGGATGGCCGGCGGCCCGATCCTCGCGCTGACAGCGACCGGCCGCGTCGAGATCCTCGCGGAGGTCGCCTCGTTCCTCCACCTGGTCATGTACGGCCTGATGTGCGTCGCACTGGTCGCGCTCCGCCGAGACGAACCGGAGTGGTACGACCCGGACTTTCGCGTTCCGGGCTATCCCGCCGTACCCATCGTCGGCGCGCTCGCCAGCTTCGCCCTCATCGGCTTCATGCAGCGGCTCTCCCAGATCATCGGTCTCGCCATCATGGCCGGGACCGCCGGGTGGTACTTCTATTACGCCAGGGACGTGACCCTCAAGGGGGCGCTCTGATGACTCGCGTGCTCGTCCCCGTCGCGATACTCGAGGGGGAATCGGTGGCGGCCGGCATGATGGACCTGCTCGGCACCGTCGACGTGACGGTGCTCGGCTACCACGTCCTGCCGGAGCAGACGCCGCCGGACCAGGCGAGAGAACAGTTCGAGGAGCGAGCGGTCTCCGCGCTCGAGGACGTCGCCAGCGAGTTCCGCGCCGCCGGCGCCGCCGCCGAGTCCCGGCTCGTGTTCACCAACGACCGCGAGCAGACGTTCGACCGGGTCGCCGCGGACGTCGGCGCCAACGCCTACGTCATCCCCGGCGTCACCGGCGACGTCGACCGCCTCCTCGTCCCGCTGTCCGGCGACGTCGCCGTCGATCGCGTGCTCGCGTTCGTCGAGGACCTGATCGGCGGCCGCGACATCGGCGTGACGCTCTTCCTCGCAAGCGAGTCCGAGGCGGCGGGCGACCTCCTCGAACGAGCGGCCGAACGGCTCCGGGACGCCGGCATCGAGGCCACGACCGAACTCGTCCTCGCCGGCGACCCGTTCGACGCGCTCGTCGACGCCGTCCCCACCCACGACGCCATCGTCATGGGCGAGGCGGCGCCGTCGCTGGCCGGCTTCCTGTTCGGCGCCGAGGCCGAACGGCTGGCGTCCGCCACCGTCGGCCCGGTCCTCGTCGTCCGACAGGTCGATGCGACCCGGGACCCGGACCCGACCCAGGACCCGAACGAAGACTAGCTTGTCGCCGCCTGCCACTCGTCGACATCCACGATCCGACCGTCGACGTCACTGGCGTCGGCCGCCGTCGCCGCCCACCACACCATCGGCGCCACCGTCGCCGGGTCGCGACCGCCGTCCGCGCTGATCAGGCCGGTGTCGACGCGGCCGAGGTTCAGCACGCCGACGACCGCGTCCAGTTCCGCGGCGAACTGGTGTGCGACGGCCTCCGTGCCGGCCTTCGAGACCGCGTAGGCGCCGTAGCCGGCGGTCGGGTCGCGGGCGACGCCGCCGGAGGGCACCAGCGCTCGCGCGCCGTCGGCCAGGTGCGGGACGGCCTCACGGATGGCCGCGAACACGCCGCGGACGTTCACCCGGAGCGTGTCGTCGAACGCCGCGTAGGATTCCTCGGCCAGCGGCGCCGCGCCGGCCTCGCCGTGGACGACGCCGGCGTTGGCGACCACGCAGTCGATGCCGCCGCCCGCCCCGGCCCGCGCGGCGGTCTCCATGAGGCGTTCGACGTCGTACTCGTCGCGGACGTCGGCCCGAAGCCCGGTCATCTCGCCGCCCGCGCCCGCGACGTCGGCGACGACGGCGTCGAGTTCCTCGCCGTCGCGGCTGCAGCCGACGACGTGGACGCCCTCGGCGGCGAACCGGCGGGCGATCGCCGCGCCGATACCGCGCGAGGCGCCGGTGACGACAGCGGTGTCCATACCGTCGGGTCGGCCGGCCAGCGCCAAGGTCGTTTCCCACCGGATCCGGAGTTCCTCCACCCGAGTTCGAGGGCCCAGCGAGCGAACGTGGCGGCATGGCCAGCGACGCGTCGGTCGTCGTGGGCACCGGCTTCGGCGGGCTCTCGCCCGCGTGCTACCTCGCCGACGCCGGCCTCGACGTCACCTACGAGAACGGCGCCGGGATGGACGCCACAGCTGACGGTCACGCGATTTGTGCTTCGTACTCGGCCGGCGACAACAGCGCGTCGAGGTCGCCCTCGTCGGCGAGCGCGATCTCGAGCATCCAGCCGTCGCCGAACGGCGCCTCGTTCACCAGCTCCGGCTCGTCGAACAGCGCCTCGTTGACCGCCGTGACCTCGCCGGAGACCGGCGCGTAGACGTCCGAGACCGCCTTGATCGACTCGACGACGCCGAAGGCGGCCTCCTGCTCGAAGTCGTCGCCGACCTCGGGGAGCTCGACGAAGACGACGTCGCCGAGTTCGTCCTGTGCGAAGTCCGTGATGCCGACGCGGACCGTGTCGCCGTCGCGTCGCGCCCACTCGTGGGTCTCCATGTAGCGGCAGTCGTCGGGCACCTCGAAGCTCATGAATCGTCTATCCACGGTGGGGCACGTAGGACTTTCCACTCCGGCCGCGGGCTCGGCGGGACGGTCCCGCCGAGTCGAACCCGACGGGGCCGCGGGCGACGGCGGGCGGCGCGGGGTCAGGCGTCGGTGGCGTCGGCGTGGCCGAAGACGAACTCCCGGAGGAGCTTCGCCGCGAGCGAGGCCGCCTGGCCGTCGTCGCGGTCGTTGACCTCGACGACGTCGAACCCGACCGCGGCCGGCGCGACGGCCCGGACGACGTCCCGCATCTCGCGGGGTTCGAGCCCGAACGGTTCCGGCGTCCCGGTGCCGGGCGCGTACCCGGGGTCGGCGGCGTCGACGTCGACGCTGAGGTAGGCCTCACCCGCGAACGAGGGCGTCCAGTCCGGGACGTCCTCGGGGGCGACGACGGTCACGTCGGCCGCGGCGGCGCGGTCCCACTCGGCCTCGTTGCCGGTCCGGGCGCCGAGGATGATGGCTTCGTCGGCCACCTGGAGGGCGTGGTGGGCGACGGTGGCGTGGGAGTAGGGGTTGCCGGCGTACTCGGTACGGAGGTCGAGGTGGGCGTCAAGACAGACGTACACGTCGGGGTCGGCGGCACGGACGCCGGCGACGGTGACGGTGTGTTCGCCGCCGACGAGCAGCGGGAGTCGGTCGGCGGCGTGGTGGTCGGCGAGCTGGCCGGCGAGAAACTCGAGGTAGTCGGGGGCGTCGTTCCAGGGGTCGACGTCGCCGGCGGCGGTGACGAGGTCCGAGAAGTGGCGGTCGGTGCGGCGGTCGTAGTCGTCGAACGGGCGGGCGAACCGGCGGACGCGCTCCGGCCCGAACCGGGTCCCGGGCCGGAAGGTGGTCGAGACGTCGAGCGGCGCGCCGACGACGGCGTAGGTGGCGTCGGCGAGGTCGGCCGTCGCGCCGGGGAACTCGCCCATCCGCGACCTCAGATGACCTTGCGCTGGCCCTCGTACTCGAGGTACTCGATCTCGTCGTCCGGCGAGGGGTCCAGGTCCTCGGGGATCCGCATCGTGATGGTCTCGTAGGTCTCCAGGTCCATCACCTGCATGTCGCCGCCGGAGATGGAGACGACCTGGCCCTGCTTCCGGTCGATGATCGGGACCCAGACCTTCGCGTCGACCGGCTGGGTGAAGTTGCGCTTCTGGGCGTCGAAGACGCCCTTGCCCTCCACCCGGGCCTTGGCGCTGCCGTGCTTGCCCGGCTTGGACGTGCTGTAGGCGGTGATCTCCGACGGGACCTCGTCGATCATCACGTAGTTGCCCTCCTGGAGGTCGCGGACCTCGGTCTGCTCTTTCGGCATACCCGCCGGTTTCCGACGCCGGAGTATAAACGGTTTGGAAGCGACCGGGTCCGGGCGGGCGTCGTCGCCGTCCTCGGGCGGGTCAGACGCCGACGTAGCCGTCCTCGACGCGGTCGGCGAGCCCGAGCACGACCGCCCACTCGAGGAGCCGCCGGACGCGCTCGCGCCAGACGTCGGCGGCGTCCTCGTGGCGGTGTCGCTCCCACTGGGGGACCCGGTCGGACAGCCGGTCGAAGACGGCATCCACCCCGACCGGGTCGTCGGCCTCGGCCAGCACCGAGAGGGCCGCCTCGGCGAGGTAGACGCGCTCGCGGAACGACGCCCGGAGCCGCTCGGGGTCGGCCTCGTGGGGCAGCCGCCGGTACTCGCCCTCGGACTCCTCGACGAGCTCCAGCGCCCGGAGGAACGTCAGCCACTCCTTGGCGGCGTCCTGTGACGCGACGTCGGTCCGCCGCATCAACCGGGCACAACAGGAGGTCTCGCCGTCCGGCACGAGCGGGACCGCCGCCTGCATCGCCGCGACGTCCTCGATCGCGTCGGCCGGCTCGGGGAGGACCTTGAACCTCACGGCGCCAGCCCGAAGCTCTCCGCCAGGAGCGTCTCGTCGCGCTCGCCGACCACCTCGACGCCCCCGCCGACGACGTCGACGGTGACCCGTGCCGGGGCGAACACCTCGACGGGGACCTCGTAGAAGTCCCAGTCGTGCTCGGCGAAGATCTCGGCGAAGGGCGTGCCGTACTCGTCGCCGGCGACCGAGGCCACCTCGCCGAACCGGGCGAAGTCCGCCTCGACGGTGGCGTGGACGCGGCCGCCGTAGGCCAGGGCGTCGTTGGTCCGGGCCATCGCGGCCCCGTCGTCGGCGGCGACGGGCGCGACCGGCGCCGAGCCGGCCACCGAGAGGACGTCGACGGGGTCGTAGCCGAGCTCCGCGAGCCGGAAGACGGCGAGTTCGGCCGCCCGGGCGGCCAGCGCGACGCTCCCGGTGACGCTGGCCGTCGAGAACGTCGGGAGGAACACGCTCGAGGTCGGGACGCCGGCCCGCTCGGCGACGTGCTCGGCGACGGCCGCGTCCGGGAGCTCGTCGCTCTCGACCGCGAGGACGGCGAAGTCCGCGGCGTCGCGGTAGCCGACGCGCTGGAACTCCTCCTCCTCGGCGACCAGCGCGCGGGCCGGGCCGCTGCCGAGCCCCTCGAAGCCCTCGACGGACAGCTCCCAGCCGGCCTTCTGGGCGCACAGCAACGCGATCGCGGGATGGTCGGTCGTGGTCTCGACGTGGGTCAGCGGCGCACCCGCGACGTCGTGGACGCCGGTCTGGACGGTCGCCAGCCCGCCGGTCTGCATCTCGGCGAGCAGCAGCCCGGCCTCGATCCCGCCGACCGCGTCGACGCCGAAGTCCAGCACGACCGCACCGTTGTCGAGTTCGTGGACGTCGATGGCCAGCTCGTCCGCGAAGTCGATGGCCTCGTCGGCGAGCTCGACGGCCATCCGGTTGAGACTCTCCAT
>CAZATR010000118.1:0-8149 GCA_964488035.1 uncultured Natronomonas sp.
ATCTTCGTGTCGGCCTCGATCATCTTGAGGTGCTGCTTGTCGGTGTTGATGGCGATGGTCTCGGCACCGTCGACGCCGATGTTGTACAGGCGGTTGACGGTGTTGTTGCCGGCACCGCCGGCGCCGACGATGACGATGCGGGGGTCGCCGAACTCGGCGCCGTCGCCGTCGAGGTCGGCGTCCATGTCCCGCTCCTCCTTCTCGGCGTTCTCGAGGGCGGAGTTGACGATATCCTGCATCGTCTTACACCTTCGCCCAGGGGCGCTTGCCGTCCTGGGACTCCGCTTCCTGTTCGTTCACCATCTCGCGCACGGCGGAGCGAATCGCCTCGCTCCGGTTCGGGAACTCCCCCGTATCGACCATGCGCTCGACTTCTTCGATCTGCTGCTTCGGGATCCGTAGTGTCACACGCTCCATGTTTTGATCTTCCCCTCTGGGTTGTGGGTAAGACGGCGATGCACACGCGAAACCGGTTCGCGTTTACACCGGGAACCGGCCCCATCAGCCCCGCACACGCGTCGGCTGACCCCGGTGTAAGACGTGCCGTCTTACGCAGCTGTACGCACAGAAGGGAGGTACTTAAAGATTGGGGGGCTCGTAAGACAGGTCGGCCCCGTCGGCGTTTACACCCGCGGTACGGTCACGGATCGCCCAGGACGTCGGCGGCCGGGGTGCGGCGGCCGCAGCTCGGACAGAACCCCCAGTCGGAGCGGAGTTCGTCACCGCACTCGCAGAAGAGGCGGTGGGATGCTTTCGCCCCGCAGTTCGAACAGTACACCGCGTCGGACTCCAGCTCCGCGCCGCACTGTTTACACGCGTCGCCGTCGTCGTCCGTCGGCTCCGCGGCGTCCGTCGGCGCCGTCTTACGAGCCGCCGACGGGCCACGCGAGGTACCGACGGAATCGCCGTCCAGCGTGATGTTGACGTTCACGTCCCGGGGGTCGCTCGCCGTAAACGCCTCGTCCAAGCGGTCGGCGAGGACGTCGTCGACGCGCTCGGCGACGAGGTCCTCCAGCGCATCCCCGCCCGCAGCGCCGGCGAGGCCGTCGTTTACGCCGCCGGACCCCTCGGTTACGTCGGCCTCGCCGAGGTACGTCCGGAGCGCCTCCCGCATCACCTCGCTCTTGGAGGCGTCGAACGCCTCGAGCTGGCGCACGAGGTCGTCGTCCGCCCGGAACGTGATCTTGCTCATCGCCTCTGTCGGGGGTTGGACCGGACGGTATTTCAATCTTCGCGGGGCCTCGGGAGTGCGGGACGCGACGCCGACGGAGGTCAAAACCGTTAAGTCCGACAGTCGTCTCGATTCGGGTAGCCCGCCCTTAGCTCAGACTGGTAGAGCAGTCGACTGTAGATCGACTTGTCCCCCGTTCAAATCGGGGAGGGCGGACTGCGAGGCGCGAACGGAGTGAGCGCCTCGGACTGTGCGAACGGCGAGCGCGAGGCGCGAAGCGCCTCGTTGCGAGCGGGGAGCGAAGTGACCCGCGAGCGAAGCGAGCCGTGAGTGGACTGCTCCCTTCGGTCCCGCCACGTTTACGCGAGCGGCGAAGCCGCGAGGGGCCGACTTCGAACCCACGTGAGCAGCGAGAGGTCCAACCGATCCGGTTTGGGAAATCGCACCCCCTGACCGTCTCGCAGTGTCAGGCGGGAGGGCGGACCGCAACGACGGGTCGAATCCGGCTACGGGGGCTCCCGCGCCGCCGGCCGCCTCACTCCCCGGCGATGACGTCGTTGTGGTACGCGAGGTACTGGGCCCCGACATCGTGGTCCTCGACGGTCAGGAGCGTGCGGCCCGAGACCTCGGCTTCGTAGGCGTGGTCGGCGGTCAGTGACTGCGGATCGATCGAAATCGTGCCGTGGTCGAGGTCGGCGCGGTGGTTGGGGCAGACGACGAGGGCGTTCTCCGCCGCGGTCGGGCCGTCGTGCGGGTCCTCGAGCGGCATCAGGTAGTGGACCTCGGCGTAGCCCGCCTCCGGATCGGACTGGCGACGCTCGCCACAGAGCATGCAGGTGTCGTCGTAGCGCGCCCGCAGGTCGCGCTCCAGGTCCGCGGCCGCGTCGTCGGAGGACGAGGCCCCCGGGTCGACGGTCGATGCCGGGTCGGCGTCCGCGCCAGCGGGGCTGTTTGCGGCCAGCGGTGTGACGGCATCCTCCGGCGGTGTACGGGCGTCGGGCGCGAGGTCTGCATCGCCGTTGTGCCGGTCAGGAGCCCCGCGTGCGGTGTCGACGCCCGGCGGCGTCAGTCCGTCGGTCGTCGCGACCAGCCGACGACCCCTCCGGGTCAGTTCGTTGACGCCGTCGTCGCGGTCGAGGTAGCCGAGCGCGCGGAGCCACGCGAGGTACCGGCCGGCCGTCGCGCGGTCGACGTCGGCGTCCAGTTCGGCCGACAGCAGGTCGGCCACCTCGACGTCGGTCAGCGGCCGGACCGCCAGCGCCTCAACGGCGGGCTCGACCCCGTCGGCGGCACCGGCGACGGCCGCGAACAGCACCGATTCGTCGTGGGTGTCGAGGTACTCGCGGCCGGACTCGCCCGGCTCGCAGGCGCCGTCCTCGCAGGTGAACACCCCGGCGGCCTCGAGGAACGCGAGGCGGCGCTCGGCCGCGCCGTCGTCGGCTGGCTCGTCGCCGGCCAGGCCCTCGAGGACCGACGTGCGGTCGAGGGTGCCGTCGCTCGCGGTCCGGAGCAGGTCCCGCAGCGTTGCTGGCCACCCCGGTGGCTCGCCCGCGAGGGTCGCGACCGCGTCGGGCATCGTCTGCGGTTGGGCCAGGGCCTACAGGAACCTTCGGGTTCGAGGCGGGTGGCCGGGCTCGATATCTGCGGGTGCCGTCCGACGGCCTCCGGAGCTCGGCAGCGTCGGTCGAAAGACGTTTACCGGTCGTTGGAACAACGCTATCCATGGCCGCCCTCCGGAAGCTGTGGGCCCTCCGCGGCCGTCGACCCTGGTTCGTCGCCACCTCGCTGTGCGTGCTCGCGTTCCTGGTGGGCTACCCTGCCGTCCACTGGTGGCTCCAGGCAACCGGCGTCGCCGGGGAGTTCGCCTACTTCGATCTCGGTGCCTACCGATCGGCGGTCAACGCCTGGCAGGCCGGGGAGCCGTATTACGTGCAAAACGCGAACGGCGGGTACCACGGGAGCTACCTGTACCCGCCCGTCTATCTGTTGCTGTTCCTCCAGGTGACGGACGTCCCGTTCGCGGACCTCACGTTCCACCAGGCCGGGACGCTGTTGAACCTGGTCTCGCTCGGCCTGCTGTGGGTCGGCCTCCAGGCCGCGATCGCGGGGTACGGGCTCCGGCTGGCCTGGTACGAGCGGGTGCTCTTGCTGTGGGCCGTCGCCGGATTCGCGCCGGTCATCATCTCGATGCAGCTCGCGCAGGTGTCTGTGTTCCTCGCGGCGCTGCTGGCGTTCGCGCTGGCGGGCATCCTGTACGACGACGGCGACCGGCCGCTCGGGCGGCTCGGGGGATACGCCAGCGGGACCGTCACCGCGGTCGCGGGCACGCTGAAGCTCATCTACGCGCCGGCCGGCGCCCACCTGCTGCAGGACCGCCGCCGATTCGCGGCCGCGGTCGCGACCGGGCTCGGGCTGCTCGTGGTCTCGCTGGCCGTGTTCGGCGTCGAGGCCCACGTCCGCTACTACGACGTCCTGACGTGGGGCAAAGGGTGGGGCGACTCCCGGCCGCCGTTCCCGCCGAACCTCTGGCTGCCCCCGTACTTCCGGCCGTTCTACTACCTCGGCGCGACGCCGGGGCTGGCGATCCGGCTCTGTCTGGCTGCCGGCATCAGCGCCGTCGCGCTGCTGTCGGCCGGCGAGGGCGTCGAGACCGAGACGTTCGCCCTCGGCGTCGCCGCCATCCCGCTGGTCGCGCCGCGAGCCTACACCCAGGACCTCGCCGTGCTGCTGCCCGTCGTCGTCGCGCTGTTGGCGACCGAGCTCCGGCGCGAGGACGGCCATCCGGTCGTGCCGGTCGTCGGGCTCTTCCTGGCGGCCGTCCACCCCTACGGGTTCCTCGCCATCCTCCGCCTGCTGGCCGACGCCGCCCCCACCTCGATGTACGACCCGCTCCGGACCGCCGCGGGGCTCCTGCAGCCGGGCCTGTGGGCGGCGCTGCTGTTGGTCGGGCTCGCAACGTACCGCGTCGCCCAGGCCGCCACGCTCCCGCAGTGGCTCGCCGACCGGGCGGCCCGATCGGCGGACCGCGGCTGACGCGCGGTTCCGGGACGCCCCGACCCCGACCCCGACCCCGACGTCGTCGGTGGCCCGACCACCCACCGGTACCGTCCCACGCGTCGGGACCGGGTCTCAACAGTTATGGGCGCCGACCGGCTACGGGACCTCACGATGGCCCAGTTCGCGTCTCCCTCCGTCCATCCCGTCCTCCTCGCGTACGTCCTCGCGTTCGGGGTCGCGACGGTGCTGTGTTTCGCTGCCATCCCGCGCGCCCGGCGGGTGGCCCACGAGGGGACGCGACGGGGCCTGGTGTGGTTGCTCGTCGCGAGCGGCGCCTGGGCCGCCACCCACGTCGCGTTCCTCATCGCCCCGACGGTCGAGCTCAAGCTCGCGGCCCATTACGCCGGCCTCGTCGTCGGGCTCGCCGCCGTCGGGCCGTGGCTGTACTTCTGTTCGGCCTACACAGGGCGGGCGTTCCACCGGTCCATTGCCCTCCGGCGCGTCGCCGCCGCCGGCTTCCTCGCCATCCTGGTGGTGAAGTTCACGAACCCGATCCACGGCTACTACTTCCGGACCGCGATGGTCGAGGCGCCGTTCCCCCACCTGACCGTGGTCAACGGCCCCGCCCACTGGCTCGTGATGGGGCTGGCCTACGCGCTCTCGGCGGTCGGCTACTTCATGCTCCTCGAGCTGTTCTGGCAGGTCGGCCACGACACCCGGCCGCTCGCCGCGCTGATCGCCGTGTCGAGCCTCCCCGTCGTCCTGGACGTCGCCGGGGCCGCGAGTCCGCTGTTGCTCGACATCACGTACGAACCGCTCGGCGTCGCGGCGATGGCCGTCGGCCTCCTCTACGTCTACCTCGAGGACTTCCAGACGGTCCGGCTGGCCGGCGAACGCGACGACCCCGTCATCGTGCTGGACGACGAAAACCGCGTCCGTGACTACAACGCGGGGGCCGAATCGCTGTTCCCGGCGCTGTCGGTCGGCGATCGGGTCGACGCCGTCGTCCCGGAGATCGCGGGGCACGTCGACGCCGAGGAGGCCGTCGTCGAGATCGCGCGGCGCGGCGGGCTGCGGTACTACCAGCTCTCGGCGAACCCCTTCACGACCGCCACGGCCGGCAGCGGCCGGCTGATCACGCTGACGGACATCACGGACCGCGAACGATACCGCTCCCAGCTGGAACGGCAGAACGAACGGCTCGAGCGGTTCGCGAGCGTCGTCAGCCACGACCTCCGGAACCCCCTCAGCGTGGCGAAGGGCCGCATCGAGCTGGCGCGGGAGGACGCCGACAGCGAGGACCTCGAGGCCGCCAGCGACGCCCTCGACCGCATGGGGACCCTCGTCGACGACCTCCTGACGCTCGCCCGCGAGGGCCAGCCGATCGCCGAGACCGAGCCCGTGGCGCTCTCGACGGTCGTCGAGGACGCCAGGACGGTCGTCGACACCGACGCGGCGACGATCGTCCTCGAGAACGACGTCACGTTCGAGGCCGACCGCGACCGTGTCCAGCAGCTCCTGGAGAACCTGTTCCGGAACGCCATCGAACACTGGCGCGAGCCGGACGTCGAGACGACGGAGGGCCGGACGGAACCCGGCAACGGCCCGACGACGGATCGACCGGCGGGCGCGGCAGCGGTCACCATCACCGTCGGCGCCCTCCCCGGGGAGGACGGCTTCTACGTGGCCGACGACGGACCGGGCATCACGCCCGCGGAACGGGACGACGTCTTCGAGTTCGGCTACACGACCACCGAGGACGGGACGGGGTTCGGGCTCGCCATCGTGAAGGAGGTCGCCGAGGCCCACGGCTGGGCGATCGACGTCACCGAGAGCGAGACCGGCGGCGCCCGGTTCGAGATCACGGGCGTCGGTGCGGCGACCGACGCCGACCGTGCCGTCGCCGACCACGACTGAGCACGTCGCGGCCGCGACGCCTTCCGAAGCCCCTTTCGTTCGGCGCGCCGGAAGCGTCGTATGCTCGAGATCGGCGCCCACACCTCCATCGCCGGCGGCGTCCACAACGCCGTCGAGGAGCAGCTCGACTACGGCGGCACCTGCGGCCAGATCTTCACCCATTCGCCGCAGGTCTGGCAGGACCCCGACATCGGCGACGAGGAGGCCGAGGCGTTCCGGGCGCGCTCCGACGGCCACGGCGTCGCCCCGTGGGTCATCCACTCGTCGTACCTGGTGAACCTCTGTACGCCGAAGGCCGACCTCCGCGAGAAGTCGATCGCATCGATGCAGGCCGAGGTCGACGCTGCCGACACCCTCGGAATCCCTTACGTCAACGTCCACCTCGGCGCGCACACGGGCGCCGGCGTCGAGACCGGCCTGGACAACGCCGCCTCCGCGCTCGAGGACCTCGACGTCCCGGACGGCGTGACGGTCCTCGTCGAATCCGACGCCGGCAGCGGCACCAAGCTCGGCGGCGACTTCGCGGAACTGGCGGCCGTCCTCGAGCGGTGCTCGATCGACCTCGAGGTCTGTCTGGACACCGCCCACATGTTCGCCGCCGGCTACGACCTCTCGACGCCCGAGGGCGTGGACGAGACGTTCGCCGCGTTCGACGACGTCGTCGGCCTCGAGCACCTCGCCTGCGTCCACCTGAACGACTCCAAACACGCCTGCGGGACCAACAAGGACGAGCACGCCCACGTCGGCGAGGGCGAGATCGGCGAGGCGGGGATGCGGGCGGTGCTCACCCACGACGCCGTCGAGGGCGTTCCGTTCGTGGTCGAGACGCCGACCGAGGACGGGAAATCCTTCGAGTGGAACATCGACCGCGCCCGGGAGCTGGCCGGCGCGTCGTAGCGTCGCGCCACGCAACGAGGCGTTCGCGGGGCTGCGGTCGAACGGACAAGGTCGACGGACGGCCGTGGCGAGGCGTTTTTGCCGGTGGGCCGCCTCGGGCCGACAATGCGACGGTTCTCGGCCGACTACCTGCGCGAGACCCGGCGGGGCATGTGGGCCGACAGCCGCGAGGCGCTGGCCGACCTCGAACTCGCCGACTGTGACCGCGTCCTCGACGTCGGCTGCGGCGAGGGCGCGCTGACCCGGGTGCTTCGCGAGGAGTGTCCCGGCGAGGTGGTCGGGTGCGACCGCGACGCCGTGCTGCTGTCCGAAACGGAGGGTCCGAGCGTCCAGGGGGACGCCTACCACCTGCCGTTCCCGGAGGACGGCGTCGACCTTGTCGTCTGTCAGGCGCTGCTCATCAACCTCTCGCGGGCCGAGCGGGCGCTCCGGGAGTTCGCCCGCGTCGCCGGCGAACGGGTCGCCTGCATCGAGCCGGACAACGCGGCGGTGTCGGTCCGCTCGACGGTCGACGCCGAGAGCGCGCTCGCGACCCGCGCCCGCGAGCGCTATCTGGACGGTGTGGAGACCGACGTCGCCCTCGGCGACGCCGGCGGCCTGCTGCGTGCCGAGGGACTCTCGAACGTCAGCACGACGCGATACGACCAGACGCTCGTCGTCGAGCCGCCGTATAGCGAGTCCGAGATCCGGGCCGTGAGTCGAAAGGCGAGCGCCGACGGGCTCCGGGATCGTCGGGGGACCATGGCCGGGAGCGAGGAAGAGTTGGACGCCCTCCGCAGCGAGTGGCGCGAGATGGGCCGGGAGGCTGCGCGTCAATTGAAGGCCGAGGAGTACCGCCGCGAGGAGACCGTGCCCTTCTACGTGACAGTTGGTGACGTGTAATCGCCGGGGAGAAACAACGATTACAACCACCACTCCCTGAAGCCCTCGCCCGCTTCAGCACCAAGCACTACCCCCGAAGCCCTCGGCCGGCTCGCGGTCGCGCGGCTCGTTGCGCGCTTCGCTCACTTCGTTCGCTCCAGTGCTTACGTCGCCGTGCTTCCCGTAGTCGGCCTCGCCCTTCGATTCCACCAGGCCAGCACCGCACCTCGGTCCTCCCCAGCCGACGCCCGCCCTCGCGGTGCTCACGGCTCGCTGTGCTCGCGGGTCGCTTCGCTCCCCGCTCGC
>CAZATR010000119.1:0-8085 GCA_964488035.1 uncultured Natronomonas sp.
TTCCGCGCCGACCAGATCATCGCCGGCCTCGCCGTCTGGCTCATCGCACTCGGCCTGGCGCCGTTCGCCGCGCAGGTGGTCTACGGCGCCCCCAACACCGACAGCGTCGCCACGGTACCGACGCTCCCGGAGCTGTTCGGCGTCCTGCCGACCGCCGGGGAGCTCCCCGGCCGCGTCGCCGCGCCGGCCGTCGGGGTCGGACCCCTCGACGCCGCCCTCGCCGTCCTGGTCGGCGCCGTCGGTCGCCTCGTGCTGTTCGTCGCGGAGATCCTGCTTGCGTCGTCGCTGTCCGTCTACATGATGGGCCTCGCCGTCGCGGTCTCGTGGTACCTCCTCTACCGGACGAAGTACGGGCGCTGGGTGGAGGCCAGCGGCGAGAACCCGGACGCACTCGACACCGCCGGCGTCAGCGTCGACCGCGTCCGGTACGCCTCCGTGCTCCTTTCGGGCGTCCTCTCCGGGCTCGGCGGCGCCGCCCTCTCGATGGGGCTCGGCCAGTTCACCGGCAACGGCGCCACCATGGTCAACGGGAAGGGCTTCATCGCCATCGTCGCGTACCTGTTCGGCAACTACAACCCGGTCGGCGCGTTCCTCTCGACGCTTTTGTTCGCCGGCCTCCAGGCCCTCCAGAACCCGCTCCAGCTGGCCGACATCGGCGTCCCCGACCCCCTGATCCGGATCACGCCGTTCGTGATGGTCATCGTCGTGCTCGCGCTGGTGGGGCGGACGCGGCTCCCGTCGTCGGCCGGCGAGCACTTCGAGTCCGGCGAGGAGTGAGCGGGCCGCGAACCCGACGAGCACCCTGCAGGGAACGGACCGGTGGCTCCGTGGTGCAACCGTCGGAGGAGTAGTCCCGGGAAGCGGTGAGCGTCCGAGGTTCGAATCTTCATAGGCAATAATGCCCAGTGAGGCTTGCAGACGGCCGCTCCAGTTCAGGCGTTTACGAATGTATCGAGTGACGTCTGGACGACCTCGAGATACGAGTTCCACGCAGTGTCTTGCAGTTCTGGTTGCAGTTCCACCCAGTCACCGCCCCAGTGCTGGTCTGGCGAGCGGTCGAACCATCCGTAGGACCAACTGGTTGAGATCAGTAGGGGCGGGTCCGTCGGGAACCGCCGGCCTGCGTTCGACGCCGTACCCATGTTGACGGAGGGACCATCGAGTACATCCAGGGTCCGCGTTGCTGGTCGATTCCCGAGCGCTACGACGATTTCCGGCCCGACTTCCTCGATCTCCCGAGCGAGATAGCCGCGACAATGCGCAAACCCTTTCGAGCGTTGCTGATCATCCTCTCCCTCATGTGGCGGACACTTGACCGAATCGGCCACCCACAAGTCGCTGGTCGTTATGCCCTCGACGGGCGCGATGATTTCCCGTACGGCTTCACCTGAGTCCCAGTATTCGAGCAGGCGCTCGTAGTAGCGGTCGTTGTAGCCGGCCCAGTCATAGGCGTCCCAGTCGAGAGACCGGCCGTGAGAGGGGCTCGGTTCGATGGTGACGAACATGACCCGGGCATTGTAGTTGCCGAGCCCGGGGTTAACGCCCTCAGACCTGGATCGGCCGTCCGCTCGGTCCTCGCACGTCGCCGGACACCCTTCGCACGGGCCCTCGCCAGCCCTCGCGTTTGCCACTATCTCATCAAGCGAGTTAGTCATGTGGCTTGTTGACACAGTGGGTGCTGAAAAACCCCGGTGCTGGGATATAGAACGTTCGATGGCGACGCTTAAATCTCAAACCGACGGACCACCTGTTCGGTGGGTCAGTTATCGGCCACACACCAGAGTCCCTGCGGCCAGAACGAGTCTTCGTAGCCGAGTACCTCGTTGGTTACCTCCGGCTCCACGTCTATCGAATCGTCGTAATCCTCAACGGTGTAGATGTCGAGGGCCGGCCCGCCGTCCCAGTACCGTCGCGGATATACTCCGTGTGGGCCATCGAGTCGATCACACCGGTCGCGGTGTACCGACTCAGTGAATTGCGGTAGACCAGCAGCGGGTCGCCGGGCTCCATCCGCTTGAGGTTGCGTCGGTTGCGTCCCCAGGTGCCCTGCTGTGGGTCGGTCCGGACGCCCCAGACCCGGGCCCGCTTCGGGAACGAGTTCGGGCGGTCCTCCCAGCCAGAGAGGCCACCGGCTCGGCTAGTGTCCGCTGGAATGACTGTTCGTCGACCGACACCAGCCAGAGGTTCATACGACACCCGTAACGCTGCAGTAACTAAATCGGTGAGGCCTTCCAATGATAAAATATGAATCGCGAGACGCTCACGAGTGTCGCAGATCGATACCCGTGGGCCAGCTGGGCCGTTTGGGACGGCGCGTTCCCCGACGGTGACTGTATCGAGGAGCAGCCCGAGCGTCTGGTCGAGTTCGTCTGTGAACGAGCCAAAATCCTGACGCCTGACGTCGTCCTTATGGGCCTGAATCGCTCCGACGACCTTCCTGCCCCCTTCTCGAACTTCCACGCACCGACTCGTCAACACTACGACTATCGACTCAAGGAGTTCATCCAGGGCGACGGACTCAACCGGCTCCATGGCGCGTACATGACCGACCTCGTGGACGAAGTCGACCCGGAAAGCCAGAACGTCAAGGTGACAGACGACGCCACGGTCCTTTTGGGGCAACTGCGTCTACTCGGTGAGTCGGAGTATCATATCGTCTGTTTCGGGAACAAGCCGTTCGACGGGCTTGTCAGATACTTCGACGCCGACGTGACCACGCTCCCGCCGGAGATGAGGCGCGCGACAGTCGAAACCGAGGAGATTACGCTCCGACTCTACCGGGTCTGGTTCTACGGGCTCTACGGCGCAAACCAGAACAAGGTCCCGGTGTTCAAGCAACAACTGCAACAGTTGAACGAGCGATTCTCCTGAGTGGCGATGGTAACGCTTTCTCGCTGGCCAGCACTGAGCCGCGCGAGCGCTCATGGGTCGGTCGGTTCATGACACCGGGGACGGCTGACGGCCCGAAGACGCGAATACGAGAAGCGGGCCCGCAGGGTGCCGCGCGTTTGGACTGGCCCTTCGGTTCGCGCTCAGTTCGATACGTGCTGGTGGAGGATTCGAACGTCGGGAGTCATAGTCCCGGGAAGATTCGAACTTCCGTCGTTGCCCCCAGAAGGCAACAGGATTGGCCACTACCCCACGGGACTCCACTCGTCCGTATCGCGTAGAACGGTTAAACGCTGTCGGTTTCCGCGACCGAACGCCCGTCGCCGCCGGCCCCCTCGAGCTCGTCGAAAACCGCCTCGACCCGCGATTTCACCTCGTCGCGGATCTCGCGGACCCGCTCCGGGCGCTCGCCGTGCGGGTCCGGGAGCGCCCAGTCGCGCACGTCGACGTCGGCGTCCAGCTCCAGCGTCGAGCAGCCCATCGTCGCGACGACGCGGCAGGACTCCAGCACCGCGGTGTCGATCGCGCGGGGCTGGCGGTCCGAGACGTCGATGCCGACCTCGGCCATCGCGTCGACGACCCCGGGGTGGACGGCGTCGGCCGGGTCCGTCCCGCCGGTGAGGACCTCGACGTCGAGGCCGCGGTCATCGGTCTCGCGGCGGGCGAAGGCGGCGGCCATCTGGCTGCGCCCGGCGTTCTGTACGCAGACGAAGGCGACCCGCGGGACGGTCGAATCCATACCACCGGCTACCCGAGACGGCGCAAAATACCTGTCGGTGAAATCGTCGAATTCCGGGTATTGAGCCCTATATGGCGGTGATTAGCGGTATATATCGTCGCGGGGGTCGCGGCGGCCCGAACGACGGCCGGGCCGCACCCGACCGCGCGGGCCGACCGGAGCGGTCCCGCCGGTGCGCGAACCGACACCGACATGGTCCCGCCGCCGACACCACCTCGTATGTACGTCGGTCGCTTCGTGGTCGTCGCACCGGACCGGGCCGCCTACCGGGTGTCCTCGCGGTCGTTCCCGAACCGGCGGGTCGTCGACCGCGACGGGACGCTGACCGTCGCGCCGACCGAGGACGCCCCGGAGACGGACAACCCCTACATCTCCTACAACTGCCTGCGGACGACCGGCGACGACGCGGCCGCGGTCGTCGGCAACGGCACCCAGGTCGACCCCATCGTCGAGAAACTCGAGGCCGGGTACCCGGCCCGTGACGCGCTGGCGGAGACGCTGCTGGCGCTGGACTACGAGAAGGACGACTACGACACGCCGCGCGTCGCCGGCGTCGTCGGCCACGACGACGCGAGCTACGTCGGCATCGTCCGCCGGGACGCCCTCCTGGTCGAGGCCGTCGACGAGCCGACGCTGGTCGCGACCTACGAGAAGGACCGCCCGGAGTCGGTCGACCTGGCGTCGACCGAGCCCGAGGCGATGGCCCGGGAGGTCTACGAGTTCGACCTCGAGCACCCGGTCTGTGCGGCCGCGGTCGCGGCGGCCGACGACGGGTTCGCGACCGGCTACTTCAACGGCCCGTCCGCCCAAACGGTAACGTAGGCCGGGCGCGAACCGTCCCGCGATGTCCGACATCGACATCGACATCGAGGAGGCACTCGGCGGCGCGGACGCGAAGATGACCACGAAGCTCCCCGGCGTCGAGGTGACGACCCGGCTCGGCGAGGCGGACGGCGAGGAGCTGGAGCGGCTGCACCGCGCCCAGCTGACGTTCGCGCTCGACCACGCCGAGGACGCCAAGGAAGCCTCCCGGATGTGAGGCGAACCCGGGCTCGGTCGCTCCCGCGGCAGCCGCCCGAACCGCCGGGACCACGCGCGGTTGACGTCGGTCGGGACCGCCACCCCTTAGCCCTCGCCGTCCCTACCGCCGGCCATGCTTGTGGGCGTCATCTCCGACATCCACGCGAACCGCGTCGCGCTCGACGCGGTGCTCGCCGACATGCCCGACGTGGACGCGCTGGTCTGTGCCGGCGACGTCGTCGGGTACAACCCCTGGCCCGTCGCCTGCGTCGACGCCGTCCGGGAGCGCGAGGTCCCGACGGTGATGGGCAACCACGACCGCGCGGTCGTGACGGGCACCGGCTTCGCCGGCAACGGGATGGCAGACGCGGGCGTCGCGTACGCCCGCGAGCAGCTCGACGACGACCGGGTCGAGTGGCTGGCCGGACTGCTTGAGGAGCGGCTGGCGTTCGACGGCCGGCTGAAGCTCGTCCACGGTCATCCGGACGACCCGAACCGATACACCTACCCGGCGCTCTTCGACGCGGGGCTGCTCGGGGACGAGGACGTCCTGGTGATGGGCCACACCCACGTGCAGGCCCACGAGACGTTCGACGAGGGCGTGGTGATGAACCCCGGCTCCGTGGGGCAGCCGCGCGACCAGGACCCGCGGGCGGCCTACGCCGTCGTCGACCTCGACGAGCTGGCGGTCGAGGAACACCGGGTCGAGTACGACGTCGACCGCGTCGTCGAGGCCGTCGCGGACGCCGGGCTGCCGCGGGACACCGGCCAGCGGTTGCGGAAGGGCCGCTAGGCTCGGACTCGGGCCGTCACGAGGCGGGCCCGAGGTCGCCGAGCGGGCGGAGGTCGGCCCGGAAGTGCCGGAGCTCACTCGTCGGCGGCTCGCTCGCGATCGCCATGCCCGGAACGGACTCGCGGCGCTCGTGGACGGCCGCGAGTGTGTCGGCGACGTGCTCGAGGTGCTCGAGGCCGTACGTGCGGCGCGGCAGCGCGAGCCGGACGAGCTCCGGCCGGTCGGTGTCGGGGAAGGCGAAGCTCCCGAGTTCGACCGTGCGGACGGCGCCCTTGAGGTAGCACTCGCAGACCAGCGACTGGCCCGGGAACTCGTCGGGGTCGACGTGCGGGAGGAACCGTTCGGCGTCGACGTAGACGGCGTGGCCGCCGAACGGCTGGTAGACGGGGACGCCGGCCTCGACCAGGCGGCGGCCGAGCGCGGCGACGCCCTCCAGGCGGTCGGTGACGTACTCGCGCCGGACGGCCTCCCGGAGCCCGACGGCCATCGCCTCCAGGTCGCGGCCCGCGAGGCCACCGTAGGTGGGGAAGCCCTCGTAGAGGATGGCGCGCTCCTTGCAGCGCTCGAGGAGCGCCTCGTCGCGGCAGGCGACGAAGCCGCCGACGTTCGTCAGCGCGTCCTTCTTGCCGCTCATCGTGACGGCGTCGGCGTAGGAGAGCTGTTCGCGGGCGATCTCGGCGACGGCGGCGTCGGCGAACCCGGCCTCTCGGGCGCCGACGAAGGCGGCGTTCTCGGCGAACCGGCAGGCGTCGATCACGAACGTGGCGTCGATCTCGTCGGCCACCGCGGCGACCCGCCGGACGTTCTCGACGCTGACCGGCTGGCCGGCCATCGAGTTGTTCGTGATGGTGAGCAGGATCATCGGGACGCGCTCGGCGCCGACCTCGTCGACCACGGTGCGGAGCCGGTCGACGTCCATGTTGCCCTTGAACGGGTGGTCGGCCTCGGGGTCCAGCCCGACCGAGAGCGGACAGTCGACCGGCTCGGCGCCCTGGTTCGCGACGTGGGCCCGCGTCGTGTCGAAGTGGGTGTTGTTCGGAACCACATCGTCAGCCTCCAGCAACGCGCCGAAGAGGACGTTCTCCGCCCCGCGGCCCTGGTGGGTCGGCACCACTCGCTCGAACCCCATCACCTCACGGACGGCGTCCTGGAACCGATCGAAGGAACGGCTCCCGGCGTAGGACTCGTCGCCGCGGTGCAGCGCCGCCCACTGGTCGTGGCTCATCGCGCCGGTACCGCTGTCGGTGAGGAGGTCCACGTAGACGTCCTCGGCGGCGAGCGCGAAGACGTTGTAGCCCGCGGCCTCCAGCGCCGCCTCGCGCTCCTCGATGTCGGGTCGACGGATCGGCTCGACGACCTTCGCCTTGTGGCTGCGCATGTCCGATTCAGTGCCGTCCGTCGGGAAAAATCCCGGTGCGGGCGTCGGTACACGAACGAACGGGTCTGGCGGTCGGTCCCCTACACTGGGACGGGTCACGGAACCGATATCCTCGCACGATCGACCGGCGAGGGTAATGGTCCCCGATCCGTTCGAACGGCCGCGCTCGGAACTCCCGACCGGCTGACGGGCGTATTGACCGTTCCAGCCGAAGGCTCGCTGTATAACTGTACTGGCAAGTTATGGAAAGCCTTATTAACACTAAGACAAGTTAACTTTACATAGTGTCGAAAGTGCCATTCATCGGAACGGAAGACAGCCGCTCGAAGGAGATCGGTGGACGGGCCGCAATGTGGGCTTACACCGCTCTCTCAGCGCTGCTCTTAGCGGTTATTGTATTGCACGTCCTTGAGAACGGGTTCGCAAACCTTGGTGCCATCCGCCTTGAAATCGCGGGTTTCGTTCTCGGGTGGGTAGTCTACTTCGGGATGGGACTATACTACACCCGAACCATGTGAGCGATGGAAAACGACCTCAAAGTCCGTCGGGCGAAACACGATCTGACACAGGAGGACCTCGCAGACGCCGTCGATGTGTCCCGACAGACAATCGGTGCAATCGAAGGGGGACGGTATAATCCAAATCTCGAACTCGCTTTCCGCCTTGCGGAACACTTCGATTGCTCTATCGAGGATATATTCGAATCGCCAACGGCGGAGGAGTAGTCCCCGTACTGTGCTGACGACGTGTGAACCTCAAATCTATCACGAGGGATACCTTGAAGAGTTCCAGGTGGTTTCCGAGATATGCTTCTGTATGGCTCATTTGAAATCCTATGGATTAGACACCATCTGTGCTGAAACAGCCGTTAGGTAGGGGTGCGTATCACTTGGTGGAGTCGGACTCAGGACTCTGACTGACAGAACTCAGCGACGACAGGAAACTTCCAGCAAGTCCGATTGCCCCGATTACGAGTGAGGTAAGGACAATTGTATCCGAGCTACCGTATCCACTGGCTTCAATTTGAACTGCCCACAGCATCACCACGATACTGAACAGGAGGGTATCTCTTGTCAGGGACACACGGCACTCCGATAACAGTGAGCTGCTTTAGTATTTCGTATATCTGCTGTATCGACCGAATCAGGAGTGGGATGGTTCCAGCGCGAACGAGACTGAATCAACCGTAATAATGAGCCTGCATACCGAGCGAATGGTGCTACGTCTTCGAATCCGCCATGACCATCCCGAAAGCCCTCGGCGGGC
>CAZATR010000120.1:0-7977 GCA_964488035.1 uncultured Natronomonas sp.
CCCAGCGCGTGAACCCCTCGAACGCCCGCTCCCCGTTCGTTGCACGGGCCGAGAGGGATTTGAACCCCCGACCATCTGGTTAAAAGCCAGATGCTCTGCCGGACTGAGCTATCGGCCCTCGACCCGGCGTTGTCGAGGTTCGCGGTAAATCCTTTCGATTAGAGGAACTCCTCCAGCGCCGCTGCAACGACGTCCTCGGGCGGGACGTCCTCGAGGGCGGCGTGGCGCCGCAGCTCCCGGTAGGTCGCCGGCGGCAGCGACAGCGACAGCGCGCCGAGGTCGATGCCCTCCGCGGCCAGGGCGTCCTCGACGCTCTCGCCGTCGTTCACCCGGGAGGCGATCGAGCGGACCTCCCTGACGGTGAGGTCGTGGTCCAGCGCCGCCCACGCCAGGAGGAACCGCGACTCCCCGGAGACCCGGGCGACGTGTTTGGCCGCGGTCGGCGCGATCTCCCCGAGGGCGACGTGGCGCCGGATCGAGCGCGGGAGGTCGTGCACCCGCGCCCACTTCCGGATGAAGGAGACCGAGACGTCGCCGCCGGCCCGTTCCGCGGCGGCCTTGTACGACCCGGTGCCGCGGACCAGCGCCGCGCAGGCGGCCGCGCCCCGGAGCATGTAGACGTTGTCGTCGCTCCCGACGGTGTTCTCCGCGAACCTTGCGACCGTGTCGGCCGCCTCCGCGAGGCTCTCGGGATCCGTGGGGTCGAACTGGACGGCGCGCTCACCGGCGACCCGGGGGTCCCGGCGGATGACCGGCTGGCCGACCGGCGACTCCCGGTCGGTCGGGGGCTCGCCGCCCTGATCGTCACTCATCGAGTCCGGGTACGGCGAGCGGGGGGAAAAACGTCCCGCCGGTGTGCGACGGAGGCTTCCAGGGGCCGTAGACCACGGGGACGCGCCGCTACCCGTCGGCGGCGTCGCCGTCGCGCTCGTCCGACAGGTGCTCCCAGACCTCGGCACAGCCACACCCGTCGTCGACGTCGTCGAGGTGGCTCGTGTCGACCTCCTCGTCGCGGTCGTCCGCCGACCGGCTCATCGTCCCGCCTCCTCGGCCAGCTCGGGCGCGCCGCCGGCGTCCCGCCGCCCACGGCTCCGCACCCGCTGTCGCGCTGTCATCGACCCACCGTTGACGCCTCGTCCCCTTAACCGATATCTCATGAGTAATGCCTACCCGTGCTCGCCGGTCCCGGATGGTGCTGCCCCTTTCTCGGACGCCAGCGACCGGCGGAATCCGTCGACTGGAGTCGAACGGCCGGGAAGCCGTCGTCATCAGCGCCCCTGCGCTCGGCGGCCGGCGGCCGGCGTGACACACGCCCGCGGCCGGACTGCTGTCGCCCGGTATCGACCGCATCGCCCCGCCGGCGCGACTACGGGCCGCGGCCAGGGCCCCATGACGCCGCGCGCGGTCCACGCCGACGCGCGGGTTCGGGCCACGGCGACGTCGCGGGTCAATACAGGGTGCCCCGGTTTTCCACGCGGTTCCAGGGCCGGCCAGTGCTGGGGACGTCCCCGACGGGGTGGCCGACGGAAAGAGGGTTTAGGGGCCCGCACGAAGCGGAGGCATGGACGACCGCGTCCGCGAGCACGCCGACGTACTGGTGGACTGGAGCGCCCGCGTCGAGGCCGGCGACGACGTCGTCGTCGGGGTCGCCGAGGACGCCCACGAGCTGGGCGTCGCCGTCGCCGAGAAGCTCGGCGCGGTCGGCGCCAACGTCGTCACGACCTACGATTCGGCGGAGCTCTCGCGGGCCTACCTGACGGCCCACGACGGCGCATTCGAGGCCGGCGACCACGAGCTCGCGCTCGCCGAGGCGGCCGACGCGTTCCTCCGGCTCGGCGGCGGCCGCAACACGACCGCCCTGGCCGACGTCCCGGGCGAGACACGGCGGGCCTACGACCGCGCCCGTACCGAGGTCCGGGAGGCCCGCATGGCAACGGACTGGGTGTCGACCGTCCACCCGACCCGGAGCCTGGCCCAGCAGGCCGGCATGGCCTACGACGAGTACCGGGACTTCGTCTACGACGCCGTCCTGCGCGACTGGGAGACCCTCGCCGAGCGCATGGCCGAGCTGAAGACGATCCTCGACGAGGGCAGCGAGATCCGACTCGTCACGGAGCGCGACGACCAGCCGGCGACGGACCTCACCATGTCGATCGAGGGTCGGACGGCCGTCAACTCCGCCGCGTCGGTCGCGTACGACTCCCACAACCTGCCGTCCGGCGAGGTGTTCACCGCGCCGTACGCCACCGAGGGCGAGGTCTTCTTCGACGTCCCGATGACGATCAACTCCACGCGCGTCCGGGACGTCAGGCTGGTCTTCGAGGACGGCGAGGTCGTCGAGTTCGAGGCCGAACAGGGCGCCGAGGAGATCGAGAGCGTGCTGTCGACCGACGACGGCGCCCGGCGCCTCGGCGAGCTGGGCATCGGGATGAACCGCGGCATCGACCGCGTCACCGACAACGTCCTCTTCGACGAGAAGATGGGTGACACCGTCCACCTCGCGCTGGGCCGCGCCTACGACTCGAACCTCCCCGCGGACGAGTCCGGCAACGACTCCGCCGTCCACGTCGATCTGATCACCGACGTCTCGACGGCCGCCCGCATCGAGGTCGACGGCGAGGTCGTCCAGCGGAACGGCACGTTCCGGTTCGAGGGGTAGGGGTCCTTTGCCAGGGACGGTGCAGCACGCGTCCACGCCGACCCGGAGCCGAGCGGCGGCGATACCACCGCTTATAATGAATGGAAATAAATCCAGCTTCCGTTCGAAGTTGTTCGGTGAAACCGCCGGACCTGGGAGTGTCGGCTGACTGTAACCTCCGGTCGTTCACAATATTTATCAATATGCCTCCGTTGACTGTGGACAGACCGGCCGGCATGCACTCCCTACTCCCGGGCGGGCGGCTCGACCCGCTGCCGTCCGCCGCCGAGACGCAGCGGCGGATGAGTCGGGCCGCCCTCCATCTGGCCTCCACGGGGTCGACCGTCCACCGCGAGGGCATGGCGCTCGCGCGGACGATGGCCCACGCCAACGTCGACGCGGTCGAGGGGATCGTCGTCGCCGACGTGGGGCGGGCCCACGAGACCGTCGACGAGCGGTTCGACGGCATCGAGGCCGTCTCCGATCGGCTGGAGGACCGGTTCCTCGGTTCGATGCTCTCGACCAGCCAGCTGACCGCCACCTACGCCGAGGCGTTCGACGACTCCATGGAGCGAACCTTGCGGCCGAAGCGGCGCGACCCGGCCGGAGCCACGTAGCGGACCCGACCTCCGCGGGCCCCAGCCCGCACACTATTCGTCGGTCCACCACTCGCTGCGACGCTCCTCGTAGCTCGCGCTCTCCCGGAGCGGCGGCGGGTACGCCGACTCGGTCTCGTGGCCGAACCCGACCCCGAGCCAGCGCCCGACGTGCCACCCGACGGCCGGGGTGTCGAGCCCGACCACGGTGATCTCGAGCCCCGTGTAGTACTCGAGGGTGCCGTCGCCGTCCGGGTCCCGGCCGGTGACCGTGCCACAGGAGCCGTTCCCGGCCCGGCAGTCGCTGTCGTCGGTCACCCGGACGACCACGTCGGCGTTCTCCGAGGTGTCGACGCGGCGGAACGCGACGCTCGCGGGGACCGTTCCGCCGGCGCCACGGTCGTAGTAGGCAAGCGCCGCGCTGACCTGGCGGTCGGTCGCCGCCCGCTCGTCGGACGGGACGTCCGCGTAGTCGGTGTGGACCGCGAGGGTGGTGGTCTGCCAGGGCAGCGCCCGGTCGGTCGCGTCGGTCTCCGGCGGCGTGGTGAGCCGGCTCTCGGCGCGCATCACGTCGTGGGGCTCGTCGGCGTGGGTCAACCCGAGCGTGTGGCCGAGCTCGTGTTTCAGCACCGCGACGGTGGAGTCGTTCGAGAAGCCGGTCCGGACCCGGACGTCGACCGGGCGGTCGACCTGGCCGGGTTCCGTCAGGATCGGGGCACACCCCGCCGTGTTCTCGTCCTCGTGGGTGCCGCAGTCCTCGACCCGGTCGACGAACCGGACGTGGACGTCGGCGCGTCCGCGGTCCTCGATCACGCGCAGCGTGACGGGGTAGCCGGCATACTGGTCGCTGTGCTCGCTCCAGTACGCGGCCGCCTCCCTGACGAGCGGCCCGTAGTCCCGGTCGGGCTCACCGCCACCGTAGCTCACGTTGACGACGGTCGAACGCCAGTGGTTGTCCGGGTCGCCCTCCCACCGGTCGCCGAGGAGGCCGCTGTCGGTGACGGCCGTACACCCCGACGACAAGAGGACGAGCGCGACCCCGACGGCTACGACCCGCGTGTCCATCATCGGAAGGAAAGGCCCGAGGGTCAGAAGACGGTTTCGGCTCTCGCGGTCGTGGCACGGGCCGCGTTCGCACTCGCGGTCACGAAGACGGCTGAGGAGAGTAAGCCCCCTTCTGTTTCGACCCGGCATTCGGCTGAGCACCCGCCGCGACTCCGGGCTACCTGTGCGGCGGGCTTGCACCGGTGAGGGTTCGCCGTTCCATCCGTTCTCCCGGGTCGACGCTCGGCGGGTCGACTCCCTTCCCTCGCGGGTCGGTTCGCGCGGTCGGGGCCGGCGGCCCGCGACCGCCGAGGAGTGGCGACGCCACCCCTCGCGCCTCATCGCTCGCCGGGAGCGGTCTCGTTTCTGTTCCAGCGCCAGCGGTCTCCCGCTCCGGGCTTGCGCCCGGTCACCTGCCCGGAGGTGGGGGGACTTTCCTCATGGACGCGCGTCGGACGGCGGCGCCGTCCGCGCCCGCCCACGGGAACCGGGCTTCCTCTGCCGGAGGGGCGTACGCCGCTCGCGCGGTTAAGCGGTTCGGTGCTGGCGGTCCCGGATCACGCGGTCCCGGATCACGCGGTCCCGGATCACGCGGTCCGATCCGGACGGTCCATGAAGCCGACGGCGCGGGCGTCCGACCGGGCGCGCTCGACGGCCGCCCCCAGGTCGACGTCGGCGACGAGGTCGCCGTCGCGGACCACCGGCTCCAGGAGGGCGTCGCCGTCGGCCGGGCCGGGGCGGTCGGCCAGCGCGACGTGGTGGCCGCCGTCGGGCGTCCGGTAGACGGACTTCGCGCCGGAGAGCTTCCCGCGCTTGGCCGCGGGCTCGCCCTCGAGTTCGACGATGTCGAGCGCGAAATCGACGGGGTCGGCGTCGGTGATGTGGCTGCCGACCCCGAAGCCGTCCGCGACGTCCCGGAGCTCGCGGATGGTTTCGGGGGTGATGCCGCCGCTGACGAGGATATCCACGTCCTCGTGGCCCCGGGCGTCCAGCGCCCAGCGGGTCTCCCGCACGATGTGCCGGAAGTCCCCCCGGCGGGAGCCCGTGGTGTCGAGCCGGACGCTGTCGAAGCCGAGTTCGGCGGCCCGGACCGCCTCGTCGACCTCGTCGTCGTAGGTGTCACACAGCGCGATGCGGGGGACGTCCTCGGCGACGGCCTCGTCGAAGGCGCGCCAGGCGGCCTCCTGCTCGCCGGGCCCGAAGCAGATCATCAGGGCGTGCGGCATCGTGCCCGAGGCCTCCCGATCCATGAGGTCGCCCGCGGCGACGTGGGAGAAGCCGTCGAAGCCGGCGAGCATCGCACAGCGGTCGACCACGCCGGCGAGCGCGGGGTGGACGTGGCGGGCGCCGAAGCTGAGCAGCGACGGCTCCGGGGCGGCCCGGCGGGCCTCCAGGGCCGCGGTCGCCATCCCGCTGGCCTGGGAGAGAAAGCCCAGCAGCGACGTCTCCAGCCGACAGAACTCGAGGTACGGGCCCTCGATTCGGAGCACTGGCCCGCCGTCGAACAGCGTCCCCTCGGGCAGCGCGTCGACGTCGACCTCGCGGCCCGCCAGCAGGCGGGCGGCGTCCGGCAGGCCGGCGAACAGCTCGAAGGCGCCGGTCGCGAACTGGTCGGCGGTGACCTCGGCGACGACGCGCGGGTTCCGGCCGGCGTGCTCGAGGGCCTCCTCGGTCCGCAGGAAGTAGGCGTCGGTCGCCCGGCCCTCGACGATGGCGTCCTCCGGGACGACGTCGAACATACCGTGGCGTCGGGGCGGCCGAGGAAAAACCTACGGCCCCGACGCGGGTGGGGCGGGGCCCCTGCCCGGGCGTCACGCCGCCGGGGCCGGCGCGTAGACGTCGTCGAGCGCCGCCGTGGTGGGCGCCTTGACGACGGTGAGGCTGGCGCCGTCCCGCCGGACCCGGACGGCACCGTCGAACCGACCCGACCCATCGAAGGTCCAGACGACGCCACCGTCACCGGTCGCCCGCCCGCCGCGGTCGCGTCGGTCCCCGACGCGCTCGGCGCCCCAGTACTCGAGCAGCTCGGCGTGGCCGCGCCGGAACTCGGAGGCGTTGGCGCGGTCGACGAACGTCACGTTCCAGACGTAGGCCGTCCCGCCGTCGCCCCGGTAGGCGTACAGGCGGTCGCCGTACCAGCCGGCGGCGTAGGCGACGTCGTAGGTGAACGGCCGCCGGGGGTCGAGCCGGCCGTCCTCGAAGTTCAGGAACGCCTCGCGTTCGATCACCGACCGGTTCGGCCGGTAGCGGTCCCGGAGGGTGTAGGCGAACATCGACGCCAGCCCGCCCTGGCCCACCGTCGCGTACGACGACCCGTTCTCGACGGTGACCCGCCGCCACTCGCGGTCGCTGCGGTCCGACAGCGTGGCGGTGCCGTAGCGGTCGCTGCCGTACGTCGCGGGATGGATCAGTTCGGCGCTGGTCCGCGGCGGCCGGCCGTACATCGCGTCGACGTCGGCCCACCCGCCGCGGTCGCGGTGGTACCGGACGAACGACGGACCTTCGGCGTACGGAACGAAGCCCGCGTAGTAGACGCCGTAGTGGAAGTCCTCGCCGACGCCGGGCCCGCCGCCGGTCGAGCCACCGGTGCCGACGCACTGCCACCGGCCCGACTCGCAGCGGTCCTGGTAGGCCTGCTGGACGACGAGCGCGTCGCCCTCGACCAGGCCGTTGCGGGCGTTCCGACCGTCCAGCGTGGTCGCCTCGAGGGAGTCGAGCCCGAACCGCTGGTCCTGGAGGGCGTGGGCGAGTTCGTGCGCGAGGGTGTACTCGTCCTCCAGCGTCGCCGGAACGGCATCGCTGACGAGGACGATGTCGCCCGCGCCCGGCCGGTAGAACCCCAGCACGTTCGCGCCGCGGTTGTCGCGACGGACCTCGACCACGTCCCGGTCGGGCCCGACGAGCAGCATGGCCTCGAACTGCGCGTTGTCGAGCGTCCGCCGCGGCCCGTCGCTGTTCGGGGCGGTGACGCCGCCGTACTCCTCGCGGAACCGGGCCCGGGTCACGAGGTCGACCTCGAAGTCCTCCTCGAACCGGAGCCCGCGGAGCAGCTGGACGCGCGCCATCGCCCGCGCGACGACGGCCTCCGTCTGGGCGTCGGTGAGTCCGTTCTCGGCGTCGACGTCGAAGGTGTCGTTGTGCCAGTAGCCGTCGTAGTACCCGAGGTGGGCCCCGGGCTCGGCGGGCGGCTCCGACGGCTCGGGGGCCGCCGGCGCCGGCTGGAACCCGGCGGTACACCCGGCCAGGACCAGGACGGCGACCAGGGCGAGGGCGGCGGCCGGACGCGACTCCATCACCCGGCTCGAAGGGATGGTTCCGGATAACGGTTGTTGGTCGCGGGGCTTCGGAATGGACGCCGGGGCCGTCGTCAGGTTGTGTCCCGAACCGCTCGTTACAGGGGCTAGGTGTTGCGGGTGGTTCAGGAACGAACTACTGAAGGATAGTGGAGACTCCCGAAGCCCTTGGCCTGCTCGAATACGACGATAAAGCCACAACCACCATCTCCGAAGCCCTCGGCCGGCTACGGTCGCGCGGCTCGCTGTGCGCGCTCCCTCCGGTCGCGTGCTTGCGTCGCCGGGCGTCCCGTACCCGGCCTCGCCCTTCGAGTCCACCAGGACCGCAACCGCTCCGCACCGCGCCTCGGTCCTCCCCAGCCGCCGCCCGCCATCGCGGGCTCACGGTTCGCTCCGCTCACCGTTC
>CAZATR010000121.1:0-7919 GCA_964488035.1 uncultured Natronomonas sp.
CGCGTGCGACGTAGCCGAGTTTGCGAGTCGCCTCGCGTTTGTCCTCGGCCTCCCGAGCGAGTGACGACGGCACGAGCACGCTGCGTGTCATGCCGTGACGCTTCCGTGTCCCTACACTAGACTGTACCGGTCGTACCGAACCCATCCTTAAAAGTATCGCGGTATGGAGCGGTCGTGCGTCCGGTTGTCAGGCGTTCTTGTAAGGGTTCGGCGTGGCACCCGGACCCGGGCAGGGGCGGTGGTTCCGGAACGCTTTTATCCATCTCTCCGGTACCTCGGACTGCGAACGCGCGTCGGTAGTGTAGTGGTATCACGTGACCTTGCCATGGTCACAACCCGGGTTCAAATCCCGGCCGACGCATTTCTGTGACGACCATTCCGCGAGCAGCGCCGAGCACCTGCGAGGCGCTGCTCGCACCACGGGAGTCACGAAATCGTACGAGGGATTTGAATCCTGGAAGTCACGGCCCGGCAGCGCAGCGACCGACGGGAGCGAGCAGCCCGGAATGTCTTCCTCCGGTTCAAATCCCGGCCGACGCATGGCGAGACCGAACGCAGTGAGGTCTCGGAGACGTGAGCGGGGAGCGTAGCGACCCGTGAACGACTCCCTGTGGTCGTGCGTCGCCCGACTTCTCGCTCGCTCCGCTCGCGAGAATCCCGGCCGACGGGTGCGCCGATGGGCGACGCAGCTGGCAGTCGATCCACACCGAGGACCCCGACGGGTTGCCGTGGAACGGCGGACCGATCGTGAGTAAGCTGAACCTACGGAGGTCCTGTAGACGCGGCGGAACGTTCCGTTTCCCTACTAAATCTTTAAATCGAGGTACGTGCTACCTAGTCACATGTTACTAATTAGCCGCACCGTCTGTCGGTCCGGTGAGGCGGGCTGGCCCTGGGCATGAGTAACATACCTATGCCACTATCCAACAAGCGATCGACGGGGGACGGAGTAACACTCGACACCATATTCGAGGCATTGGGGAACCGAAGCACGCGCCGGATCCTGATGGCATTCGCCATGGCCAGCCGTTGGGAGACCGAGCGACTGATCGAGTTCGCTGCGTCGGAACCCGACCGTGCCGACGGGATCCGGTTCCACCACCAGTTTCTGCCACACCTGGAAGACGCCGGCTTCATCGAACGAGTCGAGGCGGCCGATGCGTACACGCGGGGTGAGCAGTTCGCGGTAATCCGTCCCTACGTCGAGTTGCTCCACGAGGAGGCCGACCACCTGCCGCTCGAGTGGCCGTAGGACCGCGACGCCGCCGCCTCGACGACGGGAGCGAGGCCCAGGAGACGCCAGCCGGTGGCCAAGCCGGCCTGCGGGGTAGCCCCCACGTGACCTCGCCGGAACCGCAAGCCCAATCCGTCGGTCGTGACGCTTCAACTACATGAGAGCGTCGAGCGTCGCGATCGCGGTCGGTTTCGGCCTGTTCGTCCTCCCGTTGCCCGGAACGTTCGTCACCGGTGCTCTCGTGGTCGGCGCCGGTGCGCTGGCGCGGTACCTCGGGTCGTAGGCGGCGGTCAGTCGACGAGGAAGTCGACGATCTCCTCGCCGACCACGTCGGGCCGCTCCTGGTGCATGAAGTGGCCGGAATCCGTGATGCGGACCACCCGGCAGTCCTCGATGACCTCGTCGGCGTAGTCGAACAGCTCGGGCCCGATACAGCCGTCGTCGTGGCCGGCGACGGCGAGCGTCGGCGTCCGGACCGGCGGCACGTCGTCGGTCGAGGGTAGGTCGCTGTCGAGCAGACCCGACGCGAGCTCCGCGGCCTGCCCCTGGACCGTGTCGCGGTAGTACTGCAGCGCGTGTTCGACGGTGTCGCCGGTGCGGAACGTCTCCTTGACCGCGTCGATCCGGTCGTCGGGGTAGTCCCAGCCGGGGCTCCAGAGGGCCCAGAGGAACTCGACGAGCGCGAAGTCCCGCCAGCGGAGCGCGCGCTCGGGCGTGTCGGGGAGCTGGAAGAACCACATGTACCAGCTCCGGAGGAGCTGTGCGGGGTGCTCCTGGAGGAGCGCCTCGAAGCCCGGCGGCACGGCCATGGTGACCAGCCGGTCGAACGCCGCCGGGTCGGTGCGGTCGGCGGCGTAGGCGGCGACGGCGCCCCAGTCGTGGCCGACGAGCACGGGGTCGTCGCCGGGAAGGTCGAGCTCGGCCGTCAGGGCGTCGGCGAGGGCGACGGCGTCGGCGCCGAGGGCCTGCGGGGAGTAGTCGCCGTCCGGTGCGGGGTCGGTCGGGGCGTAGCCGCGCATGTACGGCGCGACGGCGGTGAAGCCGGCGTCGGCGAGGCTGTCCATGATGGGGTCCATCGAGCCGGCGTCGTCGGGAAAGCCGTGCAGGCAGAGCGCGAGGCGGTCGCCGTCCTCGCGGCGGCGGCAGGTGAACTCGATGCCGTTCGCCTCGACGGCGAGTCGGTCCACGTCGTCCGGGTCGTCGGCCATGTCACCACGGTCGGGCGCCCGGGATATAGTGGTTGACGCCGACATGGCGCCCGTCGGTATAACTGGCGCCGGGCCGTACCCTCGGCCATGACGGTCGTGGCGCTGCTCAGCGTGGCACCGGTGATCGAGGACAGCATGGCGAGCGAAGTGGCGAAGGCCGTCGCGGCACTCGACGACTTCGACGTCGCCTACGAGACGAACCCGATGGGGACGGTCATCGAAGCTGACGACGTCGACACCCTGCTTGCGGCGGTCGGGGCGGCACACAGGGCGGTCGAGGGCGACCGTGTCAGCACGTTCCTCAAGATCGACGACAGGCGCACGCGGGACGGCGGCGCCGAGGAGAAGGTCACAGCGGTCGAGCGGGAACTCGGTCGGACGGCCAGGCGGGACCGGTGATTCCGGAGCGAGCGGCCCGGCGGGCCGGGACAAGGAAAAGGCATATCCCCGGGCCTCCATACCTTCGAGCATGAGCACGCCCCCTGGCGAGTACTACACCGAGGAACGGTGGAACAACTGGCTGGACCGGCTCCGGGAGGAGGACATCGACCCGGAGAACGAGGACTCCGCGCGGCTCCTGTTGAACCTGCAGGACGACACCGCCATCGCGGTCGCGAAGATCGTCACGGAGTACCAGGAGGGCGAACTCGACGAGGAGCCGGCGCTGGAGGAGGTCGCCAGGATCCGCGAGATCGTGCTCTCGGAGGTCGAGTTCGACGACGAGGAGAAGCTGATGCTGATCGACGGCGTCCAGACCTCGCTCGTCTGCGTCTTCTACGCGGCCGAGGAGTACGTCGCCGGTGGCCCGGCCGAGGACGGCAGCGTCGAGGAGTTCGTGCGTGCCGCCGCGGACGCCGAGGCGGAGGAGGACCTCGACAGCGCCCTGGCCTACTGTGCGAAGGCCGGCACGCTGCTGTTCGAGGGCGAGGACATCGACATGGACGTCGCCGAGGACATCGACTACGGCCTGGTCGCCGAGTGGGTGAACGGGCTCGACTCGCTGGGGACGGCGCTGGCGGATCCGGAGGTCATCGACGAGGACGAGGAGTAAAAGCGGCAGTACCCTTTTGTCGAGTTGTCTCGTTTCGCTGGTATGAACATCCGGTGCGACGACCGCGGGCAGTCCGTCGTCATCGGCTCGTTGCTGATTTTCACGATCCTCGTGCTCTCGTTTTCCGCCTACCAGGGGTTCGTCGTCCCGAACGAGAACGCCCAGGTCGAGGCCGACCACTTCCAGGATGTCGAGGGACAGTTCTCGGATTTTCGCAGCAGCGTCATCAACTCGATCGGCGGCGAGGAGACCCGATCGACCGGTTTCAAGCTGGGAACCCGTTTTCCCTCCCGGTCGGTCGCGTTGAACCCACCGCCGGCCGCCGGGCGACTGGAGACGACCGACCCGGATGATGTCGATATCAGGGCCCCGGGACCGCCCGAAAACGTCTGCGATGCTGATGGAAATCCCACGACTCGTACACTCGTCTACACGCCGGGGTACAACGAATACCAACCGCCGCGGGCAATCAGTTACGAGCATCGGGTCGTCACTCGGGAGTTCAGCGACGGGAATCTCACCGACCAGCGGCTCGTCGATGGGACGGAGAACCGCGTCAGCCTCTATCTCCTGACCGGCGCCGTCTCCCAGAACGGTATCTCCTCTTACACTCTAGAGGTGAAGGGCTCGCACCAGCATACGACGACACTCACCGATCCGATGATCGTCGTGCCATCGCGGTATCCGGCGGACGCCTGGAACGCCAACATCCTCGACGATCAGAGTAATGTGAACGCCGACCAACAAGGCGACCGGGTCAGACTGTCCTTCGATGGGGAATGGGAGGTCTCTTGTGCGGTCGTCGGCTTGAACGGCGATCCCGCGTTCACGCCGCCCAGTCTCGGCAGTCAATCTCCAAACCAGAAGGATGTCCGACTCAACGGGGTCACCTCTCTGAATGGGTCCCAAGTGGACGTGGAGTTCGAGAACCTGGACTCCAGCGATGTCAACGCCATCGAGGCGCGAATCAACCACTACAACCACAGTGGTACTGCCCCGACGGAGGCCGATATCTCCGAGGCTGGAGCCCCTCGAGATTCCGCCACGCTCGAGGTCGAGGGCGCGTTCGAGACACTAGACCCGGCCATCACGTTCGCGGGTGGTACCACCACCGAGGTCAGCCTGGATTTCCACGAGGGCCTCAACACGGAGGACTGGTTCGTCCTCACGTTGGAGTATGACAACGGCGATGTTGGCGAATACTTCATCTCGATCCGTGACCCGGCAGGTGGTTCGACCGCGACACCCACTGCGACGACTACGCCCACGTCTACCCAAGTCTCAACGCCAACCCCGGACTGCCAAGCCCCACACCCCCCTGGAGGACCACCGGATCGCTGTTAAGTTGACACTATGCGGTCACCAAGACGTACGAGAGGTATCGATTTACGTTCCAAAACCCGATACAAACTGGGAGAAGGTGGTTTTGGAGACAGTATCCGAGCTTGATCGGGCTACCTGACTTACGTTACGTCCGCCAAGTCAATCCAAGACCCCTGCGTTGAGTTCGACAATCGACGAACTCTGGGTCGACAAACCCTTATATCACTCTCCCGTCGCCACAAATACATGACGGACACGAACGTCGGCATCGACGCCGTCGAGATCCACGCGGGCAAGCTGAAACTGGACCTCGCGGAGACGTTCGCCCCGGAGATGGGCGACGACCCGGGCAAGTACACGAAGGGCCTGGGGCTGTACGCCAGTTCGCTGCCGGACACCTACGAGGACATCGTGACGATGGGCGCCAACGCCGCCCACCGTCTGATGGAGCGGAAGGGCCTGGAGCCGGCGGACGTCGGCCGCATCGACGTCGCCACGGAGTCGGCGTTCGACCACTCCAAGCCCGTCTCGACGTACATCGCGGGCTGTCTCGAGCAGGTGTTCGACGGGGACTTCCACCACGCCAACAAGGGCGAGCGGAAGTTCGCCTGCGTCGCCGGGACCCAGAGCATCGACGACGCCTACAACTGGATTCGCGCCGGCCGCCACCGCGGTCGCGCGGCGCTGGTGATCGCGACCGACACAGCGCTGTACGCCCGCGACGACCCGGGCGAGGCGACCCAGGGAGCCGGCGCGGTCGCGATGCTCATCGACGAGGACCCGGACTTCGTCGAGCTGTCGACCCACCAGGGCTACGGGAGCGCCGACGAGACGGACTTCCTCAAGCCCCAGCAGCAGTTCCCCAGCGTCGACGGCAAGCGCTCGGTGAACGTCTACCTCGCCCGGATGCGCGAGGCGCTGGTCGACTACGAGTCCGTCGGCGGCGACATCCACCCCGACGACTTCCGGCTCGGTCCGTTCCACACGCCGTTCCCCGGGATGGTCAGGAAGGCCGCGGTGCTCGCCTACCGCCACATCACCCGCGACACCGACGTCGAGGACGAGCTCGGCGACGAGATCGGGCGTCAACCCCGCCCGGAGGCCTTCGAGGACGAGGAGGCCTACATGGAGGCGCTCGGCGAGTACACGGACGCACTGAAGGACACCGACCACTACCGCGCGTGGTACGACCGCACCATCGACCCGACGCTGGACGTCTCCCGGGAGGTCGGCAACTGGTACACCGGCTCGGTCCACGTCGCCCGCGTCTCCGGCATCCGGTCGCTCGCCGAGGCCGGCGAGGACGCCGCCGGCGAGAAGCTGCTCGTCGGCTCCTACGGCTCCGGCGCCCAGGCGGAGATCCACGTCGAGACCATCCAGCCGGGCTACGAGGCCGAGATCGAGGCGCTAAACATCGACGACCAGCTCGCGGCCCGCTACGACCTCTCCTTCGAGGAGTACGAGGACGTCCACGACGCCCACAACTTCGACGAGGAGACCAGCGTCGAGGAGTTCACCGCGCCGGAGGCCGAGTTCGTCTTCGACGGCTGGGGCCGGATGGGCGAGCGGAAGTACCGTTTCGTCGAATAGTCGGCGACTGAGTCCGCACGCACGCTTTTTACGTCCCGCGGCGACCCCGGAGCATGTTCGGGGGTGGCGAGTGGATCGAGTTCCTCAACAGTCCCATCGGCGTCGCGGTGCTCGCCGTCGCCGCCCTCCCGATCACCGTGGTCGTCGGCTACCTCCTCATCCGCGTCGGGTTCCTCCTCGCCGCCGCCGTCGCCGGCCCGGTCCACCGCGTGACGGGCGTCGTGATCCCGGAGGGCCCCGCCGGGGTCGTCGCCGTGACGACCCTGCTGGCGACCGCGCTCGTCTTCGGCGTCGCCGCTCCGATCCCGGACCGGGTCGGGACCCTCGGCGAAGGCGGCGGGGCGAGTGAGACCGCGGGCGGATTCCTCGACACGGCCTTCGACGAGCGGGACGGCGTCGCACGGACCGAGGACGGGACGGTCAGCCTCGGCTCCATCGGCTACGACCGGCCGACGCCCGACACCGCCGGCGACCGCCTGACGGACGCCTGGCTCCGAAACGGCCGCACCCCCGAGGGCGCCCGGCTCCCGAACGGCTCGGTCGGCCGCCTCGACCTCTACGTGACCGTCGTCCACGGGACCAACGTCGAGCCGCTGACGGCCCGGGACGGACGACACCTCCGGGAGATCTGGGCGGAAATGCCGGTCCGGAACCCCGACGGTTCGACCGGGATCGACATCCACATCCGGGACGGCGGCGCGCTGAACGAGTCCGTCAGCTTCGGCGTCGGCGACGGCTCCGACCACACGCGCTTCTACACCGCCGAGCGCATGGGGCCACGCCACTGTCGGGACCACCTCGTGGTCCTGGGTCGGCCGACGAGCACCATCCACGGGTGGGGCACGACGCCGGGCTACAGCAGCTTCGTCACCGGCGTGCCCCGCGAGGAGCAGCCCGGGAACTACACCCACCGCGCCGGGGTAATGACCCACGAACTGCTCCACAACGTCGTCGGCCACATCGACGACCCGTCGCTTCCCGACGGCGGCGCCCACACCCACGAGGGCTGGCTCGGGGATGACGAGTACCTCGCCGAGGCCACGGCCGAGCAACTGAATCGGACGCGGTTCCGCGGCTCCGGTTTCTACCAGACCGAGATCTGTGGCGGCGCGTCGCGCGACGAAGCCGGCGGGCAAGCGGCTTCGGCGTCGGGGCCGGCCCGAGGTGCCGGCGCGTGGGCGCCGGTCCTCCGGCCACCATGGGTCGCCTCTGCGGGCCGGCCGCGACGGCGAACGGTCCGCAGGAGGGCGTAGGCGGCCCGAGGACGCCACCGACTGACGAAGACGGGGCCGACGCCGGGCGATATCTCCCCGGGCGTGTCGACGACCGCGAGGCGGGGCTAGTCCGCCGTCGGCGCGGCCGTCCGCTCCTCGGTCAGCGCGACGACGTCGTCGAAGAAGGAGAGGGTGTCGTGGGGGCCGGGGTTGGCCTCCGGGTGGTACTGGCGGGTGATGACGTCGAGTTCGTCGCTCTCGAGGCCCTCGGGCGTGTCGTCGTTGACGTTGATCTGGGT
>CAZATR010000122.1:0-7908 GCA_964488035.1 uncultured Natronomonas sp.
TACGAGGACGCCGGCTTCTACCAGCTGATGGAGTTCTTCGAGGAGGAGCGCGTCGGCATCGCCGCCCAGGCGCTCGGCATCGCCCAGGGCTGTCTGGAGGAGACCGTCGACTACGTCGGCCAGCGCGAGCAGTTCGACCGCGAACTCCGGGAGTTCCAGGCCGTCCAGCACAAGGTCGCGGACATGGCCATGAAGGTCGAACTCGCCCGCCGTCTCGTGTACGACGCCGCCGCTCGCGTCGACGCCGACGAGAAACCGACGAAGCTCGCCTCGATGGCGAAGCTGTACGCCTCCGAGATCGCCGAGGCGGTCGCCAGCGACGCCATCCAGCTCCACGGCGGCAACGGCTACACCACCGACTATCCCGTCGAGCGGCACTATCGGCACACGAAGATCTACCAGATCGGCGAGGGTGCGAGCGAGATCCAGCGGAACATCATCGCGAAGGAGATCCTGGACCTATAGCCGTCGCAGTCGGATCCCGTCGTCCGTCACGTCGAAGTCGAGTTCACCCCTGTCCTCGAGGTGGCGTGCGTATTCGTACGTGACGAGCGTGAGAAACGGCGTCCGGGCGCCGTCGACGCCCAGGTCGTCGGTCACGAACTCCCGGGCGTGTGCAGGTGACCGATCCGCCAGGAAGGTCAGGAGCCGCTGTTCGGTTCGGTCGGCGTTCTCGAGCGACCGGTCGATGCACTGGAGGGGGTCGGACAGCTCGGGACCGTGCATCGGCACGAGCCGGTCGAGGTCGAGCGCCCGTAGGCGCCGGAGGGAGTCCTTGTAGTCGCCGACGTCGCCCAGGAGCGGCCCGTACTGGAATCGCCCGTCGGCGTCGACGAGGTCCCCCGAGAGGGCGGTGCCGCTTGCTTCGTGGTGGAACGCGAGATGCGGCTCCGCGTGGCCAGGCGTCGAGACCGCGACGACTTCCTGCCCGCCGAGCTCGACGGTTTCGCCGTCAGCGATCTCGCGGATCACGTTGATATCGTCCTCGGCGTAGTCCTGAACCGGGAAGTAGCCGTCCCAGGTGCTCTCGTCGGGGTCGAACCCGGCGAGCAGCCGGGTCATCTCCTCCCGGGCCCGTCGGAGGTAGTCCGCGTAATCGTAGAGCAGGTCTGGTTCCCCTTCCGGAACGAGGTGCGGCAACTCCGCCAGGGCGTCGATGGTCTGGGAGCCCCCGACGTGGTCGATGTGCGGGTGGGTGTGGAGCACCCGTTCGACGCCGGCCAGCGGGCCGTCCAGCGCCTCGCGGACCGCATCCCGTGAGACTGGCGCGACGTGGCCGGTGTCCACCAGCGTGTCACCGACCCGCAGCACGTTCACCCCGCCATAGAGCGGCTGGGTGAACTCGTGCCGATCGTACTCCATCGTCCGTTCCTCGTGACCAGGAGGTAAAAACCGTGGTCAGCCGGCAGGCCGCACGCTTATGCTGGCCGCCGCCGAGTGGGGTGCCATGAACCTCTACGAGCGCTTCGCGCGACGGGCTCGATCCCGGCCCGACGAGTCGGCAGTCGTCGATCCCGACGGGACTGACCTCACCTACGCCGACCTGGACCGACAGGCGGCAGCGGTGGCTGCCTACCTCGAACCACGGACCGACCACGGCGACCGCGTCGCGGCCATGATGCTCGACAACCCGACGGTCGTTGCCGTCGCCCTCGGTGCCTGGCGGGCCGGCTGTACGTTCACGCCGGTGAACTACCGGTTCGGCAGCGAGGAGGTCGCGTACGTCCTCGAGGATGTCGACCCCGAGGTCCTCGTCCACGATTCGGTGTTCGCGCACACGGTGTCAGAGGCCGCCGAGGCGACCGGACTGACGGACGCTCTCATCCACGGGCACGACGGCGAGTTCGACGCTGACGTCTTCGGTGACCCCGAAGCGGCGCCGAGCCCCGCCACCCGACTGGACGACGAACCGGCGGTCGTCATGCACACCTCCGGGACGACCGGCGACCCGAAGGGCGTCGTCCAGACGCACCGCAACGTAGGGGCGCAGGTCGAGGCCGGCGTCTCGACCTACGACGTCACGGCGGAGGACACCGCGGTCGTCTCCGTGCCGCTGTTCCACGTCGGCGGGTTCCACGGCGCGACCCTGTTGGGGCTGTTCACCGGCGGCTCGATCGTCATCCACCCCGCCTGGGGTCCGGCGGAGTGGGCTCGCCTGGTGGAGGCGTCGGACGCGACGGTCTCCGGCCTGGTGCCGGCGATGATGGTAGACGTTCTCGGGACCGAGGAAGCCCGCGAGCACGACACCTCGTCGCTCCGGATGTGCTTCTACGGCGGGAGCCCTGCCGCCGAGTCCACGCTGGAGGAGTTCGAGTCGGTCTTCGACGTGGACGAACTACTGAACTACTACGGCCAGACGGAGGCCGCCGGCCTGACGGTCGCGGGGACACCTGACACGCCGCGGACGGAGGGCGCACTCGGCGACCCCGTCCAGACCGTCGAGGCCGGCGTTGTCGATCCGGACACCGGGGAACCGGTCGCGGATGGCGAGGACGGCGAGCTGTGGCTGCGGGGCGACAGCGTCATGCCGCGCTACTGGGAGGCGCCGGAACTGACCGCCGACGCGTTCGAGCCGCCTGCCGACGACGGACCGTCCTGGTTCAGAACGGGGGACGTCGTGCGGCGGGATGACGGGGTCCTCTACTTCGTCGACCGCCTGGACGACATCGTCCTCTCCGGCGGTGAGAAGGTCGCTCCCTCTCGGGTCGAGAGCGTGCTCGCCGAGATGGACGGCGTGGCGGCCGCCGCTGTGTTCGGCACGCCCCACGACCGACTGGGCGAGGCGGTGACGGCGGCGATCATCGCGGACGAGGACCTGACGGAGACCGACGTCGAGGCGTTCTGTGACGACTACGGCGGGCTGGCGGGCTACGAGAAGCCGCGGCGGGTCGTCTTCGTCGACTCGTTCCCGCGGACGGGAAGCCAGAAGGTCGACAAGGCCGCGCTTGCCACGGACCTGGAGTGGGGCTGACAGGCGGTGCGGCGACCTCCCTGGCGGGAAGTGGCCGGACGCGGTGCACCGCGCTCCCGCGTGTCGCGTCCGGGCGGCTCATTCGAGCACGAGGGGTCTGGTCCCGGCTTCGGGGATAAACCCTTCAATCGATTCGGGTGCCCGGCTGGTCGCCGTCGAGGAACGCCTGGAGGTCGTCGAGGTCGAAGACGTGCGCCGGGGCATCGAGGGCCAGGAGTTCCCTGACCTTGCCGGTCATCCCGCCGCTGACGTCGATGGCGTCGCTGCCGCCGAGGGCCGCGGCGACCTCGTCGAAGTCGGTGATCGTGTCGATGACGTCGCCATCGTCGTCGTAGACGCCCCGGACGGCCGAGCAGACTCCGACGCGGTCGGCGTCCAGCGCCGCGGCGAGGGCGACGACGAGTTCGTCCCCGGAGAGCACCGTGGCCCCTTCGTCGGCGTGGATCACGCCGTCGCCGTGGAGGACCGGGACGAATCCCTCCGCGATCATGGTGTGGACCTGGCCGGTCGGGAGCGTTAGCGTGCCGTCGCGGTCACGGTGGCCGACCGAGAACGGGTGCACCGGGAGCGCCGGGACACCGGCGTCGGCGAGGGCGTCGATCACGGCGGCGTTGAGCCGGCTCATCGCACCATGGATGTCGCGGATGGCGTCGGCGTCGTGGGTGCCCTCGGCCGTCGTGACGCCGTGGCGGTCGGCGTGGTGGTGACCGAAGCTCCCGCCGCCGTGGACCACGACGAGGTCGTCGATGCCAGCCAGCGCCGCGGCGGCCCGCTCGAGTGCCTCGTCGTCGACGGTCTCCGGGACGCCCTTCTCTGTGATGACGCTGCCGCCAAGCTTCAGGACGGTGGTCATCGCTCGACCCGGACGCCCTCGATGTCCAGTTCGGCGCGGAAGGCCTCCTCACAGCCCGGCGTGTACTCCAGGGCGGTGTGGGTCTGTTCGGTCCGGTCGAGGGCGACGATACAGCCGCCACCTCCGGCGCCGGTGAGCTTCGCGCCGAGGGCGTCCGCCTCCCTGGCTGCCCACACCATCGCGTCCAGCGAGCGAGCCGAGACCCCGAGCGCCGAGAGCAGCCCGTGGTTGAAGTTCATGAGTCGTCCGACCTCCTCGACGTCGCCCTCGTCGAGGGCGCGTTCGCCGCGGCGGACGACGTTCCCGATGGCTGCGACCGTGTCGGCGGCGAATCCGTACTCCTCCTTGAGCGCGCGCACGCCAGCGACGAGTTCTCCGGTGTCGCCGGTGCCGCCGTCGTAGCCCACGACGAACGGGAGGTTCGGGACGTCGTCGATGCGTCGGCAGTCGTCGCCCCGGACCCGGACGGCGCCGCCCATCGACGAGCAGAACGTGTCGGCGCGGGAGGCCTGGCCGTCCTGGACGTCGTGTTCGACCCGGTAGGCTCGGTCGGCGACGTCCGCGGCGTCGATCGGCACGCCGAGTTCGCGGGTCGCGGCGTCGATGGCGGCGGCGACGACGGCCGCTGACGAGCCCAGACCGGCTCCGAGCGGGATCTCGCTCTCGACGGTGACGTCGAAGCCAGCCTCGGCCGCGTCGGCGGCGTCGCGGGCCTGTTCGATGGCGCCCTCGACGTACCCCATCGCGGCCTCGACGAGCGGCGACGGGACGTCGACGTCGGGCCGGTCTTCGGCGTCGCCACCCCAGGTGACGGTGAACCCGTCCAGCGTCAGGTCCTCGGCGTTCACCCGGAGGCGGTCGTCCTCGCGCCGCTCCGCGGTCACCCGTGCCCGGCGCTCGATCGCACACGGGACGGCGGGTTCGCCGTAGACGACGGCGTGCTCCCCGAACAGATACACCTTCCCGGGGGCGCTCGACGTGGTCATACCCCAGCGTCAGGCCGCCCGGTAAAAAGCGTAACCGAAGCGCACCTCGGTTACCGTCGTGGTCCAGCCCGTTCGGTCGGTCCGACCGCGCCCTCAGTAACGCCCAAGCGTCTGGAGGGTCACAGCGCCGTTGTGTCCGTCGAACTCCTCCGGCACGTCAACGCGCTGGTGGCCGACCTGGCCGCCGAACACGGTCGGGTCGACCTCGTCGGCCGCCGCCTCGAGTGCGAGCCGGGGGCACGCGGCGCGCTCGTCGACCGGTTCGAGTCCTTCGGTGTCGTCGGCGGCGCCGGCGTCAGGGTCCACGGAGACGATGGCGTGCTGTTGGTCCGCTACGAGGACGGCATGGACTGGATCGAGCCCGGCGCCGAACGTCGACCGGGCGAATCCTACCGGGATTGCGCCCGCCGAGCGCTCGCGGACGCGACGGGCCTCGAGGCCGACCTGGAGGGCCTCGTCCAGGTACATCTCCTCTACATGGACGACCGGACCGACCGGCCGCCGGCCCCGAACCCCTACTTGGTCTTCGAGGGCCGGAAGACCCACGGGAGCGCGGCCTCCGGTCGGACCGTCGCCGACGTACGGTGGGCCGAGACGGTGCCCGAGGACCTCGTCTACGAGGAACTGGCGGAGCTGTCGCTGCCGGGGTGACTGACCAGGAACGCGAAAACGGGTCTACAGTTCCGTCTCGAAGTCCTCGAGGGCGTAGCCGGGTTCGGCGCCGCGGCGGTCCAGCGTCTCGTTTGCGAGCAGCCAGTAGATGACGCTGAGTGCCTTCCGTCCCTTGTTGTTCGTCGGGACGACGAGGTCGACGTTCGACGTCGTGTTGTTGGAGTCGCACATCGCGATGACCGGGATACCGACCGTGATGGCCTCCTTGACGGCCTGGGAATCCCCGATGGGGTCGGTGACCACGACGACGTCGGGCTCGATGTAGCCCTCGTAGTCGGGGTTGGTCAGCGTGCCGGGGATGAACCGGCCGGTGCGGGCGCGGGCGCCGACGGCGTCGGCGAACTTCTCGGCCGGGAACCGACCGTACTGGCGGCTGGAGGCCACCAGGATCTGCTCCGGCTGGTAGTTCGCCAGGAACGACGCGGCGGTCCGGATGCGCTGGTCCGTCGTCGAGACGTCCAGCACGTACAGGCCGTCGGTCCGGACGCGGTGGATGAACCGCTCCATGTCCTTGGTCTTCTGCTGGGTGCCGATGTGGACGCCGGCCGCGAGGTAGTCCTCGACCGGGATGAGGAGGTCGGCCTCGTCGTCCGGCATGACGTCCTCGTTCAGGACGGGTTCGTCATCGGTCGCCTCGGCGTCCGTGTCGGCGTCCTCGGCCGCCTCGTCGGCGGCGTCGAGCTGTTCCTCGTCCGTGGGGTCGGCCTCGGCGGCCGCGGCCTCCTCGTCGAGCTCCTCGAATTCCTCGTCGAGTTCGGAGGCGTCGAGCCCCTCTTCGTTGTCGCTCATGCGTTTGCCTCGATTCTGATGAGTTCGTTCAGCTTGGCGGTGCGCTCGCCGCCGACCGCGCCCGTCTTGACGTACGGCGCGTCGGTCGCGACGGCGAGGTGTGCGATCGTGGTGTCCTCCGTCTCGCCGCTCCGGTGGGAGACCACCGGGTCGTAGCCGTTCGCGACGGCCAGCTCGATGGTGTCGAAGGCGTCCGACAGCGTCCCGATCTGGTTCGGCTTCACCAGGACGCTGTTTGCGGCGCCCCGATCGATGCCGTCCTCGAGCCGCTCGGTGTTGGTGACGAACAGGTCGTCGCCGCAGATCAGGGTCCTCGAGCCGACTCGATCGGTCAGTTCGGCGAAGCCCTCGTAGTCGTCCTCGTCGAGGGGATCCTCCACGTAGACGAGGTCGTACTCGGCGACGAGGTCGGCGACGTACTCTATCTGTTCGGCGGGCGTTCGGGTCTCCTCGCCGTAGTGGTAGGCACCGTCCGCGTACAGCTCGGCGGCGGCGACGTCCAGCCCGAACGCGATCTCGAAGCCGACCTCGTCGGCGACGGCGTCGACGGCCTCCTCGACTATCTCGAAGGCCTCGGCGTCGGAGATCGACGGGGCCCAGGCGCCCTCGTCGCCTTTGGCTGCGTCGACGCCGCGGTCGTCGAGGACGTCGCCGACCTCGCCGTGGACGCGGGCGTTGGCGAACACCGCGTCCGCGACCGACGGGGCGCCGACCGGGGCGGCGAGGAACTCCTGGATGTGGGTCGCGTCGGCGGCGTGTTCGCCGCCGCCGACGACGTTGCCGAGCGGCACCGGGAAGTTCCGGCCGCGAAAGGCCCCGCCGAGGTGCTGGTACAGCGGCGCACCGAGCACGTCGGCGGCGGCCTTCGCGGCGGCCATCGAGATGGCGACCGCCGCGTTGGCGCCGATCTCGGAGAAGTCGTCGGTGCCGTCGGCCGCCCGAAGCGTACTGTCGACGCCGCGCTGATCGCCGGCGTACACCTGGCCCTCGAGCCGCGGCACGGCCAGTTCGCGGGCCTTCGTGATGGCCTCGCCCGCCGGGAGTTCGATCGCCTCGTGCTCGCCCGTGGACGCACCGGAGGGCGCCGCGCCGCGGCCGAACCCGCCGTTCTCGGTCCGGATCTCGGCCTCGACGGTCGGGGTTCCGCGGCTGTCGAGGATGCGGCGCAGCCGCACCTCCGTGATGAGCGTCATCTAGTCGTCACCCCGCCGGACGGTGAATGGGAGCACGTCGGCGTCGTACTCCTCGGCGGCGACGAGGATGGGCTCGGTCTGGTCGGTGTCGATGAGCACGGGGGCGCCGTAGGACACCTGCAGGGCTCGCGCCCCGAGGATCCGCGCCTTCTCGTATCGGTTCGTGCCTCTCATTGGTATGGGGAGACGATGTCGACGAGGTCCTTGTGGGAGACGAGCATCCGCCGGCAGCAGGCGCGCTCGACGCCGAGCTCGTCGAGCACCTCGGCGGGGTCCTCCTCGCCCTCGCGGGCGCGGGCCTTGAACTCCTCCCAGTGCTCGCCGACGACGTTACCGCACGTGAAACACCGGACCGGTACCATCATGCCTTACCACCTCACCGGTAGGATTTCTGGTAGCGGGCCCGGGCGCCGGGGCCGCCCCACTTCTTCGGTTCGGACTGCC
>CAZATR010000123.1:0-7834 GCA_964488035.1 uncultured Natronomonas sp.
CCTTGTTGATGAACAGCGTCGGCTTGACGCCCTCCCGGAGCGCCTGCCGGAGGACGGTCTCGGTCTGCGGCATCGCGCCCTCGACGGCGTCGACGACCACGAGGGCGCCGTCGACGGCCCGCATCGCCCGCGTGACGTCGCCGCCGAAGTCGACGTGGCCGGGCGTGTCGATGAGGTTGATGAGGTGGTTGGCCCCCTCGTACTCGTGGGTCATCGAGACGTTGGCGGCGTCGATGGTGATGCCGCGCTCCTGCTCGTCCTCCTCGGTGTCCATCGCGAGCTGCTGGCCGGCGCTCTCGTCGGCGATCATGCCGGCGCCGGCGAGCAGGTTGTCGGTCAGCGTCGTCTTCCCGTGGTCGACGTGGGCGGCGATGGCGATGTTCCGGATGTTCTCCGGCTCGTCCATCAGCCGCTCGCACTCCTGTACGATCTTCTTGCGTCGGCCCATTATACACGCTGATTTCGACAGCAGCCTCAAAAGGGTAGTGTTTCGATATTCCGGGCGCGACGCGGTAGCAAGCGCCCGGAATTCGACGCTCGGAAGACGACCAGCGGGAGTCTTCCGGTGTTTCGGAGTTTCGGCCGCGAAGCGCTAGCAAGCGGGCGTAACTCCGAAGCTCGAAGGACGAGCGCAGCGAGTCCTTCGGTGTTTCCGCGCCAGCGAGCGTGACGCGGTACCATACGGGCCGCTCGCGGAGCCTCGCGACCTACGACGACTCGTCGAAGAACGCCAGCCCGTGGAGGCGCGAGTCGTCGGTCAGCTCGGGGTGGAACGCGGTCCCGACCACGTTGTCCTGTCCGACGGCGACCGGACGGTCGTCGACCTCGGCCAGCACCTCGACGCCGTCGCCGACATCGTCGATGACGGGCGCGCGGATGAACACCGCGGGGAAGGGCTCGTCGAGGCCGGCCACGTCGAGGGCGGCCTCGAAGCTGTCGCGCTGGCGGCCGAAGGCGTTCCGGTCGACGGTCACGTCGAGGACGTCGAGCGTCGCGACGCGGTCGTCGTTGGCGTCGCGGCTGGCGACGATGAGGCCGGCACACGTGACGAGCATCGGCTTGCCGGCCGCCGCGAACGCGCGGAGTTCGTCGTCGATGCCCTCCTCGGCCAGCAGTCGGGAGATGGTGGTCGATTCGCCGCCGGGCATCAACAGGAGGTCGCAGTCGGGGACGGTGCCGGCGGTCCGGATGGCCTCGGCGGTGACGGACTCGCCGTGCCGCTCGGCGGCCCGACGGATGGCCGCGGCGTGTTCGGCGACGTCGCCCTGGACGGCGATGACGCCCGCCGTGAGCATACCCCGGAGTTGCCGACTGCGGGAGAAAAACCCCTCGAATCGACCGTCGTCGTGCCGGTATCCGGGTTCGGCGGGCTACAGTTCGGGTTCGATGTAGGCGATGCGGACGCGGTCGTCGGCCTCGCGGAGCGCAGCCTCGATGCGGTCGATGGCGGCGTCGATCTCCCCGGTGTCGAGGCTCTCGTCGAAGCTCACGTCGGCGGTCACGAGGACGTTCCGCGTGCCGATGAACACCGTCCGGAACGCGTCGACGTGGCGCACGCCGTCCTGGTCGGCGACGATCGCCTCGAGCTTCTCCTCGACGTCGGTCCCGAGGCTCTCGCCGACGATGAGCCGCTTGTTCTCGATGGCGAGCAGCACGGCGAACAGCATCAGGAGGACGCCGATGACGACCGCGCCGGCGGCGTCGAACACCGGGTTGTCGAGGTACCGCGCGGCGGTGATCCCGACGAGCGCCACGATGAGCCCGAGCAGCGCGACGGTGTCCTCGGTGAAGGCGGTCAGCGTGGTGAGGTCGCTGGTCTCCTGGAAGGCTTCACGGTAGCCGGACCAGCCGTACTCGTCCATCTGGCGTTTCAGCTCCGCGCGGGCCTTCGCGAACGCGTAGGTCTCGAAGACGATGCCGCCGAGGAGGACGGCCACCGACACCCAGAAGGGATCGACCGGGAGCTGGATGTCGATGGTGAACCCGAGGAACTCCGCGGCCCCGCCGGCCTCCCCCTCGTGGGGATGTCGGATCTTCTCGATGCCGTGGGTGAGGCTCTCCCAGCCGGCGATGCCGAACAGGAGGACGGAGACGAGGAACGCGTAGAAGAACTGGGCCTTCCCGTAGCCGAACGGGTGGGCCTGCGTCGGCTCGCGCTGGCTGTACTTGATGCCGACCAGCAACAGCACCTGGTTGCCGGTGTCGGAGATGGAGTGGTACGTCTCGGCGAGCATGGAGGGGCTCCCGGTCAACAGGAAGCCGACGAACTTCAGGACCGCGATGCCGCCGTTGGCGAACATCGCGGCGAGGACGACGCCCGTACTGGCACCTGCCATACCGGCCCCATCGAGGGCAGCCACTAAGCCGTTGGTGTCCTCGGTCGGGCGCAACGGCCGAGCCGTTGGTGTCATAGGGGCGGCGCGGGAACGGGAGGCATGCTCGTCTGCTGTGGGGACACCCACGGCCGGGACTCACCGTGCCTTGAGGGCCGGACCGCGACCGCGGTCGCGGCCGCCGACCTCGTGATCCACACCGGTGACTTCACCACCGAGGCCGTGCTGGCGGGGTTCCACGAGCGGTGTGACCTGCGGGCCGTCCGCGGGAACAACGACCCGGCGGCGCTCCGGGCGGAGCTGCCGGCCGACCGGGTCGTCGAGTGGGAGGGGCTCCGGGTCTTCGTCGCACACGGCCACGAGCACACCGGGACGGCCCTGGCCATGGCGGGTCGGCAGGCGAACGCGGACCTGATCGTCGTCGGCCACTCCCACGACCCCGGGTTCCGGGACGGGCCGATCCCGGTGTGCAACCCCGGGAGCCACGCCGACCCGCGGTGGCACCGACCGGCACACGCGGAACTCGAGTGGGACGACGATGCGGGGCGGGCCCGCGGCCGGCTCGTGGAGCCGGCCGGCGAGGTGTTCGAGGTGTTCGCGGTGGCGCCCCGGCCGCTTGAGGAGTAGCGGGCGACCGTGGAATCGGGCGGGGAGAGCCAGGGACGCCGGGGCGCGGCGTGGTGGAGGGCCGAAGCGCGGGACCGGGCTCCGGGACCGTGGGCCCCGGCGCGGTTCGAGGGTGGACCGCCACTGATAAAGCGTCGACGTAAGCTCAAACGGGCGTTTGAGCTACCGAAACCGGGCCGTTCAGGGCTGTGCGCGGACGTACGTCGTCGCGACGACGAACAGTAGCACCGCCAGGCCGCCGATGAAGAACGCCAGCCCCGGCGGGAGCCCGCCGGCGAGCAGGCCCTCGAGGAGGCCGTCGACGAGGTCGAGCGGCCCGCCACCGGCGTCCTCCACGGCGGTCGGGCTGGGTGCCGGGGTGTCGGTCGGCGCGGGCGTCTCGGTCCCCGCCGCGCCGCCACCGGCCTGTGGGGCCTCCGTTTTCGTCGCCGCGGGGGTCCCGACGGGCTCCGGGGTGGCCTCGGCGGTCCGGTTCGCGGTCCGGGCGTCGTAGACCTCGGTTCCGGTCGGCTCGCCGGTGGCCGTCGCGCCATCGTCCCGGGCGATATCGGCGCCGTTGCCGCCGCCATCACCGGCGCCTCGGTCGGCGCCGTTGCCACCGTCCGGGGTCGCCGTCGGTGTTCCCCCGGCGCCGCCTGCGCCCGGCGCTGCATCCTCGCTCGCCCGCCGGAAGACGCTGCGGCCGAACAGCTCCTGAATGGCGAGCGAGCCGACGCCGAGCGCCAGGACGCCGGTGAACAATCGGGTCAGGGCGGCCCGGAGGCCGGAGGCGCGCTCCTGTTCGCCGGCGTAGATGACGAGTGGGCTGTCAGAGGGGCCGAAGACGGTCATCTCTCGGCCCTTCTCGGAGTAGGCGGTGCCGACGGCCTCGACGGCGCCGGCGCTCTCGAGCTTCTCGAGGTGGTACTGGGCGTTCTGTAGCGAGGTGTCGACGCGGTCGGCGAGCTCGCCGGGCGGCGCGGGCTCGTCGTGGAGTTCCGCGAGGAGTCGCCGGGCCGTCTCCGAGGAGAGGGCGGCCATCAGGTCGTCGGCCTCGTCGCTCTCGAGGCCGACGAGCCTGGGTTCGCTGTCCGGGGCGACGTCCGGACTGGAGGGCAGGAGGCTCATCGACCGGGCGTTTCGCGTGAAGGAGCATGAACCTTGTTCCCGGAAACCACTTTGGGCTGGCGCGAAAACCGGCGGCCATGCCCACCCCGCTCGCGCTCGCCGCCGGGGCGCCGGCGTCGCTGCACGGCGACCTCGACCCGGTGCTCGTCGGCATGATCGTCGTCCTCCTCCTGATCGTCCTCGCCTTCTACCTCATGATCCGCCGCACCCTTCTGAGCTTCACCGAGGGCATGCGGAAGGGCCGCCAGTAGCGCCGCCCGCCGTCGGGCCCGCCTCGGTCCGGCAACGAGTTCGTTCAGCGGTCCGCGATGAGCTCGAGAGCGGTCTCGACGTCCTCGGCGGTGACGTCGAGGTGCGTGCAGAACCGTACCACGTGCTCGCCGAACGGGACGCCGAGGACGCCGGCGGCCTCGCAGTCCTCCAGAAACGCGTCGGCCGGCGCGTCGGTTTCGACCAGCACGATGTTCGTCTCGGGCTCCCGCGCCCGCAGGCCGTCGAGGTCGTCGAGGCCGGCCGCCAGCCGCTCGGCGTTCGCGTGGTCCTCGGCGAGCCGGTCGCGGTTCTCCAGCGCCAGCAGGCCGGGTGCGGCGACGACGCCGGCCTGCCGCATCCCGCCGCCGAGGAGCTTCCGGACGCGACGGGCGTCGTCGACGAACGACTCGCTGCCGGCTAGCACGGAGCCCACGGGCGCGCCGAGGCCCTTCGACAGACAGCACATCACCGAGTCTGCCTCGCGGGCCAGCCGGGCGGCGTCGACGTCGAGGGCGGCCGCGGCGTTGAACAGCCGGGCGCCGTCGAGGTGGACGGGGACGCCGCTGTCGTGGGCCGCCTCGCAGGCGGCGTCGATGCGGCCGGCGGCGATGGCCGTCCCGCCTTTGCTATTGTGCGTGTTCTCCAGACACACCAGGCCGGTCCCCGGACGGTGGCCGTCCGCCTCCACGTATCCGTCCGCGATGGCTTCGGGCGTGACGACGCCGCGCTCGCCGCCGTCGACGGTCCGGACCTGGAGGTCGGCGTGCTGGGCCAGTCCGGCGAGTTCCCACTTGTAGACGTGGCTCTCGCGCTCGACGAGCGCCTCCTGGCCGCGCTCGGTGTGCACGCGCGCGGCGATCTGGTTACCCATCGTTCCCGAGGGGACGAACAGCGCCGCCTCCGTGCCGAGGACGTCCGCCGCGGCGGCCTCCAGCTCGTTCACCGTCGGGTCCTCGCCGTACACGTCGTCCCCCACGTCGGCCTCGGCCATGGCCGTCCGCATCGCGTCGGACGGCGTCGTCACGGTGTCGCTCCGCAGGTCGATCATACCCGCACACCGGTCGCCGCGGACTTAGCGATGGCGGGCGCGGGCACGAGCGGCCGCGGTTCATCGGTCCGGTCCGGCCGGACCGGCGGTTTTTAACCCGGCACGCGCGGAACCCGGGGTATGGACGTCAAGTCGCGGCACCACCTCCGCTCGGACGAGATCGACGAGCTGGCGGCCTCGCTGGCCGACCACCTCGGCGTCGACCTCGCCGGCGACGACTTCGAGCGCGTCGAGTTCACCGACGTCGACCGCGTGGTCGTCCTCGTCGACGGCGAGCCGCTCGTGGCCTCCTTCGACGGCGACCTCTTCCTGACCGTCCGCGGCGCGAACGCGTTCCCGCCCGACCGCCACGTCGTCACCGTCGACAGCGGCGCCATCTCCTTCGTCTCCGACGGCGCCAACGTCATGCGCCCCGGCATCGTCGACGCCACCGACGACATCGCGCCCGGCGACCTCGTCGTGGTCGTCGAGGAGAACCACGGGAAGGCGCTCGCGGTCGCCCGCGCTGAGACCGACGGCGACGACATGCTCGGCGACTCCGGGAAGGTGCTCGAGAACCTCCACCACGTCGGCGACGACCTCTACGAGTTCCACGTGTAGCCCGCCCTCCCGCGCTGGCACCCACCTTTTTGTGATCGCTGCCCCCTTCAGAGGTATGGCAACGGATGACATGGATCCGCGGATCGAGCGGGCCATCGACGCGTTCAACGACCACGACGCCGACCGCCTGATGGACGCGATGGCCGATGGGGCGACGTTCACCGACCCGCTCGAGGCGGACATCAGCGGCGACGAACTCCACGAGTACACCGCCGAGATCTTCGAGGCCTTCCCGGACCTCCGCCTCGAGGTCGACCGCGCCATCACCTCGAACGACGGGGTGGCGGCGATCGAGGGCCGGTACGCCGGCACCCACGAGGGCCCGCTCGGCCCCGTTCCGGCGACCGGAAACCACGTCGCGGTCCCGACGATGACCGTCGTCGACGTCGCCGAGGACGGCATCACGTCGTGGCGGGACTACTGGGACCAGCAGGCGTTCTCCGAGCAGCTCGGCCTCGAGTTCCCCGCCATCCTCCCGCTGCTGCCGAGGCTGGCCGTCCGGAAGCTGCAGATGTCCGTCTGAACGACGGTGCGGCCAGGGTTGGACGGGGTGTGGATTCGAATCGACGTTCCACAGTTCCCGTAGAACCGCCGCGGACCACAGTCCTGGTGGATGAAGGGGAGCGGGCTCGGCGGTGCCCGGGCGAAGTAAGGACCGCAGGCCCCGCGGGCCGAGGAGCGCAGCGAGTCCCGGCACCCCGAGCACGCGAGGGCTTCAGAGGGTTCCCTACGCGCCTCGGGACCGGCGCTACGAAACGCCTCCTGAAGCCCTCGCGCGCTACGGTCGTCCGACCCACGCTGGGCTCCTCGTCGCTCCCTTCAGTCGCTCCTGCGGTGCTTGCGGGGTCGGACTCCCGTAGCCCGCTCGCCCTTCATCCGCCAGGAGAAGCGGTGGGTGGCCGGCTGCGGCCCCGGTGGGGAATCATCCCGCGTCTTCCACGCCGGACATCTCGTCCTCCTCGTAGGCGTCCTCGTACCTCGCCATGGCGTCGGCGTGGCCCCGGACGGCGAGCTCGTAGGTCTCCCGGAGGTCGGCGATCGGGGTCTCGGTGGCGTCGACGCGGAGGTCGGTGTAGCCGCGGTCGAACGGCCGCTCCGCCGTGTACTCGACGAGCAGGGCGGCGCTCTGGACGGCGAGGTCCGTCCGCTTGTCGCCGCCGGCGTCGTGGCCGGCCGCGAGGGCGTCGAGCAGCCGCTCGGAGAGCGGGACCGGGCCGTCGTTCGTGTCGGGACTCGTCGCGCCGGCGTCCGACGACGGTGCCGTCGCCTCGTAGGTGTCGGCGACCGCCTCGATCACGTCCGCGCCGGTCAGGAGGTTCCCGGCGACGGTGTAGTGGCCGTCGACGGCGTCGCTGCCGTCGTGGTGGCCGAACCAGGGCTTGCACTCCTCGCCGGAGAAGGTGAAGGCGCCGTCGGCGTCGACGCCGTGCAGTTGCCTGTTGGGCGCGCCGTCGTCGGCGTTCAGGAGTGCGTCCAGGGCGTCCTCGACGGCGAGGCCGTCGGCGAGGTACGCGATGCCCGTCCGGCCCAGCTCGACGTTGACGAGGCTCTGGGTCGCGACGGCGCCGTCCTCGCTGGCGAACGGACACAGCGTCCCGACGCCGACGAGGCGCGTGGTGACGGCGACGCCGAAACGGTGCTGTTCGGTGCCCTCGTCGTCCCGATACGGTTCGTGGACACAGAGGCTGAAGGTCATGACCCCTGGTGGGTCGCTCGACGCAAAAACCCATGGCCCGGCGGCCGTCGAGGTCGGCCGGGCCGGGGCTCCTCCCCGAAAGCCCCGGCTCGGTCGCGGGCCTCGATCCGCCGCCGTCGGGGCCGTGGCGATCGGCGCCGCCGCGAGACGTCCGCTCCGTGTCGGACGTAA
>CAZATR010000124.1:0-7702 GCA_964488035.1 uncultured Natronomonas sp.
CCGCGACGGCGGCGTGGTCCGTGGTGGCGGTGAGGCGGCCGCCGGCGTAGGCGGAGATGAGGGGGTCGAGTCCCGGTTCGTGGATGGCGGACTCGCCGGCGTTGAGCCGGTCGACGACCCCCTGGTCGATGTCGACGGCGACGACGTCGTGGCCGAGGTCCGCGAGACACGCGCCGAGGGTTGTACCGACGTAGCCGCTGCCGACGACGCTGACGTGCATGGCGGTCCGTATCACCGGCGGGGATTTGAGGCTTCGCCTCCCGGCGCGGTCGCGTCGGTCGCCGACGGAACCTCGCGGGATTCCGACCGACGGCTATCGATGGACTAAACCGCCGACTCCCCCAACCGCCGACCAGAGCGATGAGCGACCCCGAGCAGGCGTCGGTCTGCGTCGTCACGCACCCGCTGAGCGGCGCCGGCGAGACGGCCACCCGCACGCTGCTCGAGGTCCTCGCCGAGGTGACGAGCGTCTCGCTCGTGACGGCGAACCTGCCGGCCGACTCGGCGGTCCGGGAGGACCACGAGGTCTTCGAGGTCTCCGAGCGCGACGAGGGCGACTCGATCCCGGTCGCGGCCGTTCGGTTCGTGCTGAACCAGCTTTGGATGGCGTGGGTGCTCGCCCGTCGCGAGGAGGACGTCGCGCTGTTCTACGGCGCCACTGCGTACCTGCTCCCGATCGTCGTCGCGAAACTCGCCGGCAAGACCGTGCTTCTGGAGCCGCGCGGCGACGTGCCGCTCACGCTCCGGCTGTACTGGGAGCGCCGGGTGCCCGCGCCGCTGGCGCGGGCGCTGGCCGGGTCGGTCCGGCTGCTCGAGTGGACCGGCTACGCGCTCGCCGACGGCATCGTCACGTACACGCCGTCGATGGCCGCGGAACTCGGGCTGGACCGCTTCGAGGACAAGCTGTACTCCGACGGCGCCCGGTACGTCGACGTCGATGCGTTCGCGCCGACCACGCCGTACGAGGACCGCGAGCCGGTGGTCGGATTCCTCGGGCGGCTCGACGAGGAGAAGGGCATCCGGACGCTCGCCGAGGTCGCCCGCCGGCTGCCCGACGACGTCCGGTTCCGGTTCGTCGGCGGCGGCGACCTCGAAGGGTGGCTCCGCGAGACGCTGGCCGACGAGATCGCGGCCGGCGACGTCGCGGTCGCCGGCTGGGTCGACCACGACGAGGTCCCGTCCGAGCTGAACCGGTTCCGGCTGTTGATCATGCCCTCCCGGCCGACCGAGGGCCTACCGACGGTCATCCTGGAGGCGCTCGCGTGCGGTACGCCGGTGTACGCCAGTCCGGTCTCCGGCGTGCCGGACGTCGTGCGGGAGGGCGAGACCGGGTTCCTGATGGACGAGCTCGACGCCGACGCCGTCGCTCGTGACGTCGAGGCCATTCTCGGTCGGGAGGACCTCCCCGAGATCAGTCGGAACGGCCGACAGCTTATCGAGACCGAGTACAGCTTCCCGGCCGCCGTCGAGCGGTATCGGGCGATCCTCGAGACGGCGACCGGGACTGGCTGAGGGCTGCACGACCCCGCACCTCGCCGTCACGGCTCCCGACGTTCCCGACGCCGCTCCTGCACCGAACCATTCAACTGTCCACTGCGACGACGTGGGGACATGACCCTGGTCGTGCTCGGGATCGACGCGCTGGACCCCGAGCTCGTCGACCCGGCGGCCCACCCGAACCTCACGCTGTCTGCCCACCGCACCATCGACACCATCGTCTCGTCCAGCGGCGAGCCGAGCACCCACGAACTGTGGCCGACCATCATCACCGGGCTCCCGCCGGCCGAGCACGGCCTCGAGCTCGACGACGGCGTCGCCTGGGAGAACCCCTTGCTGGCCGCGCTGAGTAGGGTCGCGGACTACACCGTGCCGGACGGCCTCCAGACCCGCCTCGGCGCCTGGCTGCTGACCAACACCGGGGCCGACGCCTTCCGCGTCCCGGCGTCGTACTACGCCGACAACGGCCTCGAGACGGTGTTCGACGGCCGCGACGCGACCGCCATCGGCGTCCCGAACTACGTCGTCGACCCCGACACCGAGGACCGCGAACACCGGCTCCGCCGTCACATGGGCGAGCTGTTCGAGCGGGACCCCGACGCGACCGGCGGCCACCGGTCGGCCGACCCCGTCGCGTTCTACGAGCAGTGTCTCGAGATGGCGATGATCCGGATCGCCCGGACCCGCCGGGCGCTCCGCGGTCGCGAGCACGAACTCGTGTTCGGCTATACGAGCGGCCTGGACCTGATCGGGCACGTCAGCCACTCCAGGCCGGAGCTCCAGGCGGGCGCCTACGAGGAACTGGACGAGTTCGTCGGCGAACTCCGCGGGGACCTCGGGCCCGACGACGAGCTGTTGCTCGTCAGCGACCACGGGCTCCAGGACGGCCTCCACACAGAGGAAGCGATGGTGGCCGGGACGGCCCCCGAGACGATCGACCGGATCGGGAGCGTGCTCGACGTCGCCGACGCCATCGACGCCGTATTGGCCGACGGCGCCCACGTCCCCGCGCCCCGCTGGGAGGTCGGCGGGGGCGCCGCCGATTCGGAGGACGTCCGCGAACAGCTCGAGGACCTCGGGTACATGTGAGGACGGCGCCCGGGCCGACAGCGCCCGCTCCCTACTCGACGTAGCCGAGGTCCCGAAGCTGTCGTCGCATCGCGTCGTCGAGCTGGGAGTCGGATTCGGCCTGGACGGCGTCGGCGTGGGACTCGACCCACCCGGCCAGCGTCTCCGAAAGCTCCGTGGCGACCTCGGGGTTCGCCTCGCGGACGTCGGTCTCCTCGTCGGGGAGCGAGTACAGTCGTTCCATCGAGTCGCTACGCTCGAATCTGAACCCCTTGGTGCGGATGCCGTGGACGGTGCCGTGGTGGAACCGGGATGTGTCGAAGTCCGGGTTGTGGTCCGTGAACAGGCCGAAATCGAAGGGGCCGCGCTGGACGAAGGCGTGCTCCCGGGTCGTCTCACGGAGGTCGACGCCCTGGAGCTGGTCGGTGCCCTGCCCGACCATCTCGGCGAGCGTGGTGGTGAGGTCGACGTGCTGGACGAGTTCGTCGGTCTGGCCATCGAGGCCCTCGAATCCGTGGGTGACGAGCGGCACGTGCGTGAGGGCGTCGTCGACCACGACCTTGTGCGACAGCAGGCCGTGCTCGCCGAACAGCTCGCCGTGGTCGGCGGTCACGATGAAGATCGTGCGGTCCAGGTCGAGCGACTGCACGTGGCCGAACAGCCGCCCGATCATCTCGTCGGTATAGCGGATTTCGGCGTCGTACATGGCGTGGATGGCGGCCCACTCCTCGTCGGTGAAATCGAGACCCTCCGCGATGCGTTCGTCGAGGGTCCGGTGGACGTCGATGGCGAACTCGGCGGCTTCCTCGGCGGACATCGCGATGTCGTCGGTGTAGGTGTCCAGCCACGGAAGCGGCGGGTAGTACGGGCGGTGTGGCTCGTTGTAGTGGAGGTAGAAGAAAAAGGGCTCTCCGGCCCGGAGGTCGCCGAGCCAGCGTTTGGCGACGTCGTTCATCACGTACGGTGTGGCGTACTTGGCGGTGTCGCGGACGAGGCCGGCGGAGTGCCGCCGGAGGTTGAGGAAGTACTTCACGAGCGTCCGGAGCGGGACGGTCCGGTGGATGTTCGAGCCGGAGACCCACGAGAACCGGTCGAAGCCTCGGTCGAGACCCGTGCCGGGGCTGACGTAGGAGTTCCGCGACAGGCAGGCCGTCCGGTAGCCCGCACGGTCGAGCAGTTCCGGGAGCGTCTCGAGGCGATCCGGCAAGTACTCGTTGGAGATTTTCACGCCGTGCCGCGTCGGGTAGGTGCCGCTGAGGATCGACGCTGACGAGAAGGGTGTGCCGGTTCCCGAGGAGATGCAGTGCTCGAACGTAAGGCCCGCGTCGGCGTCGGCGATCCGGGCGATGTTGGGCGTCGTATCCCGGTGATAGCCCCCCATGGTGGTGTGGTCCGCTCGGATGCTGTCGAGCGTGACCCAGACGACGTTGGGCTCCATCTGTCCGAAGCGGGTACCGGAAGCTACAAAACCTTCCCGTCTCGCGGCTACTCGGAGTCGGGATCATGCCGTCCCGTCTCGCCTCGGCTTCACATGTAGCCGAGATCCTCGAGGCGCTGCTGTGTGGTGTCGTCGACCGCCTCGATACCCTCGCCGGCTTCAACGAGCCCGCCATCGTCGACGGCCTCGAACCGCTCGTCGACGGTGGCGGGGTCGATCTCCGCCTCGACGTAGGCCGTGCCGGCGTCGCGGACGCGCACCACCACCGCCCGTCGGCTTCCCCAGGCGACGTGCTTTCGGACCGTGTCCCCATCGGCCTCGTAGACCGCCCGGAGGCGGTCGTTGAAGCCCTCGAGCTGGTTCGGATTCGACACGTAGCGCGCCGCCCGCGAGCGAAGTTGCTCGTCGGCCGTCAGGCCGTATGAGGTGGCGAAGACGGTGTCAGACCGGAAGGAGTCCGGGCCCGACTCGCCCTCGCGTGCGTCCGAGACGGCGGCGGGGAACTCGGCGATCGACGCCAGCCCGCCCGTCCGGAGACCCTCGGTCTGGCCGGGGAACCTGACGACGAGCGGGACGTGGAGGATGACCTCGTGCAGCGCCGTGTTGTGGCCGGCGACCCTGATCCCCGGGCGGATCCGGCTCGGCTCGCCGAACCCCTCGCCGTGGTCGCTGGTGATGACGAGGAGGGTGTTCTCGAGTGCGTCGCGGCGCCGAAGCGTCGACACCAGCCGCTCGAGCAGCGCGTCGGTCTGTCGGATCGCGCCGTCGTACAGCGACTCGACCGCGGACAACTTCCACCAGCCGGCGGGCTCCGAGGGGAGCTCCCAGTCGTTCGGCACCCGCTCCTGAAGCGACCGTAGCTCGTCGTCGCCCCACTGGTCGTGTTCGGCCTCCGGTTCGTACGGGCGGTGGGCGTCCATGAGATTGAGGCAAGCAGCCCAAGGGCCCCCGGCGTCGGCCTGCCACTCGAGGAACCGGTCGAGGTAGACGTCGCCGGGCGGCGAGGCGTCGAAGGGGTACAGGTGGGGATAGTCGGAGGCGAGCTTGGTGACCACGCCGTTGGCGAGCGAGCGGAACGGCCGGTCGCTGGCGGCCGCCGCTCGGAGGAACGCGGCGTAGTTGCCGCGGCCCTCTTCGGCCACGAACCGTCGGGCGTCCAGCGCCTCCGGGAACGGGACGTTCTGCGGGCCGACGACGGTGTCGAACCCCCGGCGGAGCCCGATGGCGACGTCCGTGATCCAGACGTTCTCGGAGAAGACCGCCGTCTCGTAGCCGGCGTCCCGGAGCGTCTCGAACACCGTCGTCCCCGGTTTCAGGCGCTTGGCGGCGCTCGTCAGGCCGTGGCCCTCGACGGTGCGGCCGGTGAACAGGCTCGCGTGCCCCGTGATGCTGCGGGCACCCGGGGTCCTGGCCTGCTCGTAGACGGTCGCCTCGTCGGCGAAGGACGACAGAAACGGCGTCGTCTCGCGGGCGTGGCCGTGGATTCCCGCGTTCGCGGCACGAACGCTGTCGAGGACCACGAGCAGGACGTTCGGATCCGGGGCCATTACCGGACCGTTCCGGTCGCCGGGTTGTAAATGAACCGTGTCGCGCCGCCGCCCGTGCTACTGGAGGGTTTATGACCGTCGGGGGAACAGTGCCGGTGTGTCACGTCGCCGTCGCCCCGGGCCGAGCGGGGGTGGTCGTCCATGAGAATCGGCCAGAAGTCCGCCGTCGTCTTCGCCTCGAAGTTCCTCGGCTCGCTACTCGGTTTCCTCGCGACGATCTACTTCGCGAACGTGCTCGGGTCGGAGGTGCTCGGGTATTACGCGTCCGTACTGGCGCTCGTCGCCTGGCTCCGGCTGGCCGGCGACTTCGGGGTCGGGTCGGCGATGCGGAAGCGGATCAGCGAGGGCGAGGAGCCCGCCGCCTACTTCGTCGCGGGCCTGGGACTCGTGGCCGCACTGGCGGCCGTCATCGCCGTCGCGGTGCTCGTCGCTGGCGACCTGGTCGACGGCTACGTCGGCCGCCCGGTCGCCGCCTTCGTGTCGCTGTTGATCCTGACGGAGCTGTTCCGCCTCTCCGCCGTCGCCGCCCTGGAGGGTGAGCGACTCGTTCACGTCGCCGGCCTGCTGTCGCCGCTGAAGATCGGCGTTCGAAGCCTCCTGCAACTTGCCCTCGTCGTCGTCGGGCTGGGTCTCACCGGGATGCTCCTCGGCTACGCCGCCGGCGGCGTCCTGGTCGGCGTCGTCGGCTTCGCCGTCATCTCGACCGGCGTGGCCCGACCGGCGCGCCGCCACGTCGAGAGCCTCGTGGATTTCGCGAAGTACTCCTGGCTCGGTCGGCTGCAGGCCCGCTCGTTCAACGAGGTCGACATCCTCGTCCTGACGGCCCTGGTCCCCTCCGGCCTCGTCGGCGTCTACTACGTCGCCTGGCGGGTCACGAAGTTCCTCACGCTGTTCGGGTCGGCGATCAGCTCGACGATGTTCCCGGAGCTGAGCCGCGCCGACGCCGAGGGCAGCGAGGCGGTGGTGTCGACGCTACTCACGGACGCGCTGACGTACAACGGCCTGCTCATCATCCCGGGCCTCGTTGGGAGCGCCCTGATCGGTCCCGGGCTGCTCCGCATCTACGGCCCCGAATTCGTACAGGGCGCGACCGTGCTGTGGGTGCTGGTGTTGGCCGCGCTGGTGTACGGCTACCAGGAGCAATTGATGTACGGGCTGAACGCGCTGGACCGCCCGGACGTCGCCTTCCGCGTCAACGTCGTGTTCATCGCCGCGAACGTCGCGCTCAACGTCGTTCTCGTCCTCGAAGTCGGGGTGCTCGGGGCCGCCATCGCCACCGCGATATCGGCGGCTCTCGGGCTGACGCTTTCCTTCGCCGCGTTGCGGTCGCTGGCCTCCTTCGAGGTCCCGATCGGCGAGATCGCGAGACAGGTGGCCGCCGCCGGGACGATGGGCCTCGCCGTTTTGGGCGGCCGGCGCGCGGTCGCTGCCGTCGATCCCAGCTTCCACTGGCTCCCCGTCGTGACGGCCAACGCGGTCACCGTCGTCGTCCTCGTGGCCCTCGGGGCGGCGGTCTACTTCGCCGCGCTGCTCGGGCTCTCCACCCAGTTCCGTTCGACCGTCGCCTCCAACCTCCCGGCCCGACTGCGGTCCTGAGCCGCCTACCGGTAGTACGCCACGGTCCGCTCCAGGCCCTCCTCGAAGCCGACCTCGGGCTCGTAGCCCAGCAGCTCCCGGGCCTTCGAGACATCGGCGTGGGAGTGCCGGACGTCCCCCGGACGCGGGTCGTCGTGGACGGCCTCGATGTCGGTACCCAACTGCTCGTTCAGCGCGTCGACGAGCCCGTTGACCGTGACGCGGCCGCCCACCCCGACGTTGAACGCCTCGCCGGTGACGTCGCCCTCCGCGGCGAGGACGTTGGCCCGGACGGCGTTGTCGACGTACGTGAAGTCGCGGGACTGCTCGCCGTCGCCGTAGATGACCGGGCGCTGGCCGTCGAGCATCAGGTCGATGAACTTCGGGATGACGGCGGCGTACTGGCCCTCGGGGTCCTGCCGGGGGCCGAAGATGTTGAAGTACCGGAGCGCCACCGTGTCGATGTCGTAGAACTCGCTGAACTCCAGGGCGAGCTCCTCGGTGAAGTACTTCGAGAGCGCGTACGGCGACTCCGGCGTGGCCTCCATCGTCTCGACCTTCGGGAGCTGTTCGCTGG
>CAZATR010000125.1:0-7700 GCA_964488035.1 uncultured Natronomonas sp.
ACCCGCCGACCGACGGCACCGTCTACTTCAAGGGCGAGGACGTCACCGGCATCCCGGCCTACGACATGGTCAAGAAGGGGATGTCCCGGACGTTCCAGGAGTTCGCGCCGCTGGAGGACCGGGCGGTCGTCAAGAACATCGAGCTGGCGCTGGCGCCGGACCGACTGTTCACGCTGTCCGGGATGGGCGGCGAGACCGAGCAGCTGGCCCGCGAGATCTGTCGCCGCGTCGGCCTCGGCGACGTGATGGACCAGACGCCGTCGGAGCTGCCCCACGCCGGCATGCTGAAGCTGGAGCTCGGCCGGGCCATCGCGACCCAGCCGGACGTGATGCTCGTCGACGAGCCGTTCGCCGGGCTCTCCGGCAACGAGGTCCAGGAGCTGACCGAGGTGATGCTGTCGTTGCGGGACCACGGAATGACGCTCATCGTCGTCGACCACAACATGCGCGGGCTGTTGAACCTGATCGACCGCGCGTTCGTGATCCAGTTCGGCACGAAGATCGCCGAGGGGTCGCCCGACGAGATCAAAAACGACCCCAAGGTCCAGGAGGCCTACCTGGGAGGTGAGGAGATATGAGCAGCGACGCCGGCGAGTTCCAGTTCGAGTCCGACGTCGAGGAGCCGGCCGGCGGCGAGATGGTGCTGGAGGCCCGCGACCTCCAGGTCTCCTACGGCAAGGTCACCGCGCTCCGCGGGCTCGACGTGGCGGTCGAGGAGGGCGAGATCGTCTCGCTCATCGGTCCGAACGGCGCCGGGAAGACGACGTTCTGCAACACGGCGTCGGGCTTCTTGTCGTACGACGGGAGCGTCCAGTACCGCGGCCAGGAGGTCGCCGACGTCGGCCAGACCGGCCTCGTCGAACAGGGGATGATCCACTGCACCGAGGAGCGGGACCTGTTCGGCTACATGGACGTCGAGGACAACCTCGAGCTCGGCGGCTACAAGATAGACGACGCCGTCATCGACGACCGGAAGGCGTTCGTCTACGACCTGTTCCCCCGGCTGGACGAGCGCCGCGAGCAGAACGCGCGCTCGATGTCCGGCGGCGAACAGCAGATGCTCGCCATCGGGCGGGCGCTGATGGGCGACCCCGACCTGCTCGTCCTCGACGAGCCGACGCTGGGGCTGGCGCCGGTCATCCTGCAGGACATCGCCGAGGCGCTCGGCCCGATCACCGACCGGGGCGTCACGGTGCTGCTCACCGAGCAGAACGTGACGTTCGCGCTGGAGCACGCCGACCGGATCTACCTGCTCGAGAACGGCGAGGCCGTCCGCGAGGGCACGGCCGAGGAGCTGCAGGGCGACGACTACATCACCGAGACCTACCTCGGCGGCTGACCGTCACGCCTCGGGCTTCAGCGCCGGTACGGCCACGTCCGTCCACGCGCCACGGCCTGCGAGGCGGCCGTAGGCCGCCGCCACGACGCAGCCGGCGGCCGTCATCCCGAGCCCGATGAGGCCGCCCTCCGGGCCGAAGGTGCCGCCGTGGACCAGCGGGTCGCCGGCGACGGTCGTCCGGACGACCCGGACGGGAACGTCGAGGCCGCTGACCGGGAGGCCGAGCAGCACCTGCGTGAGGTTCCAGGCGACGTGGACGCCGACCGGGAACGACAGCGACCCGGTCCCGACGTAGCCGACCCCGAGCATGACGCCGGCCAGCGTGATGGTGGCCAGCGAGAGCCGGCTCGCCGACGGGTTCAGCCCGTGCAGCAGGCCGAACGCGACGCTGGAGACGCCGAGGGCGGCGGCGACCGCGCCGCGGGCGCCGACGAACGCCGTGAAGCCCTCGGCGAGGTTCGTGAGCACGTACCCGCGGAGCAGCAGCTCCTCGTAGACGCCGACGGCGACCATGGCGGCGGCCAGGACGGCGAGCCACGCGGCGAACGGGTAACCCGCCGGGGCCGCGGGGTCGACGGCGGGCCGGTAGGCGCCGATGGCGACGCCGACCGCGTAGGCGGCGCCGACGAGCCCGGTTCCGGCGGCGAGGCCCGCCGCGAGGTCGGGAGCGGTCCGGTCGTCCAGCCGCCAGCCGAGGTCGCCGGGGACACGGTGGTCGAGCGAGCGGGCGGCGACGAGCACGAACGCGGTCACGGCGACGCCGTTGGCGACGAGCACGCCGAGGGCCGCGGCGAGCGCCGGCCCGCCGGCCCGCGTCGGGTCGACGGGGACGCCGAGGACCAGCGCGCCCACCGTGACGCCGAGCGTCACGAGCAGGAAGCCGACACCGACGACGAGCAGTCGCCAGGGCGCCCGCAGTCGTCCGGCCGGCGTGCGGAGCCACTGGCGGATCCGTGTGGACATGGCGGCTGTTCCGGCGCCGACACAATGAACGTGTCCGTCCCGGCGGGTATGGACGGGCCTCTCGGTCTCGGCCACGGAAGGGGCGCGGGAAGCCGTCTACGGTGGCCCGGCGGGCGGTGACGTCGTCGAAAGCTTTTATCACCTTCATCCGTAGTGGTTGCGTAATGAAACGCTCGACGTCCGTCCTCCTGGCCACCCTCGCCGTCGCCGTCCTGTCGGCCAGTGCCCTCCCGGCCACCGTCCTCGCCAGCCACGAGCCGGCGAGTACCGACTACACGGTCTCGCCGTCGAACCCCTCGCCGGGCGCCGCCGACGTGTCCTACACGCTCGAGGCGGAACTGACGGACAACTTCGGCGACGCCCGGTCCGGGTTCGCCGAGGTGACGGACGCCACGTTCTCCCTGTCAGCCGGCAACGTGACCGGCTGCAGCGGCGGCTTCCTCCAGCAGCCGGCCACCCTCTCCGTCACGGAGGGCGGGGGGCAGACGGAGTTCGAGGAGTACGAGGGCTCCTTCAGCGGCGGCACGGCCGACTTCGACGTCTCCGACCCGGACAAGGACTACAAGGTCGGCGAGACGCTCCAGCTCGATCTCTCCGAGTGCGTCGGCAACCCGGACAGCGCCGGCTGGTACCGGGCCGACCTGACGGTGCAGGGGACCGCCTTCGGGGACAACTCGTCGATCCAGCTGGACGCGACCTCCCACTACTTCGCCATCTGCGAGGGCTGTGACAACGAGTCCGCCGCCCGCGACGAGCTCGGTCCGCCCCCGTCGGAGCCGACGCCCACGCCCACGCCGGAACCCACCGCGAGCCCCACGCCGACGCCGACCGCCGACCCCACGCCGACGCCGACCGACGAGCCCGACGCCGGGTCCACGGCAACGCCGACGGCGGGATCCGGCGGCGACGGCACGGCGACGCCGACGCCAACGGCGATCTCACAGAACGGGACGCCGACGGCGACGCCCACGCCGGCCGACGGGCCGTCCGACGGGGGGTTCTTCGGTCTGGATCCGATGCTCGTCGTCGCCGTCGTCGCCGCCGTCTCCATCGGGATCGCGGCGTTCGGAGCGTCGCGGCTCTGAGGCCGGCGGCCGCGTTCCGGCAGTCTTTTAGGCCTCCCTAAAATATCGTCGTGTGAGATGACCGACTGCTGCGTAATCGTGCCGACCGTCCGCGAACCGGAGTGCGTCCGCGCCTACGTCGAGAACGCGCGGCGCCACGGGTTCGACACGGACCGGCTGCAGTTCCTGCTCGTGACCGAGGAGTTCTGCGACGTCGAGGGGATGGCGGCGATGCTCTCCGAGCTCGACGTCGACGGCGAGGTCTTCGACGGCCCGCGCCGCGCCGCCTGGTTCGAGGCCCGCGGCCTCGCCGAGTACGCCGACCTGATCCCGGCCGCCAGCCACGCCGAGACCAGCTTCGGCCTGCTGTACCTGTGGGCCGGCGACTACGAGTTCGGCTTCCTCATCGACGACGACACGCTGCCCCACGACGAGTTCGACTTCTTCGGCCGCCACCTCCGGAACCTGGCGTTCGAGGGCGAGATCGAGGCCGTCGCCTCGGACGAACAGTGGGTGAACGTCCTCTACCAGAACGCCGACGCGCACGGCCTCTACCCCCGCGGCTACCCCTACGGGGCGATGGACGAGACCGTCGAGACCGAACCGGTCGCCGTCGACGACGTCGTCGCCTCCCAGGGCCTGTGGACCAACGTCCCCGACCTGGACGCCGTCCGCATCCTGATGGACGGCGACCTGGAGGGCCAGGCGCAGACCCGGACGTCGGCCGCGGACTTCGAGCGGGACTTCGTCGCCGCCCGCGGCAACTACCTCACCGTCTGCTCGATGAACCTCGCGTTCCGCCGGGAGGTCGTGCCCGCGTTCTACCAGCTCCCGATGGACGACAACGAGTGGGACGTCGGGCGGTTCGACGACATCTGGTCGGGCGTGTTCCTCAAGCGCGCCTGCGACGTCCTCGACAAGCGCATCTACAACGGCGCGCCCCTCTGCGAGCACAACAAGGCGCCGCGCTCGACGTTCTCCGACCTCAACAACGAGGTCGCCGGCCTCGAGCTGAACGAGCACCTCTGGGAGATCGTTCACTGCGTCGGCGGCGACGCCGACAGCTACGCCGGCGTCTTCGCCGCGATGGGCGAGACCCTCGCCGCCGGCGACTTCGAGGAGTACACCAACGGCGCCTTCCTCAACCTCGTCGGCGAGACGATGCTGGAGTGGCTCGACTGCCTCGAGGCGATCGAGACCGCCGAACCGCAGCCCCGGGAGGTGGTGGCGGATTGACCTCCCGCCGTCGCTTCCTGGCCGCGAGCGCGACCCTCGGCACCGTCGGCCTCGCCGGCTGTAACGGCCTCCTCCCCGGCAACGGCAACGGCAACGGGGACGGGAACGACGACGCTCCCGTCGGGCAGATCGGCTCGGGCCGCGAGGGTCGCGGCACCCCCGGCGGCACCCCGATGGCGGCGATGCCCGCCCTCGAGGGCACCGTCACCGTCTACTCGGGCCGCTCGGAGGTCCTCGTCGGGGAGCTCGTCGCGTTCATCGAGGACCGCTACGACGACCTGGACCTGCGGGTCCGGTACGGCGCCGCCAGCGAGATGGTCAGCCAGATCCGGACGGAGGGCGACACCAGCCCCGCCGACGTGTTCTTCTCCGTCAACGCCGGCGCCCTCGGCGTCCTCGCCGAAGCCGACCGGACCACGCCACTGCCCGACGACGTCGCCGGGCTCGTCGGCGAGGAGTTCCGCGACGAGGACAATCGCTGGACCGGCACCTCCGGGCGCGCCCGCTCGATCCCGTTCAACACCGACGCCTTCGACGAGGGGGATATCCCGGACGACATCGCGGCGTTCCCCGACGCCGACCGCTTCGACGGCGCGATGGGCTGGGCGCCCGGCTACAGCTCCTTCCAGGCGTTCGTCACCGCGATGCGGATCCTCGAGGGCGACGACGCCACGAGGGCCTGGCTGGAGGGCATGCTCGACTCGGGCGTCCGCCGCTACCCCGACGAGTTCCAGGTGTGTCAGGCCATCGCCGACGGCGACATCTCGGCCGGCTTCACCAATCACTACTACGTCCAGCGGGTGCTCGACCCGCGGCCCGACGCGCCGCTGTCGACGGCGTTCACCGAGAACGACGCCGGCGCCATCTTCAACGTCGCCGGCGCCGCCGTCGTCGACACCGCCGCCGACGAGTCGATGGCCGCGAACTTCGTCCGCCACCTGCTGTCGGCCGAGGCCCAGGACTACTTCGCCCGGACGACCTTCGAGTACCCGCTCATCCCCGAAGTCGACCCCATCGGCGCGCTGCCGCCCATCGACGAGCTGAACCCGCCGAGCGACCTCGACCTCACGCAGCTGTCGGAGCTCGAACCGACCATCGAGCTGATGCGCGAGGCCGGCGTCGACGTCTGACATGGACCCGGGCGAGCTCCGGACGCGGCTCCGCCGGTGGCCGAGGCTCGCCCGCCGCCGCTGGCCCACGCTCGCCTTCGCCGCCCTGGCCGGCGGCCTGATACTCGCCGTCGCACTCGTCCTGTTCCCGTACCTCTCCGTCAACCACGACGAGGGCGTCTACCTCCAGCAGGCCGCGATGCTGCTGGACGGCCGGCTGTTCCTGCGGCCGCCCGTCGACGGCCCGTTCCGCCCGTGGTTCTTCGTCGAGAGCGACCGCGGCCTCTACCCGAAGTACGGCCCCGTCCCGGCGGCGACCTTCGCCGCCGGCATGGCGCTCGGCGAACCGCGGCTCTCGCTGGCCGTCGTCGCCGCCGCCAGCACCGGCCTGGTGGTCACCCTCGGACGGTGGGCGTTCGACCGCTGGACGGGGGTAGCGGCCGGGGGGCTGCTGCTGGCCGCGCCGATGTACGTCATGACCTCCGCCTCGTTCCTTCCCTATGCGCCCACCTTCGCCCTGAACCTCGCGTTCGCGGCCGCCTACGTACGGTCGTGTCGCGAGCGGTCGGTCGCCTGGGCCGCCGGCGCCGGCCTCGCCAGCGGCGTCGCGTTCTTCGCCCGGCCCTACACGGCGGTGCTGTTCGCCGTCCCGTTCGCCGTCCACTCGCTGTGGGTGCTGGCGACCGAACGGCGGCGCGCCGTCCGACAGTACGCGGCGCTGGTCGCGGCCGGCCTCGCCGGGGTCGGGGTCACGCTCGCGTACAACGCCGTGGTGACCGGCGACCCGCTGGTGTTCCCCTACCAGGCGTTCGCCCCGCTGGACGGCCTCGGGTTCGGCCGGCGCCGCATCCTCGATCACGAGATGACCTACACCCCGGCCCGCGCGCTGGAGGCCAACGCCTACGTGCTGTGGTACCTCGCGACCCGCTGGGGCCCGCTCGGGGCCCTCGGCACCGCGCTTGCGGCCGTCGGCGTCGTCCTCGCACGCAGCACACCGGAGCGGACCGCCGGAACGGCGGCACAAACCGCCGACACGCGGGAACGAACCACGGGGCCGTGGCTGTCGGACCGCCAGCTCCGCGCGGTGCTGATCGGGCTGGTCGTCAGCGTCGCCGTCGGCAACCTCTACTTCTGGGGGAACGCCAACCTGCTCGCGACGCCGACGGACCCGCGGGACGGCCTCATCGCCAGCTTCGGGCCGTTCTACCACTTCGCGCTCCTGCTGCCGCTGTCGGTGTTCGGCGGCCACGCCGTCGCCCGCGCCGGCCGCGCGCTCCGGTCGGCCGTCGGACGCTCGGCGAACGTGACCGACGGCCTCTCGACTAGGCAGCGCCGCGCCGTCGCCGTCGCCGCCCTGGCCGTCTCGGCGCCGGTGGTCGGCGGCGCCGCCGTGGCGGCGTTCGACCGGCCGGTCGAGCGGAACGCCGCCTACACCGACAACTACGAGCAGGCCTACGCGCCGTTCGAGCCGCGGCCGCCCGCGGACGCCGTCGTCCTCGTCCCGCCCGCCTACGGCCCGTGGATGAACCACCCGTTCCAGCCGCTCCGGAACGACCCCGGCTTCGACGGCCGCACCGTCTACGCGCTGGACCGGACCGCCGAGATGACCTGGGCGGTCCTCGACACCTACCCCGACCGGACGCCGTACCGCTACCGGTATCGGGGCACCTGGACGCCGGACCCGGCCGACGAGGTCCAGCCGACGCTGCGGGCGGTCGAGCGCTCCCGGACCGACGCCGTCGATGCGACGACGACCGTCGGCGCGCCCGCGGGGGCGACCAGCGCCACCGTCGCGGTCGCCGCCGGCGGCGAGGTGTCCCGGTCGACTCGAACCGTCGAGGGCGAGGCGGTGGCCGTCGACTGGCAGCTGACGCCGGACGCGATGACGGCGGGCGACGCGAGCGTCCCGGTCGACGGCCCGACCGACGCCGAGCTCCGCGTGACCGTGGTCGGTCCCCAGGGCGGCACCGTCTACTACGAACTCGAGGT
>CAZATR010000126.1:0-7508 GCA_964488035.1 uncultured Natronomonas sp.
ACCGCGTCGAGGACGTCTCCGGCGACTACTTCGACGCCAACTGGGACGCCATCGAGACCCGGATCAAGTTCTTCCCGGGGCTGCGGGTCATCGCCGGCATCGGGTTCGTGCTGACGTTCCTCATCGGCGGCGTCTGGGTGCTGTTCACGATCCGGACCGGCAGCGGGCCCGGCCCGCTCACCGAGCCGCTGCACGTCGGCGAGTTCACCACGTTCATCCTCCTCACCCAGCGGTTCATCTGGCCGATGGCGCAGTTCGGCCAGATCATCAACATGTACCAGCGCGCCTACGCCAGCGCCGAGCGCATCTTCGGGCTGATGGACGAGCCGGACCGACTGGCCGTCGACGAGGACGCCGAACCCCTCCGGGTCGACGCGGGCCGCGTCGAGTACGACGACGTCACGTTCGGCTACGACGACGAGCCCATCGTCGAGGACGTCGACTTCACCGTCCCGGGCGGCGATACCCTCGCGCTCGTCGGCCCCACCGGCGCCGGGAAATCGACGGTGCTGAAACTCCTCCTCCGGCTGTACGACGTCGACGACGGCGCCATCCGGATCGACGGCCAGGACGTCCGCGACGTGACGCTGTCGAGCCTCCGCCAGCACATCGGGTACGTCGGCCAGGACACCTTCCTGTTCTACGGCACCGTCCGGGAGAACATCGCCTACGGCACCTTCGACGCCGACGACGACGCCATCGAACGGGCTGCCAGAGCCGCCGAGGCCCACGAGTTCATCACCAACCTCCCCGACGGCTACGACACGATGGTCGGCGAGCGCGGCGTGAAGCTCTCCGGCGGCCAACGGCAGCGCATCGCCATCGCCCGCGCCGTTCTGAAGGACCCCGACATCCTCGTGCTCGACGAGGCCACGAGCGACGTCGACACCGAGACCGAGATGCTCATCCAGCGCTCCCTCGACGAGCTGACCGCCGACCGCACCACGTTCGCCATCGCCCACCGCCTCTCCACGATCAAGGACGCCGACCGGATCCTCGTGCTGGAGGACGGCGAGATCGTCGAGCGCGGCACCCACGAGGAGCTGCTCGACGCCGACGGGCTCTACGCGCACCTGTGGGGCGTCCAGGCCGGCGAGATCGACGAGCTGCCCGAGGAGTTCATCGAACGGGCGGCGGAGAGACAGGCTCGTATCGAGAACGACGACTAGGATTCGATCGTTTCGTCGGTCGTCACGCTCCGTGGTTCTGCGGATCGTCCGAGGACACCCCGAACGCCCTCTCACGTCTCGATCGACCAGGAGACCGAACGTTCGACCGGGCGATCGCGCGCCGACCGCGCCGAGGACATCCGCGAGCCGCGCGGTCGGGGGACGGGACGCCCGGCGACGGTGAGCCGAACGAAGTGGAGCGAACGCCGGACGACGACCGACGGGCGGCGCGACCACCGGGAGCGCCTCGTGGCGAGCGGGGAGCGAAACAACCCGCGAGCGAAGCGAGCCGTGAGCGAGGGAGTCGTCCGGAACAAGCACCGCCGACCGCAAGGGAGGCGCGCGCAGCGAGCCGCGGGCGGCCGACCGGAGGGAGGCCGCCTTCTGTGCGAGCGGCGAAGCCGCGAGCCGCGCGACCGTAGCCGGCCGGGGGCTTCGGATGTGTTGACGGTCAGTTCAGTCGAGTTCGTCGACCCGGCTGGACCCCGCGGATTCAAGAAGCCCCACCCGAATCCAGTATCCATGCTCCGGCTCGCGGTGGCGACGGACGCCGAGACCCTCGCCCGCATCCGCGAACCACTCGCGGACCGCGACATCGAGGCGGTCCACGTTCCGACCAGACAGCGCGCTCAGCCACTCTCCGAACCCCTCGCCGACGACCCCGTCGACGTCGGGTTCGTCTACCCGCCCCGCCTGATGGAGGGCGGCGTCGCCGATGCCCTCCTCGACGTCCCCTGGGTGAACGACCGCGAGGCCGTCCTGCGGTCGCGGAACAAGGCCGAGACGCTCGCCCGACTCGAGGCGGCCGGCGTCCCAACCCCGGCGACCGTCCACGTCTCGAACCCGGTCGACGAGGCCGAGCTCCGCGCGGTCTTCGAGCGGTTCGAGCCGCCGGTCGTGGTGAAGCCGAACTCGACGACGCGCGGGGTCGGCGTCGCAAAGGCCCACGACCTCGATTCGTTCCTCGGAATCTGCGACTACCTCTCGCTGGTCCACGACTACCGGGCGACGGGCGATCGCTCCTTCCTCGTCCAGGAGTACGTCTCGGGTGCGACGGACTACCGGGCGATGGTGGTCGACGGCGCGTACGTCGGCGCCGTCGAGCGCCGGCTCCCGGACAGCGAGCGCGCGGAGGGCCGCTGGAAGCACAACGTCCACCGCGGCGCCGTCGCCCGGGGCGTCTCGCTCCCCGTGGCGTTGCGGGACGTCGCGGAGGCGGCCGCGGCGGCGCTGGAGATCCCGTGGCTGGGCGTCGACCTGCTCGTGAGCGACGACCGGGCGGTGGTCTCCGAGACGAACGCCCGACCGACCGTCGACGACGCGGGGAAGTACGAGGCCGACCTCGACGACCGGCTGGTGGCGCTCGTTCGACGGACCGCGGACCGAGACCCCTGATCGACGACCGCCAGGTAGCCCCTATTCGACGGACTGCACGTCGAGCCCGGTGATCTCGAACCGGGCGCCGCCCCACCGGCTCTCGGTCACGGAGACCTCCCAGTCGTGGGCGTCGGCGATGGCGGCGACGATGGCGAGCCCGAACCCGGTGCCGTCGTCGGCGCCGGAGGTCCCGGGCTCGAACACGGCCTCGCGGTCCTCTGGTGGGATGCCGACGCCGTCGTCGGCCACGTAGAGTGTGTCGCCCTCGAGGCCCACCTCGACGGCGACGTCCTCGCCGCCGTGGGTGACGGCGTTGCTCACGAGGTTGCTGACCAGTGAGTAGAGGCGCATTTCGTCGGCGACGATGGCGATACCGTCCGGCACGCTCGCCGTCACGTCCACGCCCGCATCGTCCTCGACCGTCGAGAGCAGCGAGTCGACCGGGACCGCCACCGGGTCGGTGACGGAGGTGCCCTGCTGGGCGAGCTCGAGGAGGTCCTCGATCATCTCCTCGATGCGGTCGAGGGCGTCGGTAGCGTCGGCGAGCACCTCGTGGTCGCCGGTCTCCCGGGCGAGCTGGACGTTCCCGCTGGCGACCATCAGCGGGTTCTTGAGGTCGTGGCTGATGATGGAGGTGAACTCCTCGAGCTGCTCGTTCTTCTTCTCGAGCTCCCGTTCGCGCTCCTTCAGTTCGGTGATGTCCCGGCCCTCGGGGATGAGCAGGGTCACCTCGCCGCGGTCGTCGAACACCGGCTTCACGGAGAAGTCGATGACCGCGGTGCGGTCGTCGCCCTGGACGGCGATCTCGTCCCGGAAGAACTCCCCGTCGCGGGCGGTCTCGACGCCCCGCTTGGCGGCCTCGACGGCCTCCGGGACGTCCTCGAACCACGGCGCGTTCCACACCCGCTTGCCGACGGCGTCCTCGCGGTCGATGCCGCCGAACTCGAGAGCGGTCTCGTTGGCCTCCAGGAGCGTGCCGTCGGGCGCCATCAGCCCGGTGAACTGGAACGTCTTGTTGAAGACGGCCTCGAACCGGCGCTCGCGCTCCCGGCGGTCGCTGATGTCGCGACCGATGCCGACGACGGCGAGCGTGTCGTCGTCCTCCAGGCGCGCGGCCGCGTACTCGTAGGGGATCCGCTCGCCGTCGGCGGTCACCAGCTCGGACTCGACGAGGACCCGGCCGTCGCCGTACAGCACCTCGTCGATGGCGTCGGCGATCGTCTCGGTCTCGTCGTCGGGCACCAGCGCCATCGGCTCCAGGTCGGTCATCTCGGCGTCGGTGTAGCCGGTCACGTCGGTGAACCGGTCGTTCCACCGGAGGTAGGTGCCGTCCTCGTCGAAGGCGTAGAAGATGTCCGGCATCGCCTCGAAGAGGCTGTCGGTGAACGCCCGCTCCTCGCGGAGCTGCCGTTCGCGCTCCTTGCGTTCGGTGATGTCCCGGCCCTCCGGGACCAGCAGTGCTACGTCGCCGGTCTCGTCGGACACCGGCCGTAGCGAGTAGTCGACGACGATGGTCTCGCCGTCGGCGCCCTCGAGGGGGAACTCGTCGCGGTAGAGGTCGCCGTCCCGTGCGGTCTCGACCGATTCGTGGGCGATCGTGACCGTCTCCTCGCGCCCCCGGAACCACGGCGTCTCCCACAGCATGTCGCCGACGACGTCCTCGCGGTCGGCGTCGACGAACGCCAACGCCGTGTCGTTGGCCTCCAGGACCGTGCCGTCCGGCTCCAGCAACCCCGTGAACTGGTAGGTGTTGTTGAAGACCGCCTCGTGGCGACGCTCCCGCTCCTTCCGCTCGGTGACGTCCCGGAAGTACACCGACAGCCCCGACTCGGAGGGGAACACCCGGACCTCGAACCAGGCCGAAAGCGGCTCGTAGTACTCCTCGAACGTCGTCGTCACCTGGTGCCTGCGGGCGTAGTGGTACTGCTCCTCGAACCGGCTCCCGATGGCGCCCGGGAACGACTCCCAGAGCACGGACCCGAGCAGCTCCTCGGCGGGGGTCTCGAGCAGTTCGGCGGCCTGCCTGTTGACGTAGCTGAACCGCCAGTCGTCGTCGATGGCGATGAACCCGTCGTCGATGCGCTCGTAGATCCGCTGCAGCCGCTCGGTCGTGGCCGCGGCCCGCTGTCGGGCGCGGTACCGCTCGACGGCGTTCGTGACGCGGTTGGCCAGCACGGTGAACCGGTCGGTGTCGGGGCCCTTCTGGAGGTAGTCGGTGACGCCGGCGTGGATGGCGTCGCTTGCGACCTCCTCGCTGCCCTTCCCGGTGAACAGGATGAAGGGCAGTTCGGGATGGTCCGCCCGGACCGCCTCCAGGAACTCGATGCCGGTCATCCCCGGCATGTCGTAGTCACAGACCACGCAGTCGACCGATTCGACGAGGTCGAGGGCGACCTCGGGGTCGGGCTCGGTCAGCACCTCGACGTCGTGTTTCGACTCGAGCAGCCGCTCGGAGAGCGAGAGGAACGACTCGTCGTCGTCGACGTGGAGCACGCGGACGTCATCGGCGTCGGTCCCGGCCGTCCCCTCCCGGAGGGCGAGTGCCTCACCGCTCCCAAGGCTGCTCCCCATACGTACCCGGCGGTAGGGAGGTCCCCTACATAACGGTAGGCGCGGGTTCAACGGCTGAGTCGTATATAAAGCGGGTCGGCCGGTTCGCGGGAGACGCCGGCGACGTCGGGCGACCCGGGCCCGTGGCGTCGGCGGTCGCGGCGGTCAGGAGAGGTCGATGTCGGCCGAGCGGTCGGCGCGGTCGAACTCGATCTCGAGGACGCCGTTGTTGAACGTTGCCTGCGCGGAGTGCTCGTCGACGCGGGCCGGGAGGTCGATCCGTTCCTCGTAGCTGCTGACGTCGGTCGTCGCCGACACGGTGACGGTGCGGCCGTCGCACTTGATGTCGATGGCGTCCTTCTCGACGCCGGGGAGGTCCGCGACGACGCGGACCGACCCCTCGCCCTCGTAGGTGGAGACGTGGGCGTCGCCGCCGAAGCCGGCGTCGCCGGCGCTCGCGCCGCCCGTCATCTCCTCCATCATGCGTTCGATTTCGCGGAAGATGTCGTCGAATGGATCGTCCCGGTCGTCGCGGCGCATACGCGTCGGTAGGGAGGTCCGTGGCAAAAGCCTTCGGCCGCACCCGCGGCTCGATATGCCCGCCGTCAGACGCCTGGCCGACAGGGGTTTTTGGGGTTCGGCGGTCTACGGCCGGCAGAGACAATGTCGCCCGGGCAGCCGACCCACGCCGACGACCACGTGCCGATCGAGGTGAGCCTCGACGCCGCCGACGCGGAGCCGAACGTCGAGTCCGACACCCGCATCGACATCCTCGTCGACGCGGAGGCCTACCCGACCGCGCGGCTGGACGACGGCCGGTACGTCGCCTGGTGGTTCGACACCGAGGCCCCCGCGCCGGCCGAACCGACCGCGACCGAGTGGGTCGCCGCCCCGACCCGCTTTCTGGCCGCCGGCACGCTCCACGAGCTGTGGGAGGACCCGGCGGCGTTCGACCGCCTCGCAGCCCGCGGCTGACGACCGCGAACACACGGGACGACGCGGCACCGAGAAACTCGGAGCCGCGGCTGGGACGTCCCAGCACCCCGCTTCCGCTCGGAATTCGAGGCCCGGTGCCGGCGGCAGCGCCGGACCGTCGCGATCAGAACCCGACGCCCATCGCCTCGTTCGTCCGCGCCATCGACTCGCCGGCGTCGGCTGCGCCGACGACGGCGCGGATGGCGTCGACGTTCTCGGGGACGACGTCGGACTCCTGGTGGATCGCCTGGAACAGGTACAGGTCCCGGTCCTCGACGGTGATCGACTCCCGCCAGATGCAGTTCTCCCAGACGTCGCCGCGGGGCCGCCCGCGGTCCATCGCGAACTCCTTGAGCGCGCCGGCGCCGTCGACGCCGGACGCCTCCGGGACGAGGAACGTCCGGGCCTGGCGGTCGAGCAGCTCGGCGACCGCGTCGGCGGCCGGCGACGCCTCGAGGGTGACGTTGACGGAGTGGGTGTGCATCAGCGTCGCCGGGACCTTCAGTCCGAGCGTGTCGATGTCGAGGTCGGGGAAGACGGTGTTGACGTCCGGGCCGTGGTGGGAGGGCAGCGACACCGGGTTCGGGAGGACGTCGTTGATCGGGCCGCGGTCCGACTGGGCGGGGTCGCCCCCGCGCCGGACGAGGGTGACGCGGGCCTTCTCGACGCCGTACTCCTCCTCGAGCGGCGCCAGGAGCCGCGAGAGCCCGGTGGTGTTGCAGGAGACGACGCGGACGTGGTCGGCGTCGGTCGCGGCGGCGTAGTTGCCGCGGGCGTTGAAGGAGACGTCGACGAGGTCGGCGGCCTCGCCGCCCTGGTAGAGCGCCGGCGTGTCGTGGGCCTCGTACAGCGACTTGTTCTCGGCGCCGACCCCGGAGGGGCAGGCGTCGACGACGACGTCGGCGGCCTCGACGAGCTCGTCGACCTCGCCGGCGAGCTCGATGCCGGCCGTCTCGAACAGCTCGATGCGCTCGGCGACGGCCGCGTACAGCGGGTAGCCGTTCTCGACGGCGAGTTCGGCCTCGTGGTTGGGGCTGGTCTTGGCGACGCCGACCAGCTCCATGTCCGGCTGTGCGGTCACCGCGTCGGCGACCCGCTTGCCGATGGTCCCGTAGCCGTTGACCGCGACCTGGATGCTCATGCGCGGACGTGGCGGCGCGACGGGAATAGCCGTTTCGTTCCCGCCAACGCGGCGGCCGGCCGACCGTCGTGAGAGCGACCCCACTAGGCCGCCCGGCTACTCCCGGACCTCGACCGGTTCCCGTCGGAACTCGTCGCCGGTCCACCGCCAGCTCCCAACGGCGGGCGCGTCGCCGTCCAGCGAGACGATGACGTAGGAATAGCCGGGCCAGGCGGCCCGCCGGACGTCGACCTCGCTCGGGGCGAGCGGGCCGCGCGGGTGGGAGTGGTAGAACCCGACGACCTCGTGGGGCGAGT
>CAZATR010000127.1:0-7452 GCA_964488035.1 uncultured Natronomonas sp.
GGCGGGCGTCGGCTGGGGAGGACCGAGGTGCGGTCGCGGGGCGGTGCCTGGTGGATTCGAAGGGCGAGGCCCGCGAGGCGCGACCGGAGGGAGCGCCTCGAATGCGAACGGCGACCGACGGGAGCCGTGAGCGGGTCGGCCCGGCCCCGGCGACGTAAGCACGGCGACCGGAGGGAGCCGCGCGCAGCGAGCCGCGGCCGGTCGAGCCGGCCGAGGGCTTCGGAAGCCGTCCTTCTTTTCGAGCCACGTGTAACCGAACCACCCGCCACATCCAACACCTCCACCGACCGATCCGAGGTCCTGACGAAAGGACTCGTTCCGTCGGACGTGCGATAGGACGCGGTCGGTGTCGAGGCCGTCGAAACGTCACCCTTACCGCGCACCCGCTCCGAAACGTGGTAATGACGGTCGTCTGCGTGCGGGTGCCGCGGGAGGACGGCGAGGCAACGCGCCGCGACCTCGCCGAGCGGGACGCCATCGCGGAGGGCTACGAGATCGACCTCGAGGACGGCTACCTCTACATCCCGCTGTCGCCGGACGCGGACCACGACGCGATCGCCGAGCGCTTCGAGGTGGTCGATCGCGAGGTCGACGAGCGAGCCACCCAGACGCTGCCCGCCGACGTCCTCGGGTTCGAGCCGTCCTACGAGCGACTCGGGGACATCGCCATCGTCGACGAGGACGACCCCGAGCGCGCGCGGGCCATCGCCGACGCCATCGTCGCCTCGGACCTCCCGATCGACACGGTCGTCGACCGGGCGTCGCCGATCGAGGGTGACCTCCGCGTCCGGGAGTGGGACATCCTGGCGGGCGAAGGCACCGAGACGGTCCACCGCGAGTACGGCTGCGTCTTCGCGGTGGACATCGCCGAGGTGTACTTCTCTCCGCGGCTCGCGACCGAGCGCCACCGGGTCGTCGAGGGGGTCGCGGCCGGCGAGCACGTCTTCGACATGTTCGCCGGCGTCGGCCCGTTCGTGATCCCGGCCGCGAAACGCGGCGCCGACTGCGTCGGCGTCGACCTCAACGGGGTCGCCGTCGAGTACCTGCGCCGGAACGCCGAGCGGAACGGCGTCGCCGACCGCGTCACCGCCGTCCACGGGGACGTCCGCGAGGTCGAGGGGTACGACGGCTGGGCCGACCGGATCGTGATGAACCTGCCGCACAGCGCCGACGAGTTCCTCGAGACCGCGGTCGCGCTGGCCGGCGACGACTGCGTGCTGCACTACTACGACATCCAGCCCGACGCCGACCCCTACGCCGCCGGCGAGCGGGCGATCCGGGCCGCCGCCGAACCGGCCTACGAGGTGACCGTCGAGACGCGCCGCACCGTCCGGTCGTACGCGCCCCACGAGTCCAACGTTCGTCTGGACGTCCGGCTCGGCCGGTAGCGGGGCCAGCCGGCCGGTCCACCGGTCGGCTCCGGATACACTACCAGGCCTCCCCGGTCGTTTGGAGGGTTTTGTCAGAACGCCTTTTGCGGGACCTGTAGTACGGTCGCGTGAACGGAGGGCTCCGTCGTCCCAGGATGAGCATCGAACCGAACTCGACCGGTCGCGTCCGGGTCGTCTGTCTCTCACTGCTGCTCGTCGCGTCGATCCTCGGCGGTGCGACGGCCGTGGTCGGGGGCACGGACGCGACGCAACCGGCGACGGCCACCCAACAGCAGCAGGCGTCGACCGGAACCGGGAGCGGTGCGGCCGCCCCCGACTCGGTCGGCATCACCGCCGGCGCGACGAACCAGACGGCGGTCGCGAGCGCCGGAGCGGGCCCCGCGACGTTCGAGTTCTCCGAGTCCGAGGCGGGCACGTTCTCGACGAACGGCACCGCCACGCTGGGACTCCCCTCGGGCGCCGACGTCGCGTTCGACCCCACCAACACCTCGGCCGTGGCGAGCGCCGACGGCGCGACCGTCAGCGTCACCGACGTGACACCGACGACGGTTACCATCGACGTCGCAAGCACCGACGGGAACGCGACGACCACCGTCCGGGTCGCCGGTCTCCGGTTCGAGAGCACCGGTGACGCGGCGGCCGTCGACGCGACGTGGACGTTCGGCACTGCCTCGGCGGCGACCGCCGTGGAACCGGAACGCCTCGAGGTAACCGGCCTCGGCGCCGACCTCGCCCGCGGTGCCGACGGGACCCCGGCCGGAACGACCGGCGTCTTCGCCCAGGCCCCGTCGGCGGCCCGCACCGAGGGGTTCGTCGCAGCGAGCCGGAACTTCGCGATCCGGATCCCCGACGGGCTCCGCGACGACGTCGCCTTCGACACCACCGCCTCGTTGACGGTCCGGACGGAGGGCGGCGACTGTGGCGTCCCCGTCGTCGCCGACCCGCGGCAGGAGAACTACTTCCTGGAGGACCACCAGATCATCGTCGAGCTCTCCTGTGAGATCGGTCGCGACGAGTACCTCGAGGTGACGGGCATCGCGTTCAACGTCTCGGGGGCCGACGCGGTCACGCCCCCGGAGATCGAGGGCCAACTCGCCGCGCGGTACCAGCCCGTCGACCGCACCGGGAGCGTCACGGTCGATGCCGGCGACCCGATCCGGGCCCACGCCCCGGTCGTGTCGACCGACGACACGACCGTCGAGGCGGGGCGCACGAACGTCACCGGCGACGGCGCGGCCACGGTCTCGATCGCCGACGACGTCGGGGCCCTGCTCGGCAACGGCAGCCACGTCACCGTCGAACTCGAGGACACCGGCGTCACGTTCAACGAGTCCCAGACGGTCGCGGCCGAGACCGTCGACGGCGACGCCACCCCACCGACCGTCGTCAGCGCCAACGCAACGACGGTCGTCCTCGATGTCCGGGAGACGACCGACGCCGGCGACGAGTTCCGGCTGCAGGGCGCCGGTGGCGACGGCCTCCGGTTCGACGTCGCCCCCGGCGCCGGTGAAACCGCATTCAGGGTGACGACGTCGCCCGGCGCGGACGCCGTCACGCAGGTCACGGACGCGGCGGTCGTCGTGGACGTCTCGAACGACGACGAGCCACCGGCCTCGACGCCAACGCCGACGCCAACGCCGCCGGACGACGACGATGAGACCACGCCACCGCCGGACGACGATGGCGACGACGGTTCGCCTCCACCGTCGGACGACGACGGGGCTTCGACGCCGGGTGACGACGATGAATCCACGCCGACGAACGACGACGGCACGTCGACGACGGATCGGACCGGCGCCTCGAGTTCGACCACCGGCGAGGCGTCGAGCGACGATCCGACGGCCGACGGTGGTACCGGTGCCGGCGACGCGTCGCCGGGCGACGGCGATCCGGCCCGGGCGGCGACCGACACGGGGAGCCAGGGTGACGAGGACGCGTCCGGGTCCGCCGACGCGACCGACACCGCGGCGGGCGACGGTGACGACTCGGCCGTCAGCGGCCTCCCGGAGATCGCCGGCCTGACCGAAACCACCCTCCTGGCCGTCCTCGCGGCGGCCGCCGTCGCGGTCGTGCTGGCCATCGTCGGCGGCCGGGTCGTCCTCGAGTAGCGGGATTCGCAACCCTTTTGGCGATTATCCTCCCACCACGAGGTAGCGCCGGTGTAGCTCAGCCTGGCAGAGCGAATCCTTCGTAAGGATTAGGTCGAGGGTTCAACTCCCTCCACCGGCTCTTCCGTCCGAACGATCGTGAGCACGAGGAGCCCCCGGGGGATTCGAAGCAGGGAAGTCGCAGCGCGAGCGAAGCGAGTGACCGTCTTCCCGTGGTTAACATTTCTCCGCCGGCTTGGGACAGTGTGTGTACGGTCGAACTGAAACCGCCCGCCGGTGGACGTACAACGGGGTTCGTCAGCCGAGATAGCCGACGTACTGATCGAAGACCGACCGGTCGTACACGAGCTGGATGTGCTCCTGGTACCCGGAGTTGATATTCCGACCCGTCGCATCGGTGAACATGTACTCCGGGATGGTGGCGTACCGGCTCGGGACGATCAGTTCGTCGATGTACGACCAGACTGCGGTGTAGTTCACGCCCGGCGCGAGGCCGTCCTCGTTGAGTTCCTCTATCAACGTACTCCCCGGGAACATGTCCCGGCCGCCCTCCGTGAGCACGCCGAGTATCGCCGCGTGGGTCCCTCGATGCGGCGTCCCGAGCGTGACGAGGTCGTCGACGCGGTCTGCGACCCCCTCCTTCTCGATGGCCCACCGGGAGTCCAGCCCGCCCATCGAGTGGGCGACGACGTCGACCGGTCCGCCGGACTCGCTCGCGATACGGTCGAACGCCCTCGCGACCGCCTCGCCGTAGTCCGCCGGCGAATCCGTCGTCGTTCCGGGGATCTCGCCGAGACTCAGTCGATGGATCTCGTGCGGTTCGTACCCCACGTCGTCGAGGTAGCCGGCGATGACGTCCCACCACGGCGTGTCGCCGGTGTCCATGTACCCGTGGAGCAGGACGACGTGGTCCCTGTCGGATTCTGCGGCCGCACTTCCGACGGCACCGACGCCGAACGCTGCTGTCGTGCCGGCCGCAGCCGAACGGAGCACCTGTCGTCGGGTTGTCGGATCGCTTCCCACCATGTGAACCCTACCCACGAGGGAGTACCAAGTGTACACTGCCGGAGTGTGACGGGAAATTAAGACGCCGGCGGCGTCCTCGGCGACGGGCTGTGCCCGCCACGGGCCTGCCGCCGATCCGTCCGTGGCGTCGGTGTCGCCCGCGGCAGACGGGTCCGGACGGTTCCCGGGACCCCGCGCTGCGGTTGCCGCGTAAGCCCCGGAAGATCGGGGTTAGCGGATCACACCGAAGGGACGCTCCCGAGTGGCGCACCGGACGGATGGATGGCGTCCTGCGAAACACCGGCCGTTCCACGGTCGTACTTCGAGTGCCGATCTCGGTCCATCCACTGGCGGACGGACGCAGCGTCCGCCGACGCCGGTCGGCCGCCTCCGTCGACGGAGTCGACTGCTGCCGTGTCCGGCGTCGAGCAGCCTGCAGGGACGCCCGCGGACGGCGGCGACACGTCCGCCGCCGCGGACCGGTGACCGATCGCTCGGTGTCGACGCTGGACGCCATCGGGGAGGTCGACGGGACCCGGTGGAACACCGGTGGTGGAACAGTCGGCCCTCGGCAGCCGCTTCCGGCGGTCGTCGCCCATCGCCAACTCCTTTACGGCAGCCGGTAACAGGACCGACCATGAACCGCTGGACGGCGGTGGTGCTGGTGGGGCTGTTGGCGCTGTCGACGGGGTGTGCCGGCGTCGGCCCGGCTGACCCCGTCGCCGACGGGCCGCTGCCGTCCGGCGACGTGCCGGCCGAGCGCGTCCACGACGTCACCGTCGTCGAGGTCGTCGACGGCGACACCATGGACGTCCGCTACGCGAACGGCTCGACCGACACGATCCGCCTGCTCGGCGTGGACACGCCGGAGGTCAACGCCGAGCCCTTGCCGGCGGAGTTCGAGGGCATCCCGGAGAGCCGTGAGGGCCGCACGTGGCTCCGGGAGTGGGGCCAGCGGGCCAGCGAGTTCGCCAGGTCCGAGCTGTCGGGCGCCGAGGTCCGGATCGTCGTCGACGCCCGGTCGGACGTCCGGGGCTCCTACGGCCGCCTGCTGGTCTACGTCCACGAGGACGGCGAGCTGTTCAACCGGGTGCTGCTCGAGCGGGGCTACGCCCGGCTGTACGACTCCGAGTTCTCCCGGCGGGCGAGCTTCAGCGACGCCGAGGCGCGGGCCCGGACCGACGACGTTGGCCTGTGGGGCTTCGGCGAGGGCGGTGCCGGGACGGCGGCGCGCGACTCGGGGCTCGTGGTCGCCGACATCCACGCCGACGCCGCCGGCGACGACAACGAGAACCCGAACGGCGAGTACGTGGTCTTCGAGAACGCCGGCAGCGACGCGCTGGATCTGTCCGGCTGGCGGGTTCGGGACGAGGCGGGCCACACGTACGTGTTCCCCGAGGGGTTCGTGCTGGAACCGGGCGACCGGGTCACGCTGCACTCGGGCGACGGCGCCGACGACGGCACCGCGCTCTACTGGCACAGCGACGGCGCCATCTGGAACAACGGCGGCGACACGGTCACCGTGGCGACGGACGCGGGCGACCGGGTGCTGTCGCGGACATACGGGTGAGCCTCGACCCGTCGGAGCATTCGCCCGTCCCGCCGGTCCGGGACTGACGGGGCCTCAGGCCGCGTCCTCGGCGTCGGCGGTCCGCAGCAGCGCCGACAGCATCTTCGATTCGGCCTTCCGGAGGTGCTCGTCGACGGTGGAGGGCGCACACTCGAGCTGTTCGGCGAGGTCGCCCTGGTTGACCTCTCGGGGGATGTCGTAGTAGCCCATGTCGACGGCGGTCTCGAAGACCTCCCGCTGTCGCTCGGTGAGCATCGAGAGCATGTCCCGGGTCCCGGGCGTGTACTTGCCGACCTGCTGGATGGAGACGTTGATTGCCTCCGGGATGGCCTTCAGCGCCTCCCGGAGCATGTCGTGGGTGCCGACGACGGTGACGAGGATGCCGCCGCGGTCGGTGAACTCGATCGGGGTGTCGATGATGAGCGCGTACTTGTAGCACAGCGTCATGAGCGTCCCGGCCGGCTCCCCGGGGTGGACGTGACAGTAGAGGTGGAAGGTGTTCTCGGCGTCGACGTCGAGGATGTCGTAGCTGATGAGCGAGTCGTGGTCGCCGATGGCGTCGATGACGGTCGCTCGGTCGCCCTGGAGGCGGTAGAGCAACACGCCCGTCCCGTCGCCGAAGGCGTCGATGTGCAGCAGGGCGTCGCGGGTGGCCTCGTCCAGTACCGCCAGCTCCGCGTCGATGGGGTGGATCCCGTCGTGTTCGGGCGTCAGGACGAGGTCGAAGTATCGCATTGCCTGTGCGTGGGGTCACTTTCGGACCGAGGGGGGTAATCGTTTGGGTGACAACGAGCGGTGACGCCGGAGGCGGAACCGGCGCGAGCGGACTCGGTCGCGGGCAGCGACGCCCGACGCGGGAGCGGTTCGTTCGCCGCGGGGGATGTCGGGCCATGCGCACGGTGGCGATCGAGGCCGGCCGCTTCGAGTTCGTCCGTACCGAGTGCGGGCCTCGGTGACCTTCCGAATCCGACGCGTCCCCGGCGTGTCGACGTAATTTTCAGCCGCGAGGGAAAGGTATTTGTACGAGCATGGGAGGGATATACCACATGCCACACTGTCGCAACTGTGACGCGTTCGTGACCGAGAACTACGTCCGGGTGTTCGCACCACAGGACCTCTCCTCGGTCCGGGTCTGTCCGAACTGCGAGGACAAACTCCGTGACGGCGCCGAGGTGCGGGAGGCGCGGTCGACGCGACAGAACTGAGGCACGGACTCCGCTTTCTCGAGGCGACGCACTCCGGCGATAGGGACGCCTCCGCCCGCACGGCGCGCTCGGGGTCCGTCCGGACGGCTCGGGTCGGCTCGGGATCGTTCAGGAGCGCTCCGGACGGCTCGGGTCGGCTCGGGACCGTTCAGGAGCGCTCGACCGGCTGGCCG
>CAZATR010000128.1:0-7450 GCA_964488035.1 uncultured Natronomonas sp.
GCGTTCCTCGTGGTCGCCATCTTCATGCTCCGGAACATCACCGACATCGACTGGACCCGCACCGACCACGCCGTCCCCGGCGGGTTGACCATCCTGGTCATGCCGCTTGCGACCTCGATTGCAGCCGGTATCGCCGCCGGCCTCGTATCCTACCCCATCGTGAAGGCCGCCCGCGGCGAGGCCCGCGAAGTCCACGCCGGCCAGTGGGTGCTGGCCGGCCTGGTCGTGCTCTACTACTTCGTCCGGACGAACACCCTCGCCTGATCGTCGCGGATCTCGTTTCGGTTCGGGCGAACCCGCCGGGCACCTCCTCCGCTCGTCGGAACCGTAACACCTTCACACCCCTCGGTCCCCAGGCAGAGTATGGACGTCCCGCGCCCCGGCGAGCTCTCCCGTGGGACGCTCGCGAGACTCGTGGCCGCGGGCGTCGTGCTGGCGCTTCTCGCGCCGGCGGCCGCGTCCGCCGTCGACCCCTCCGGCATCGAACTCGGGCCCGGCACCGTCGCCTCGCCGGCCGACGAGCGCACCTACGTCAGCATCCAGGGCTTCCACTTCGCCGGCTACGGCCAGTCGAAGAAGCCGGCCCGGCTCGTCGCCGCCGACGGCGACGCCGACCTCGCCTGGCTTTTCGAGGGCGACGACGTCGGCGCCGTCTGGTTCTACGAGGTCGACCCGTTCGGCGGGGACCGCCTCGCGGTGACCTCGACCTACCGCGGCGGCACCATCGCGTTCGTCTACGACCCCGTCGCCGACGAGGTGGTCCGCCGGACGAGGCTCCCCGGCCTCCAGGACACCCACAGCACGGCGCGGCTCGCCGAGGACCGCCTGCTCGTCGCCGAGATGCGCGCCACCGAGGACGGCGTCCCCGAGGACCGGCTGTTCGTCCGGAACACGACGACCGGGACCGTCACGTGGGAGTGGACGTTCCGGAACCACTACCCGAACGGGACCGACGGCGGGTTCGGCGCCGACTGGACCCACGTCAACGACGTCGAGACCATCGGCGACGGCGACCGGTACGTCTTGGCGTCGCCGCGGAACTTCGACCAGGTCATCGTCGTCGACCGCCGGACCGGCGAGATCGTGATGCGGCTCGGCGCGGACGGCGACCACGACACGCTGTACGAGCAGCACAACCCGGACTACCTCGAGCGCGACGACGGCACCCCCGTCATCCTCGTCGCCGACAGCGAGAACGACCGCGTCGTCGAGTACGTCCGCGACTGCGGCGAGGGCGACCCGCGGCTCGGCGCCGGCACGCCGCCCAGCGAGTGCGAGTGGAACCTCGTCTGGAGCGTCCACGGGTTCAACTGGCCGCGGGACGCCGACCGGCTGCCGAACGGGAACACCCTGGTGACCGACACGTTGAACCACCGCGTCGTCGAGATCACGCCCGACGGCGAGGTCGTCTGGGAGTTCTACGCCGCCTGGGCGCCCTACGACGCCGAGCGCGGCGCGCCCGGCAGCAACGGGCCGACGATGGCCGACCACGGCGCCGCCGGCGTCCACGCGGTCTCCGGCGGCGCCGACGACTCGCCCGCGTCCCGCTACACCGTCGCCGACGCCATCGCCGACGCCGGTCGCGGCACTCCCGTCCGGGCGCAGGTCGAGCGGTTCGCAACGGGCTACGGCCACGTCGAACCCTGGGTGCGGCCGGTCTGGATGAGCTCGTGGACGTTCCTCGCGTTCGCCCTCGGCGTGCTCCTCTCGCTCGGCTGGGTCGGCTACGAGGTCCTCACCCGCCGCGAACGGATCGCCCGCGGGGTCCGGCGCCGATGGGGCCGCGCCGACTGACCAACGTCGACCCTCCCGGACCGACCGGGCCGTGCGATCTGGTCGCGGCCGGACACAGGACCGTCGCGCTCTTTAGGGCCGACGCGCTATCCTCGGTCGATGGCTGACATCACGCTGTACGAGCTTCCCGGCTGTCCGTACTGTGCGAAGGTGATCGACACGCTGGAGGAACTCGGCCTCGAGTACGACAGCGTCGAGGTCCCGAGCGACCACGACGAGCGCACCGAAGTCGAGGCGGTCAGCGGCCAGACCGGCGTCCCGGTCCTCGTCGACGAGGCCCACGGCGTCGACGGTATGCACGAGTCCGACGACATCGTCGAGTACCTCGAACGGACGTACGCCGCCGAGGCCTGACGTCGACGCAACGACTTCTCCCGAGATCCACGAGTCCGTAGCGCTGCTGGACCGGATGCGGGGCCACGATCGATACCTGGAGCCCGCCTACAGCGCGTCCGCGTAGGCCTCGAGCGTGGTCTCGACGTCCGCCTCGGTGTGGCCGTAGGCGACGAAGTTCGCCTCGAACTGGTTCTGGGAGACCATCACGCCCTGATCGAGCATGCGCGGTCGGAACAGGCGGGCGTACCGCTCGGTCTGGGCCCCCTTCACGTCGACGCCGGCCGTCGGGCAGCCGCCGTGGCGGTCGCAGTCCGGAACCCGGCGGCAGCCGTCCGCACAGGCGTCGCCCTGCGGGCCCCCGTCGGCGCGGGTGAAGACGACCTTGAACAGCGAGTCCGTGCCGACGACGGTGTATTCGGGCGCGTGGTCCTCGACGACGTCCACGAGGCCCTCGCGGAGCGTCCGGCCGAGGTCGTTGACGTGGTCGTAGACGTCCTCCTCGGCGCAGTACTTGAGGGTCTCGAGGCCGGCGGCCATCGTGACGGGGTGGCCGGAGAAGGTGCCGGCCTGGAAGACGTCGCCGGCGGGCGTGAACTGTTCGACGTACTCGGTCTTGCCGCCGACGGCGCCGACGGGGAAGCCGCCGCCGACGATCTTGCCGAACGTGGTGAGGTCCGGGTCGACGCCGAAGCGGCCCTGGGCACACTGGAGGCCGCCGACGCGGAAGCCGGTGATGACCTCGTCGAAGATCAACAGCGCGCCGTGGTCCTCGGTCAGGTCCCGGAGGGTGTCGTGGTAGCCGTCCTCCGGGTAGACGATGCCCATGTTCGCCTGGATCGGCTCGACGAGGACGGCGGCGATGTCGTCGCCGTGCTCGCGGAACGCCGCGCGGGCGGCCGACTCGTCGTTGAACCGGATCGGGATGGTCTCGGCGGCGAAGGCGTCGGGGATGCCGGGGCTGGACGGCTCGGGGTGGTCGCGGTCGCCCTCCACCAGCGTCGACTCCTGGGCCCCGTGGTAGCCGCCCGTCATCACCACGATCTTGTCCCGGCCGGTGACCGCCCGGGCGAGGCGGCACGCGGACACCGTCGCCTCCGTGCCGCTGTTGACGAACCGGATCATCTCGACGCCCGGGACGTGCCGGCAGACGAACTCTGCGTGCTCGACTTCGATTTCCGAGGGCATCCCGTACATCGGGCCGTCGGCGGCGTGGGACTGGATCGCCGCCTGCACCGGTTCGGGGGTGTCGTGGCCCAACAGCAGCGGCCCGAGGCCCTGCACCCAGTCGACGTACCGGTTGCCGTCGGCGTCGACGACGTGGCCGCCGTCGCCCCGCTCGACGAACGTCGGGTAGGGCTGTGGCGCGGCCCGGACCGCGGAGTTGACCCCGCCGGGGAGCACCGACAGCGCCCGGTCGTACAGCGAGCGGGAGGCGTCGCGGTTCATGACGGTGGATTTGCCGGCCGTCCCGAAAAAGGGTACCGTCTCGACCGATCGTGCGACGGCCCTCCACCCCAGCCACCGAAAGCTGACGGATATCGGATTTAACCCGACAGAAATTCGTGTTCGTACAGGTATTCGGACGAGATTACCAGGTATTGCCGCTTCCCCCGCCTTGATACGCGTGGCCCGTGAGTTCACGTCCACCGAGGGGCCGAACGGCTCCCGGTACTGCATCGCTCGGGTAATCCAACGCGGCTGGCATTCCGTGGTCCTGCGAGGGGTCCCGGTCGGGCCCCTTGTATCAACGTCCACCAGCCGATGCACCGGTCGTGTCGGGGTGGGGATGTGCCCGGCGCGCGCCGAAGGGGGTTCCGCGTCGGACGCCGTGGCGTCGCCTTGGGATTCCGCGTCTGGCGGCGTGGCGTCGGCCCCGTGGGGTACCTCACGGCCGGTCCCGTATCGGGATGGGGAGGGGAAGACCGGGGACGGCAACGCCACCCCTGTCGATGGCCGACCTGCGTGGGACGTCCGCTTGCGTGCGATGGCCGACCTGCGTGGGACGTCCGATACCACTTATTAATATTAGTTGGTTATAAACAGCTGGAGCGCGTGGGATCGGCCGATGGCGTTCAGCGACCGACTCCTCGAGATCGGCAGCGACGTCTGGGCCGCACAGAAGGACCACCCGTTCGTCCGCGAGCTGGCCGCCGGGACCCTCGACGAGGCGGCCTTCAGACACTGGGTCGAACAGGACTACCGCTACCTGCTGGACTACGCCCGGCTGTTCGCCCTGGCGGGCACGAAGGCCGACGACGAGGCGACGATGACCCACCTGCTCGGCGTCGCCCACCAGGTGCTCGACGAGGAGATGGACCTCCACCGCTCGTTCGCCGCCGACTACGGCATCGACGCGGCCGACCTGGAGCGCGTCGAGAAGGCGCCCACCTGCGTCGCCTACACGAACTTCCTCGTCCGGACCGCCCACGAGGGCTCCATCGCGGAGATCGCGGCGGCGCTGTTCCCCTGCATGCAGGGGTACCGCGACGTCGCCGACCACATGGCCGCCCTCGCCGACGGCGAGCACCGCTACACCCCGTTCATCGAGACCTACACCGGCGAGGAGTTCCGCGAGGCCTGCGCGTGGACGCGGGAGTTCGTCGACCGCTGTGGCGAGCGCTACCCCGGCGAGCACGACGCGATGGAGGCCGCGTTCCTCCGGAGCGCCAAGCTCGAGTACCGGTTCTGGGAGATGGCCTACACCCGCGAGGGGTGGGACGTGTGACCGACGCACCGGCCGGCCCCGACGGACGCGACGCCACCGAGGCAACCGACGCCACTGCGGTCCCCGAGCGTTACGCGGACTTCGCCGCCGGCCGCGCCGCGCCCAGGTTCACCGGGTGGCTCCGCGCCCGGGCGGCGCCGACCTGGACCGACGCCGTCGCCCACCCGTTCACGCGCGATCTCGGCGCCGGCACCCTCGCCGAGGACGCCTTCGCCCACTACCTCGTCCAGGACCACGCGTTCGTCGACCCCTGGTGGGCGGGTTCGGCTACGCCGTCGGCCAGGCGCCGGACGTCGCAGCGAAGCGACCGCTAATCGAGTTCCTCGAGACCGTGACCGACGAGGAGGACGACTACTTCCGGCGGTCGTTCGACGCGCTCGAGGTCCCCGAGTCGCGGTGGCGCGACCCCGAGCCGACCGACACGACGGCGGCGTTCGTCGACCTGCTCGGCCGGGCCGCCCGCGAGGGCGGGTACGCCGAGACGCTCGCCGTGCTCGTGCCCGCCGAGTGGATCTACGCGTCCTGGGCGACCGCGGTCGCCGAGGAGTACGGCGACCCCGAGACGTCGCCGCCGAGCGCCGGGGCGGACCTCCCCGAGTACTACGCCGAGTGGATCGATCTCCACGCCGTCCCGTCGTTCGTCGCGTTCGTCGGGTGGCTCCGCGGCCAGCTCGACGCCGTCGGGCCCGAGCTGTCGGCCCGCCGCGAGGCCCGCGTCGAGCGGCTCTTCCGGCGGACGGTCGAGCTGGAGGTGGCGTTCTTCGACGCGGCGATGGAGGCGTCGGCCGGAGCATGAGGACGGCCGTCACCCCGGGCGTCGCCGCCTTCGTGGGGGCGTGGTGTCGCTCGTCGCGGCGGTCGGCGCCGGCGGCATCTCGACGCCGGTTGGGACCCGCCGCTCGGGGCCGTCGATCGGGTCACCGTGAGAAGGCGGCAGCGATCGGGTCAGTCCCGGTGGAGGGGGCTGGCCCGCTCGCAGCCGATCCGCTCGACGCGGGCGGCCGCGACGCCCTCGACGTCGGGGTCGTGGTGCAGCTCGGTCACTCGCTCGGCGAGCGCCGCCTCGTCGGGGAAGCGGCCGACCGCGACGACCGGTTTTCGCCCGGTCGTCTCGTACAGCGAGACGACCCAGGGCCGCTCCCGCAGCGCCTCGGTCACGTCCGCCACCCGGTCGTGGCCGACGCGGAGCCGCAGGACCGCGGTCACGCAGTCGAGAGCCTCGTGGTCCAGCAGGGCGGTGTAGCCCCGGATGGTCCGGTCGGCCTCGAGGGCGTCGATGCGTTCGCGGACCGTCGGGATCGGGGCGTCGACCGCCGACGCGATGGTCCCGAGGTCCGCGCGGCCGTCCCTTTGGAGCGCGGCGACGATGCGCTCGTCGAGGGACTCGGCCACGTCAGACCGCGCCGCGACCGACCTCGCCCGTCCGGATCTGGTAGGCGTCCTCGACGGGCAGGATGAACACCTTGCCGTCGCCCGGCTCGCCGGTCTTGCCGGTGTCCTGGATCGCCTCGGCGACGTCCTCGGCGGGGATGTCCGCGACGACGCACTCGACTTTCACCTTCTGGTGGAGGTCGACGCTGTACTCCTCGCCGCGCCACTGGCCCGTCTTCGCCGGCTGGGAGCCCCGGCCGGAGACGTTCGTGACGGACAGCGACGGGGCGCCGACCTCCGCGAGGCCCTCCTTGACGTCCGAGAGCTTGTCCGGGCGGATGAACGCCATCACCATCTTGATGCCGCCGTCGTTGGCCAGTCCGTTGCCGTCGGCAACGCGCCCCCCGTCCGGCCGCACGATGCCGTCCGTCTCGACGAGGCCGCCGTCGGTCGCGAGCTGGTCGCGGCCGCCGAACTCGGGGTAGGTGTCGACGCCGTGTTCGGAGACGTCGAGGCCCTCCTGCTCGTGGTCCGGGGAGACCCGGGCCTGACCGATCGCCTTGAACGCGCCGAAGACGACGGCGGTGGCGACGATCGTCCAGGCCGCGATGGCGACCACGCCGACGAGCTGGACGACGAACGCCTGTCCGATACTCCCGACGACGCCGGGCGCCGCGACGAACGGGTACAGGAGCGTCCCGAGCACGCCGGCGGAGCCGTGGACGGGGAAGACCGCACAGACGTCGTCGATCTTCAGCCGTTTCTCGACGAACGAGAAGACGAGCGGGAGCTGTGCGCCGGCGAGAACGCCGACGACGAGCGCGCCCCACCACGAGGCGACGTTGGGAATCGCGGTGATCCCGACGAGTCCGGCGAGCATGCCGTTGGCGACGTAGAGGGTGTCGACCTTGCCCGTCATCAGGAGCGCCACGCTCCCGGCGCCGATGGCGCCCATGCCCATCGCCAGCGTCGTCGTCAACGCGACGCGGCCGAGCACGGCACCGTTGAACGCGCCGTCGGAGACGATGGCGGCAGTCCCGACGTTGAAGCCGTACCAGCCGAACGCCAGCACGAGGGTTCCCAGGACCGCGAAGGTCATCGAGTGCCCCGGGATGACGTTGATGCTGCCGTCCTCGTTGTACCGGTCCATCCGCGGACCCAGCACGGCGGCGGCCGTGAGGCCGGCGATGCCGCCCATGCCGTGGACGATCATGCCGCCGGCGA
>CAZATR010000129.1:0-7280 GCA_964488035.1 uncultured Natronomonas sp.
CAGGCGACCAGCGCCCAGCCCGCCACGCGCAGGGGCTCGGCCGCCAGCCGCTCGGCCGCTCGGTTCGCGGCCGCCGCGAGACCCGTCCGCTCCGCCAGCCGGTCGCCACGACCCGTGGCCCACGCCAGCGCACGGAGGACCGGGCCGATCGTGTAGGTCTCACGGAGGTCGATGACGACGACGTCCGGGTCCGGCTCGGCGAGGAACCACCGGCCGACCCGCGAGCCGCCCGTCCACCGCGTCAGCGTCGCCTCGACCGCTGTGAGCCCCGCGGCGACCCCTTCGACCGTCCCCACCACTCGCGAGCGGTCCGCTGCGGTCGCGATCCGGTCGCGATACCGCCCGACGGACTCCCGCACGTGGTTCATTCGGCTCCGACCACGGCGCCCGCGAACTCGTAAGTGTCGGTATCGGGATGCCGACGATGCCACCGTCGGATCGACCCCTACGTGAACGCTTCCGAATCCGTCCGCGGACGTCGAGAGCCGGGTGAGAGCCAGTGGCGGTGCGGAACCGGGGGACGACGGTGGGGACCCGGGGAGCGATCGCGACCGACGCGAACCACCCACGCGGTGCCGCCCCGAGACCGTCGCTACCGGAGTCGGGTCCGCTGGATTACGTCGCCGACGAACTCGTACGTGTCGGTCACGAACCGGAGCGTTCGACCGAGTCTGACGGGACGACCGCCGTAGTGGTCGGCGCCGTCGACCGGCCGGGTCTCCAGCGACAGCGTCACCTCGAGGGCCGAGTGGGTCTCGTTGACCGCCGACCGGTCGACGGCGTCGACGGTGGCGACGGGCGTCTCGCCGACGAACTGCCGGTCGCCGTCGGTGACGGCGTCGGCGATCGGTCGCCGTACCGTCGCCGCGAGAGTGACCGAGGTGGTGCCGGTCGCGAACGTCTCGGCGGTGTCGCGGTCCGTGACGCGGGTGTTGGTTCGGAGTTCGTCGGTGCTGATGGTGAGCCCGCGCCCGAGCCGGACGGGATTGCCACCGTAGCGGAAGCCGTCCTCGGTGTCCGTCCCGTTGAGTTCGAGCCGGAGATAGGTCCGGGGCCCCGGCGTCCGGTACACGTCCGTGATATTGCCGGGAGTGCCATCGATGTGGACCTCGCCCGGGGTCAAGGTGGTTGGCGCGGCGCCCCCCGTGACGACGGTCACGTACATCGTCCGTGCGGGCGGCTCCGCTGATTCGGGGTCGGGCTCGGGCTGGTCGTTCGTATCGCCGAACACGAGTGCCGCGCCGGCGACGATGACCGCGAGCGCGAACAGCACGACCAGCGCGTCGATGACGTTGACCCGGCCGAAGAGGCGGCCCTGCTCGTCGAGGACGTCCATTACGGGGACATGGATTCGGCCTTGCTAAACCAGTTTTGGCTTCCCGTGCGGTCGACCTGGACGGGCTCCTGTCGACGGGGACCCGCGAGCGCCCTGAGATGGATCGGCGAGGGATGCCGATCGCTGGCACTCGGTGCTGGCACGTGGTCGGCAGGACCGGGTCGCCGTCGAGGACAGATGGTGAACAGCTGTGCCGCGAAGTTGAAGTGGAATCCGCCCAGGTGATTCCGGGTCCTTCGTCGTTGGTCCAATTGGCCGCTGTCCGGCGCAGCCGGAGGTGGTCGAGACACGGGGGCGACGACTGCCAGCGGCTGAGACTATCAGTCCTCCGTTTGCGATCCGGTCAGTCCGCTGGGGGCTGCGGTTGGGAGGGGTCCGCTGGCCGAATCACGAGCCGTTGGATTCGAGCGTTCTCGATGGCGTCGACGCGAAGGACGTAGCCGTCCCGTTCGATCCGGTCGCCGACGGCCGGGTCCCGTCCGAGCTGGCTGAAGACGAAGCCGCCGATAGTCTCGACCTCGTCGGTCGCGAACGTGGCATCGAGGCGGTCGTTCACGGCGTGGACCGGGACGCCGCCGTCCACGGCGTACGTGCCGTCGTCTCGCTGCTCGATCGCGGGGCCCTGTGGGGCCGTGTCGAACTCGTCGCGGATGTCGCCGACGATCTCCTCGAGGATGTCCTCGATGGTCACGATCCCCTCGAAGACACCCCACTCGTCGATGACGACGGCGATCTGTCCGCCGCCGTGACGCTGAAACTCCGCGAGAATGGCGTCGATCCGGCGCGTCTCCGGCACGACGAGGACCTCCCGGGCGAGGTCACCTGCCGTGATCGCGTCGTGATCTGCGTCGGCGTCGCTCGCCTTGAGGATATCCTTCGCGTGGACGAATCCGACCGGCTGGTCGCCGTCGTCGAGGACGATGTAGCGTGTGTAGGGGCCGCTGGCGGCGACCGCACGAAGGTCTGCAAGCGCCATCGCGGCGGCGACGGTTTCGACGTCGGGGCGCGGCACCATGATCTCGCGGACGATGGTGTCGCCGAGGTCGAAGACGCTCTCGATCATCTCGACCTCGTCGAGGTCGACACGGCCCGTTTCCTCGGCGCGCGTGAGGAGCATCCGGATCTCCTCCTCGGAGTGGGTTTCCTCGCTTTCGGACGCCGGCGAGACGCCGACGAGGCTGGTGAAGTAGTTGGCGGTGCCGTTGAAGACGACGAGGCCGGGCAGGAACAGGTAGTAACAGACCTTCATGAACGGCGCGACGAGCAGCGCCACCCGTTCGGCCTCCTGGATCGCGAAGGTCTTCGGTGCGAGTTCGCCGAACACGACGTGGAGGAACGTGATGAAGCCGAAGCCGAGCGCGAACGCCACGAGGTGAATCACGCCTGCCGGCAGCAGTTCCCCGAGCACGGGTTCGATGAGCGCGGCGACGGCCGGCTCACCGATCCAGCCGAGGCCGAGCGAGGAGAGCGTGATCCCGAGTTGGCTGACGGCGAGGTAGCCGTCGAGGTTCTCGACGGCGTCCCGGACCAGCCCGGCGCCGGGCGTGCCGCGGTCGACGAGTGCGGTTACCCGGGTCGGCCGGAGTTTCACGAACGCGAACTCGGCGGCGACGAACACCCCGTTCATGATGACGAGGAAAAAGGCGAGGATTAGCCCGCCAATCGAGATCAATTCGACCATACCCTGGTATTGGCGTGTGGGTTCTTGTAAGGGGGCGGCTGCGGTTGCGGCCCGCAAGCGGGGTGTCGGCCGGTAGCCGTGTCACAGGCCCCAGAAGAACGCGATGCCGGCCGTCGTGACGACGGTCAGGATGAGCTGGAGCGGCGCACCGACGCGCGCGAAGTCGGTGAACTTGTAGCCGCCGGGGCCGTAGACCATGAGGTTCGTCTGGTAGCCGACCGGGCTGAGCAGCGGCGTGCTGGCGGCGAACGTGACCGCGAGGGCGAACGCGAATGGGTTGACGCCGAGTTGGCCCGCGACCTCGAGGGCGATGGGGAGCATCAACACGACGCTGGCGTTGTTGCTCACCATCTCGGTGATGATCGCGGTGCCGAGATAGAACGTCGCGAGCATCACGATCGGTGGGAGGACGGCGCTGCCGGCGACGATCCCCGTCGCGATCAGATCGGCGGTGCCGGACGCTTCGAACGCGATCCCGAGGGGGATGACGCCGGCGAGCAGGAAGATGACGTTCCAGTCGACGGCCTCGTAGGCGTCCGCGGGCCGGAGGATGCCCGAGAAGAGCATCGCCACGACACCGGCGAGGGCGCTGACCATGATCGGGAGGTACTCGAGGGCGGCCAGCCCGACGACGCCGGCGACGATGGCCAGCGCGATCGGGATCCGGGTCCGGTCGAACGCCTCCCACCGGTTGTCGCTGGAGACGACGACGTTCGTGTCGGCCCGAAGCCGGTCGAGGACGTCCGCGCTCGTCTGGACGAGCACCACGTCCCCGGCCTGCAGATCGACGTCCCGGAGTCGTTGGCGGATCACCTCGTTCCCACGGCGGATGGCGAGCACCGTCGCGTCGAACTCCCGCTCGAAGCCGGCGACGCCGTCGCGCCGGTTCGACCACGGGCCGGGGAGCAACACGACCTCCGCGAGCGAGGTCGCCGCCTCGGTCTCGTCATCATCCGTGCCCGCGCTCTCGTTTCCGTCGGTTCCGTCCCCGGGCTCGTCCGGCGTCGGGGTGGCGTCGGCTGTCGGGGGTGGCTGGTTCCAGGCGTGGTCGGTCGGCTCGAATCCCTCGGGGAGCGGTTCGTCCGCGTCGGCGGCGTCTTCGAGTTCCGGCAGGAGGACGAGGTGGTCGTCCTCGATGACCTGTGCGAGCGTCTCCTGGCTCGCGCGCACCGAGAGGACGTCACCGGCGCGGATCCGTTCGCTCGGGAGGCCGCGCACGATGGTGTGGCCGCGGCGCACGATCTGGAACACGTCCAGATCGAGGTCCCCGCGTCGCAGCGATCGGACCTGCGACCCGACGAGGTCGGAGTCCTCGTGGACGACGACGTCGGTCAGGTAGTCGGCCATCCCGAACTGGTCGGTCGGCGAGCCCTCGGCGCTGATCCGGGCGGGCGTGAGGTATCGCCCGACGGTCAACAGATAGGCGATGCCGACGGTCAGGACGACGACGCCCAGTTGGGTGAACTCGAACAGCGAGAACGGCTCGCCGGTCGGCCCGATCTGCGCCCAGATGTCGCTCGCGAGCAGGTTGGTCGACGTCCCGATGACGGTGAGCGTCCCGCCCATCATCGAGGCGAACGACAGCGGGATGAGCAGTTTCGACGGCGAGGTCCCGGTCTTCCGGGCGAGGTTCGTGACGGCGGGGATGAGGACGGCGACGATGGGCGTGTTGTTGACGAAGCCCGCCGACGGTCCGGACAGCCCGACCGTCGCGAGGAGCTGTCGGAATTCACTGTCGCCCGCGAACGACTCCATCTTCTGGGTGAGGATCTGGATGACGCCGGTCTGTCGAACGCCCTCGCTGAGGATGAACATCGCCAGCACGGTCAGTGTCGCCGGGTTCGAAAACCCCGAGACGCCCTCGGCGGGGGAGACGCCCGTCCAGGGTCCGAGGAGGATCAGCGCGACCATCAGCGCGATGGCGGTCGCGTCGATCGACACCGGCTGCAGCACGAACAACAGGAGCGCGACGGCGACGACGGCGAGCACGACGACCACGTCGACCGAGACCGGCAGCTCCATCGGGAGGCCCTGGAGGCGTGCCAGCGTCGCCAGTGCGAGGTCGTCGAGTCCCGTCGGCACCGAATCAACCGTGTATGCGTCCCGGCGGGGCGACCATAGTAGTACGGTTCCGGCCCCAGTGTCGCCGCCGCACGATGCGGCCCCCGGCCACCGAGGAGGGCCTGCAACGAGACGGCGACCGGGACGAGAACATCCGGTCGGAAGATATCTCGCCTTCGATCCCGGCGACCGAGGGGTTCGATGCCGCCGAAGAAGCGTTCCGCGAGAACGCGAGAACGTCGAGAGCAGGCGGCGACGTATGGTCCCGACGACGAAATCGACGCCCTGCTCCAGTACCTCGAGACGCATGGTGCGGTCGACGACGACCGGCCCCGGCGTGGGCCGCGTTCCAGGAGCTAGCGGTTGACGACGGGGTGGGACTATCCGAAGACCGACCGTCACCGAGTCGAGTCGGACCCCGAGCCCGACAGAACGGCAAGATTCACGACGCCATCCCGACCCGGCCTACACGACCAGCAGGCCGCCGGCGACCGCGAGGCCGCCGAGGGCGAGACAGACCTGCCAGAACGGGACGCGCTCGACGAACCGCATCAATGCGTCGATGGTGAGGTAGCCGACGACGGCGCTCGTGGCGAGGGCGATGGCCGCTGCGGTCGGTGAGATGGCCGGGAGGCCACCGCTCGTCGCGACGACGAGCACCGCGGCACCCAGACTCGCCGGGATGGCCAGCAGGAAGGAGAGCCGCAGTGAGACGGGGCCCTCGTAGCCGCGGAGCAGCAGGACGGAGACGGTGGTTCCGGAGCGGGAGATGCCGGGGAGGATGGCGAAGCCCTGGAGGGCGCCCACGAGGAGCGTATCTCGGAGTGTCGGGGTGTCCTTGCCGACGAAGTCCATGGATGCGGTGCGGTACTGGAGGAGGCCCGTGAGGACGAGCAACCCGCCGACGAGGGCGATGAACAGGCCGCCCGCGAGACCCGAGACGACCGACCGGAGCGTGAAATAGACGGGGATGCCGACCAGCCCCGTCGCGGCGCTGGCCACGACGAGGAACGTCGTGTCGGCGTTCTGTGGGCTGAACGCCGTGCGGGGTCGCCAGCCGGTGGCGTCGTCGAGGATCGTCGCGACGTCCGACCGGTAGTACGCCGCGGCCGACAGGAGGGTGCCGAGCTGGAGGAACAGCGCCAGATCGACCGCGACCGCCGGATCGGTGTCCGTGACGACGGTGATGAGGAGCGAGAGGTTGCCCTGGCTGGAGATCGGCAGCCACTCGAGGACGCCCTGCAGGACGCCGAGCAGGACGGCGACGAGGAGCTCCGCGCGTGTCACTGGGGGATGGTTGGTGGGTGGGGAGAAAACGGCGGTGGTTCGGGGCCGGAGAGGTCGGAGTCTTCGCGATATCAATCGTCGTCTTCGTCTAGGTGTTCGCGTACGTCTCGCAAGAAGGTCGTGAACCACTGGAGGTCGTGTTGCAAACTGTAGTACACCTGTCCGTCGTCGATTTGGGACCCGTAGATGTGGGCGAGCACGTTTCGAAAGCCGGCAGCTTCGCGCATACGGGCTGCGGTCTCCGACGAAATGACCTCCGCTTCGGCCAGCGTCGTGAACGTCGCTGCGTTCGTCGAAGGCATCTCCGCGCCGGTTTCTTTCACGAGGAGTTCGGCGACATCGATGCAGGCTTCGATTGCCGTCTGGAACTCTCGCTCGACAATCGCCCGCTGTTCGCGGTCATTCCGATTGGTCGATTCGTCGAGTGACCGTTTCCGCGCGAGCACCGCGTGGCCGACTCGACGGACGCTGCCTTCCGGAGAATCCGAGCTTCGGTTTCGTCGCCGACGGTCACGAGACGGTCTCCTCGATGCGGTCGAGCATGGCGTCGAATCGACGGAGCCGCTCTGCGTGCGTCTCGTCGGAACGGCGTGTCTCGAATCGCTCGCGCAGCCGCTCGGCACGGTCGGCGTCACCGACCAGCAGTACTCCGGACCGGAGTGCCGAGGCACCGACGGCGGGCGCGACGGTCTCCAGGTCGATAACGGTGACGTCGTCCATCCCGATCGCCTCGACGAGGTCGACGATCAGCTCGAGACGCGCCCGATGTCGGGACTCGGCGTCGTCGAGATCGAATTCGACCGCCACGTCGACGTCGCTCCCGGCCGTCGCCGAGTCCGCCGGAACCGATCCAAAGCGGACCCCAGTCGAACCGGATGGGCGGCCAGGACGGCCGCCACTCGCTCGGGGTCGACG
>CAZATR010000130.1:0-7173 GCA_964488035.1 uncultured Natronomonas sp.
TCGCCGTCGACCGCCGCTACCGCTGGGCCTGGGTCCTCGTCGCGACCGACGAGGGCCTCATGGAGCCAGCCGCCGCGGAGGCCGAGCGCAGCGCGGACTGACGCCCGCCGGACGACGCGTGATCCGTGCGCTCGTGACGGGAGACGGCGAACCGGGACGGGGGTCCACATCGACCGTTCGTGCCGGATGAGCGACGGGTCCGAAACCGTTTAGTCGGACGCTCGCGCACCGTCAGTATGCCGACGGAGCTCACTGACTACGATCCCTCGCTGGGGAACAAGTTCGTCTTCGTCACCGGCGGGGTGATGTCCGGGCTGGGCAAGGGCATCACCGCCGCGAGCACCGGGCGGCTGCTCGCAAACGCCGGCTTCGACGTGACGGCGGTGAAGATCGACCCCTACCTCAACGTCGACGCCGGCACGATGAACCCCTACCAGCACGGCGAGGTCTACGTCCTGAAGGACGGCGGGGAGGTCGACCTCGACCTGGGCAACTACGAGCGCTTCCTCGACATCGACATGACGTTCGACCACAACGTCACGACGGGGAAGACCTACCGGCACGTCATCGAGAAGGAGCGGGCCGGCGACTACCTCGGCAAGACCGTCCAGATCATCCCGCACGTCACCGACGACATCAAGCGCCGCATCCGGGAGGCCGCCGAGGGCCACGACGTCTGTCTCGTCGAGGTCGGCGGCACCGTCGGCGACATCGAGGGCATGCCGTACCTGGAGGCCCTCAGACAGTTCGCCCACGAGGAGGACGACGAGGACATCCTCTTCGCCCACGTCACGCTCGTCCCGTACTCGAAGAACGGCGAGCAGAAGACCAAACCCACCCAGCACTCCGTCAAGGAGCTCCGTTCGATCGGCCTCCAGCCCGACATCCTCGTCGGCCGCTGCGAGGACCGGCTCGACCCCAAGACGAAGGAGAAGATCGCGCTGTTCTGCGACGTCCCCGTCGACGCCGTCTTCTCGAACCCCGACGTCGAGGACATCTACCACGTGCCGCTGATGGTCGAGGACGAGGGCCTCGACGAGTACGTCATGGGGGAGCTCGGCCTGCAGACCCGGGCGGTGCCGACCGACGAGCGCGAGAACGAGTGGCGCGACATCGTCACCCGGGAGGCGACCGACACCGTCGAGATCGCGCTCGTCGGCAAGTACGCCCTCGAGGACGCCTACCTCTCGATCCACGAGGCGCTGAAACACGCCGGCTTCGAGACCAACACCGACGTCGAGGTGCTGTGGGTCGACGCCGACGAGATGGACGACGCCCACGCCGACCGGCTCCACCGCGCCGAGGGCATCATCGTGCCCGGCGGGTTCGGCGCCCGCGGCACCCAGGGGAAGATCGACGCCGTCCGGTACGCCCGGCAGCAGAACGTGCCGTTCCTCGGGCTCTGTCTCGGCTTCCAGATGGCCGTCGTGGAGGTCGCCCGGAACGTCCGCGGGCTGGAGGGCGCCCACTCCGCCGAGATGCGGGAGGACACGCCTCACCCGGTGATCGACATCCTCCCGGAGCAGTACGAGGTCGAGGACATGGGCGGCACGATGCGGCTCGGCGCCCACGAGACCGACATCGAACCCGGCACGCTCGCCCACGAGATATACGGCGACACCTCCTGTACCGAGCGGCACCGGCACCGCTACGAGGTCAACCCCGAGTACATCGAGCGACTGGAGGACGCCGGCCTGGTGTTCTCGGGCCGGGCGGACAACCGGATGGAGATCCTGGAACTCCCGGAGCACCCGTTCTTCCTCGGGACGCAGTTCCACCCCGAGTTCCGGTCGCGGCCCGGACGGGCGTCCCCGCCGTTCCTCGCGCTGATCGAGACCGTCCTCGAGGACCGGGCCCCCGACACCGGCGAGGTGACCGCCTGATGGTCGACCCGTCGGCGTTCGTCGACGAGCAGATCGACGCGATCGCCGACGCGGTCGGCGACAAAAACGCCGTCATCGCGCTGTCCGGCGGCGTGGACTCCTCGACGGCGGCCGCGCTGGCCTACGAGGCGCTCGGCCACCGGCTCACCCCCGTTTACGTCGACACCGGCCTCATGCGGAAGGGCGAAACCGAGAGCGTCAGCGAGACGTTCGCCTACATGGAGAGCCTCCGGATCGTGGACGCCCGCGAGCGGTTCCTCGACGCCCTGGCGGGCGTCACCGACCCGGAGGAGAAGCGCAACGTCATCGGCGAGCAGTTCATCCGGGAGTTCGAGTCCGTCGCCCGCGAGGTCGACGCCGACTACCTCGTCCAGGGCACCATCTACCCGGACCGCATCGAGTCCGAGGGCACCATCAAGTCCCACCACAACGTCGGCGGCCTCCCGGACGTCGTCGACTTCGAGGGCATCGTCGAACCGATGGCCGACCTCTACAAGGACGAGGTCCGGGAGGTCGCCCGCGAACTCGACCTCGAGGCCGTCGTCTCCGAGCGGATGCCGTTCCCCGGCCCCGGCCTCGCCGTCCGCGTCCTGGGGGAGGTCACGAAGGAGAAACTCGAGGTCGCCCGCGAGGCCACCCACGTCGTCGAGGAGGAACTCGAACCCTACGAGCCCTGGCAGGCCCTGGCGGCGGTCCTGGGGAAGGCAACGGGCGTGAAGGGCGACAACCGCGTCCACGGCTGGGTCGTCTCCGTCCGGTCGGTCGAATCCCGCGACGGAATGACGGCCCGCGCCCAGGAGATCGACTGGGAGACGCTCCAGCGCATCCAGTCGCGGATTACCGGCCAGCACGACAACGTCTCTCGCGTCGTCTACGACGTGACACACAAGCCGCCGGCCACGATCGAGTATGAGTAGGGTCGTCATCGCCGGCGGCGACCCCGACGGCCTCGGCGACGCCCTGGCCGAGCGCGGCGGCGCCGTCAGTCGCGCCGCCGGGACCGCAAACAGGCCCGCCCTGGAGGACGCCGGCATCGTCGACGCGGACGTCCTCGTCGTCACCGACGCCGGCCTCGCGACGAGCGTCCCCATCGCGGTCGACCTCAACCCCGACCTCCGCGTCGTGGTCTACACCCGCGACTCGGTCCCGGAGTTCGTCAGGGGCCAGGCCGGTCACATCGTCGACCCCGACCTGCTCGGCCCCGAGGCCGTTGCCGAGGAGATCGTCTGAACGCACCGCTGTGATCGGGCCCGCACGGACGTCCGTGGTCGGCAGCGGCCCGCACTCACAGCGAAGCCGCCAGCGCCGTCAGTTTCTCGAAACCCCCGTCCTCGAACGGCGTCCCGTGCCCCATGCCGAGTGCCTCGAAGCCGGCCGCCTCGTCCGCGAGGCCGACGACGCTCTCCGCGGCCCGGTCGGCATCGTATGAGAGGTACCACGGCGACGACCTGAGGCCGCCGTTCCGCTCGACGACGAGGTCACCGAGCAACCCCACCGATCGGTCCTCGTGGACGTAGGCGACGTGGCCGGGGGTGTGGCCGGGCGTGTGGTAGGCGGTGAAGCCGCCGATCGCGTCGCCGTCCGCGACACGGTGCACCCGGTCCTCGTCGACGGTCGGAATCAACGGACCGAACGCGGTCTGGATGACGGGTTTCAGGCCCGAGACCCCGGGCCGGGCGGCCCCGGTCAGGAAGTCCGCGTCCGCCCGCCCGACGTACACCGGCGCGTCGATGGCGAGCTTTCCGATCGAGCCGACGTGGTCGAGGTCGTAGTGGGTCACCAGGATCCGGGCGACGTCGCCGCGGTCGTACCCGGCCGCGTCGACGGCCGCCTCGACGCGGGCGGCGTCGAACGGCGTGCCGGCGTCGACGACCGTGACGCCGTCGCCGTCGGCGTCGGCGACGAGGAACGCGTTGACCCCCTTGCACTCGTACCACCAGACCCCGTCCCGCAACTCGGTGAGCATACCCCGGACATCGACCGGCTCGCACTAAAAGGAGGCCGCCGGACGATGGCCCCGCCGTTCGGCATCCGGGCGGCGCCTCAGGGTTTCGGCGCGGCCTTCTGCAGCGCCGTCTCGGCGATGTTGCCGCCGTAGTCCGCGCTCCGGGACAGCGAGTCGACGACGAGCCCCAACAGCTGGGCCTCCTGGGGTTCCAGCTCCCGGATCTCCTCGTCGACCGCGCGGGCGAGCTCGTCGATCTCCGTGACGCGCTGGCGGGCGTCGTTCGCCAGCTCCGTCGCCCGGTCGGTGTCGTCCTCCAGCAGCGCGTCCATCGCCATCTCGACGACCTCCGTCGCCTCGTCGTGGAGCGCCTGGATCGCGTCGGCGGCGTCCTCGGGCGGCGCCGACAGCGACTCGGCGTGGGTCGCGATCTTGGTGGCGTGGTCGCCGACGCGCTCGAGCTGCCGGGCGCTGGAGTGGTAGTCGAAACACGTCTCCCGATCCAGCCCGATCGTCGCGGCGGCGCCCGGGTCGCGCAGGACCGAGCGGAACACCCGAGAGACCATCGACCACAGGCGGTCGACGTCGTCGTCGCGCTGGGCCACGTCGGCGGCCAGGTCGTCGTCGTCCTCCAGCAGCGCGGTGACGGCGTCGGCCAGCATCGTCGTCGAGACGAGCCGCATCCGGGTGATGGCGCTGTGCATCGACAGCTCCGAGGAGTCCAGCAGGTCCTGGAGCTGGACGTGTTCGGACGTCTCGCCGATGACCTCCAGCCCGACGAGGCCCTGGGTCGTCTCGCGGATGGTGCGGCGCTGTGCGGCGCTCACCCTGGCGGTCTCCAGGGTGATCACGTCGAAGCCGCTGACGTACATCGTCACGACCGCCCGCGTCAACTCGTCGCCCTCCAGCCCCGTGATGTCGAGGGTGCCCTCGACCTTCTCCTCCTCCGTCCGCGGCGTCAACAGCAACGACTCCTCCTCGGGGTAGAACTCGACGACACTCCCGCCGCTGACGTCGTTCCGGGTCGCCCAGTCCTTCGGCAGCGAGACCGTGTACGTCGACCCGCCGGTCACCTGCACCTTGCGCGTCTCCATGCGCCGCGCTTCACGACGGAACTATAAATCACTACTGGAATATATAGAGCGAGCGAATCGGATCGAGCTGGGGCCCGCTGCCGCGAGATATCTCATCGAAACCCGAGAACCAACCGAAATAAGGGGAATAAATAGGTATAAATAGGGATATTAGCACAGTATTTAGGAGTGCGAAGCCACCGGCCAACCATCCCGGTCCCGCACGAGCTATGAGTTTCGAGAACACCGCCGACACGCCGGCCGAGGCCGAGACCACCCAGGAGGAGTCGACCGCCGACCCGACGGGCGACGGGAGCCTCGTGGACTCGCCCACCCGCGGCCTGGGCGGCGACTCCAGGGACGGCACCGGCCGCACCGTCGTCGAGGCCCGCGACATCAACGTCTGGTACGACGACACCCAGGCACTGAACGAAATCTCCCTTTCGATCCCGGAACAGCAGGTGACCGCGCTCATCGGACCGTCCGGCTGCGGCAAGTCGACGTTCCTCCGGTGTATCAACCGGATGAACGACCTCATCGACGCCGCCCGCGTCGAGGGCGAGCTCCTCCTCCGCGGCAAGAACGTCTACGACGCCGACGTCGACCCCGTCGCGCTCCGCCGGAAGGTCGGCATGGTGTTCCAGGAGCCCAACCCCTTCCCGAAGAGCATCCGCGACAACGTCGCCTACGGCCTGAAGGTCCAGGGCTTCGAGGGCGACGTCGACGCCCGGGTCGAGCAGGCGCTGAAGGACGCCGCGCTGTGGGACGAGGTCGAGGACCAGCTGGACTCCTCCGGCCTGGACCTCTCGGGCGGCCAGCAGCAGCGGCTCTGTATCGCCCGCGCCATCGCCGCCGACCCCGAGGTCGTCCTGATGGACGAGCCCGCCTCGGCGCTGGACCCCATCGCGACCTCGAAGATCGAGGACCTCATCGACGACCTCGCCGCCGAGTACACCGTCGTCATCGTCACCCACAACATGCAGCAGGCCGCCCGCATCTCCGACCGCACCGCCGTGTTCCTCACCGGCGGGGAGCTCGTCGAGGTCGACGACACCGAAACCATCTTCGAGAACCCCGAGAGCGAGCGCGTCGAGGACTACATCACCGGCAAGTTCGGTTGACGTCGGGGGCCCGACGACCCCGCCGAAAACCGCACGACACAGGGCTGACGTCCGTCAGACGACGTCGATATCTCCCCGCGATATCCCCGAACTTACATACACCCACACGACGCAGACACCGGCATGCCACGCGAAGGGTACCAGGAACAGCTCGAGGACCTCCGCGAGAACGTCCTCTACATGAGCGAGGTCGTCATCGACCGCGTCCGTATGGGCCTCCGGGCGCTGGAGGCCAAGGACGAGGAACTGGCCCGCGACGTCATCGAGGGCGACCACGAGATCAACGAGATGTACCTCGACCTCGAGCAGGACTGCATCGACCTGTTCGCCCTCCAGCAGCCCGTCGCCGGCGACCTCCGCTTCATCGCCGCCTCCTTCAAGATCATCACCGACCTCGAGCGCGTCGCCGACCTCGCGACCAACCTCGGCGACTACACGCTGGCCGCCGAGCGCGATCTGTACCCCGACCTCGACGTCCAGGGCATCGGCGACGCCGTCCTCGAGATGGTCGACGACGCGATGGAGGCCTACGCCAACGAGGACGTCGACGCCTGCTTCGCCATCGACGAGCGCGACGACGAGGTCGACGCCATGTGCGAGGACGCCTCCAGCGCCGTCGTCCGCGACCTCATCGAGACCGAGATCGAGTCCGGTGCCTCCGGCGAGGAGATCGAAGCCCTCATGGGCGAGGTCTCCCGCCTGCTGCTGACCATCCGCGACCTCGAACGCGTCGGCGACCACGCCGTCAACATCGCCGCCCGCACGCTGTACATGGTCGAGAACAGCGACGAACTCATTTACTAGAACCCACTTTTTACTCGCTCGGGTGTCCTCGGTCGCTCCGGCGACCTGCGGGCACCGCTCGCTCGCAAAAACTTGGGGAAAAACTACCGCCCGACGCCTCGCGCCTGCGGCGCTCGGCGTCGGCGAACCGCTCGGTCGCTCCGCTCCCTCGCGGATACTCGCCCGACCGCCTATCGAGCAAAGTTGGCTGCAAGCATCCGCGAGGGGGCGTTCTCCGAACGCGCCCGAAGCGGTTCACCGCGCGACCGGAGGGAGCGCGGGACCAAGGGCCGACCGGAGGTCCCGCGAACGGAGTGAGCGGGAGCGTTGGAAGACGAGCGAAGCGAGTCTTCCTGAGGGAGGCCCGC
>CAZATR010000131.1:0-7091 GCA_964488035.1 uncultured Natronomonas sp.
TTCGCGCGAACCGCTCGGTCGCAAAAACGTGGGGGAATACTTCCGCCCCGACGCCTCGCGCCTGCGGCGCTCGGCGTCGGCGAACCGCTCGGCGCGCTCCGCGCGCCTCGCGGAGGCTTGCTCCTCCGTAACCGCACAGCCCCGCACCGCTCAGTGAATGGTCGCGCCCTCGCCGATCCGGGTCTGGTAGGCGCGGGCGTCGACCTCCTCGGCCTCGAAGGCGTCGATCATCGCGCCGGCGATGGCGCGACGGTCCGCCTCGTGGCAGGCGGCGATGACGGCCGGCCCGGCGCCGGAGATGGTGACGCCGGTCGCGCCCTCCTCGAATGCGGCCTCCCGGACGGCGTCGTATCCCGTGATGAGTTCGGCCCGGGCCGGCGTGACGATGCCGTCCTCCATCCCCTTCCCGACGAGGTCGGGGTCGTCGCGCGCCATTCCGACGGTGAGCGTCGCGGCGCTGCCGACCAGGTCGACGAGCTGGTCCATCGTCGCGCCGTCGGGCACGACCTCCCGGGCGTCCCGCGTCGAGACCACGATCTCGGGGAGGCACGTCACGAGCGGGATCGAGGCGTCGACCTGCGCGACCCCGTCCTCGCGCGCGATGGTGAACCCGCCCAGGATCGACGGCGCGACGTTGTCCGCGTGGGCGTCACCGGAGACGACGGCCTCGCCTTCCGCCGCGATCGGGACCAGCTCCTCCCTGGTGTAGCCGCGGCCGTAGAGCTCGTTGAGGCCCACCGCGGCCGCGGCGGCGGAGGCCGCCGACGAGCCGAGGCCCGACGCGGGTCGGACGCCCTTGTCGATCTCGATGTGGGCCGGGGCGTCGAGGGCGTCGGCGACGGCACCGACCGTGTTGTCCTCGGGGTCCTCCGGGATGTACTGGCTCCCGGCGCCCGTGACCTCGATGGTCGTCCGCTCGGCCCGCTCCAGCCGGACCACGTCCGCGGGCCGCTCCAGGGCCGCCCCGAAGACGTCGAACCCGCTGCCGAGGTTCGCGCTCGTCGCGGGGGCCCGGACGGTGAGCATACCCCTGGGTTCCGGGACGGCGGGCAAAAAGGTAGCGACCCCCCGCCCGCGGGCGCACGATCGGGTGGAGTTACCAGCCGGCACGCGGGCACCGCGTTCCGACCGCTCCCCGACCCGAAAGGCCCATCCCTGCCGCGGCTGACCGCCCACCATGATCGGCATCGTCGGGGGCGGGCTCGCCGGCCTGTCGGCCGCCTACCGGCTCCAGCAGGCCGGCAACGAGGTCACGGTGTTCGAGGCCGGCGAGCGGGTCGGCGGCCTCGCGGCGACCTACGAGACCCGCGGCGACCGGATCGAGCGGTTCTACCACCACCTCTCGAAGTCCGAGGAGACCATCGTCGAGCTCGCCGACGAACTCGGGCTCGGCGACCGCGTCGAGTGGCGGATCGGCGAGAACGCCTACTACGTCGACGGCGTCGCCCACCCGCTCGACACCCCCTGGGAGATCGCGGCCTACCCGTACCTCTCGGTGTACGACAAGTTCCGGCTGGCGATGCTGACGCTCGGCGTCGACGTCCGCGGCGGCGTCCCCCGACGGGACACCTACGCGGACCTCGAGGAGTTCGAGGACGTCCCGATCAAGGAGTTCCTCCTGGAGCATACGACCCGCGGCGTCTACGAGTACTTCTTCGAACCGCTGCTGGACGCGAAGTTCGGCAGCCGGAGGGAGGACGTCTCCGCCGCCTGGCTGCTCGGCCGCATCAAGTTCCGCGGCGAACGGGACCTCCTGCGGGGCGAAATCCTGGGGTACCTCGAGGGCGGCTTCGGCGCCCTCGTCGACGCGCTTTTGGAGGCCGTCGGCCGCGACAACGTGGTGACGGACGCCCGGGTGACGGACATCGCGTTCACGAGCGGCGACGGGACGGCTGCCGTCGCGGATGCGAGCGATACCGACAGGGCGGGCGTCGAGTCGCTGACCGTCGAGTGCCCCGCTGCCGGTGGCGGCGCCGCCCGCGAGACCCACGACGTCGACGGCGTCGTGATCGCCACGATGCCGGACGTCCTGGAGGCCCTGACGGGGTACGAGTGCGCCATCGACTTCCAGGGCTCCGTCTGTGCCGTCGTCTCGATGGAGGAACCGCTGCTGGACACCTACTGGCTCAACATCGCCGATGACGCCCCGTTCGGCGCGCTCATCGAACACACGAACTTCGTCCCGCCGGAGCGCTACGGCGGCGAACACCTCCTCTACGTGGCAAGCTACGTCCAGGACCGCGAGGAGGAGCTGTGGCAACTCGACGACGACGGCGTCGAGGACCTGTGGCTCGACGGCATCCAGGAGTTGTTCCCCAGCTTCTCTCGCGACGCCGTCAACCGGATCCGGATCGGACGGAACCCCAAGACGGCGCCGGTTTACGAGCGCGGCTACCTCGACATGGTCGTGCCCTACGACCTGGGCGAGGCGGTTGCGCCCGGCGTCTTCTACGCGGGGATGGCCTCGCGGGCACAGTACCCGGAGCGGAGCCTGAACGGTGCCATCGAGGCCGGCTACGAAGCGGCGGACCGGCTCGTCGAGCCGCGTGACGCCTGACCGGTCGCGGGCGGATCGTCGCCGTCCTCAATCGGCCTGGACGTCCTCGTCGACGCCGGGCGCGTCGGTCGGGTCGACGTCCTCCGGCTCCTCGGTGCCGCCGCCGACGGTCTCGCCGTCGGCCGTCTCCACGTAGACGTCGTCGGCGAAGCCGGCGATCGCGTTCTCGTACTCCGGCTGCTCGAGCTTCGCCGGCGTCTCCGGGGCGTCGGCGACGCCGTCGGCCGGCCGGAACTCCCCGAGGGGCTCGTCGATCGTGATCCCGTGCTCGGCGAAGAACGCCTCGTAGCGCCGGTAGTGTTCCTCCAGTTCGTCGCCGGGGATCTCCATCATCTCGGTCCAGCCGTGGACGAAGAAGTCGAAGTTCGCCTGGACGTGCGTGATCTCTCGGGCCTCGGCCTCGGTGTAGCCGGCCTCCAGCGCGGCGACGTAGCTGTCCATGGTCGCCTCGAAGAAGTCGTCGAGGTGCTCGCGGCGCTCCTCGCGACGGTCCTCGTCGGCCTTCTCGAGGAAGATCCGGGTGTGGAGGTCCACCAGCTTCTCGCGGGCGACGTCGCCGACGACCGGCGTGGTGAGCGCCTGCTTTGCGGCCCAGTGACGGACGTTCTGGCGGAGCTTCATACCCTCCGTCGGTGCGTCGGGCCCTTCAACCCCGTGGAGCCGGCACCGAGCCGGTGCCGACGGTCGCGGACGGTCGAAAACCGTGGTCGTCGTCCGCCGACGGACGCCGTCGTCCGCCGCCGGGAGCGCCGCGGCTCCCTGGTGATGGATCGGGACATAGCAATTCACATTAAGCCGGGTGTCGTAGCCGGGCGCATGTGTGCGTCGTACGTCATTATCGGTGACGGCATCGCCGGGTCCTCCGCGGCGGAGACGCTCCGCGAGGCCGACCCGGACGCCGACGTCACCGTCATCACCGAGGAAGGGGAAGCCCTCTACAACCGCATCCTCATCAAGGAGTTCGCGAAGGGCAAGCTCCCGGCCGCGCCGGTCTCGATCCACGACCCCGGGTGGTACGCCGAGCGCGACATCGACCTCCGGCTGAACACCGTCGTCACCGGCGTCGACACCGACGCACACGAGGTCCGCACGCACGAGGGCGACGCATACGACTACGACAAGCTCCTCCTCGCCACCGGCGGCACGCCGACCCAGCTCCCGGTCGACAACAGCGACGCCGACGGCGTCCACCACTTCTGGACGTTCGAAGACGCCCGCGCGATCAAGGACGCCGTGGAGACCGCCGAGCGCGGCGTCGTCGTCGGCGCCGGCCTGCTCGGCATCGACCTGGCCGCCATCTGTGGCGCACAGGACGTCGACGCACACTACCTCATGCGCGGCAACGCCTGGTGGCGGTACGCGCTCTCCGAGGCTGGCGCCGAGATCGTCCACGACGCCCTCCGGGAGAAGGGCGTCACGCCGGTGTTTGAGTCCGGCGTCGACCGCTTCGAGGTCGACGACGACGGCCACGTGACGGCGGCCGTCGACCCGAACGGCGACCGGTACGAGGCGGACTTCGTCGGCGTCGCCATCGGCCTGAACCTCAACACGGAGTTCGTCCACGACACCGACGTCGAGTGCGACAACGGCATCGTCGTCGACGAGTACATGCGGACCAACGTCGAGGACGTCTACGCCGCCGGCGACATCACGCAGTTCCACGACGTCGTCCTCGGCGAGCGCGCCCAGAACGGCGCCTGGGGCTCGGCGAAGGAGCAGGGCTCGGTCGCCGGCCGCAACATGGCCGCCGCCGGCGAGGCGGCACGGTTCGAGTGGGTCTCGTCGTACTCGATCACCCACTTCGACTTCCCCTTTCTCTCCTTCGGCCACCCGACGCTCGGCGACGAGACCGTCGAGCGGAGCTACGACGAGGGGACGTGGCGCCGCGTCACCCTCAAGGACGGTCGCGTCATCGGTGGCGTCCTCATCGGCGACCTCTCGGCGCAGTCGGCGCTGAAGAAGCTCGCCCGGAAGGGCGTTGACGTCTCCGACCGGACGGACCAGCTGCTTGCGGATTCCATCGACGTCGAGGCGTTCCAGGAAACGGCCGCGGCCGAGTGACGCGCCCGGCGACGTCGACGCCGTCGCCCTCCTCGAGGTCGATGACGGTGTGCTCGACGCCGGCGGTCTCGAGGACGTCCGCGATGGTACGGCCGACCTCCCGTAGCCGAGCACCAGCACCTCGCCGTGCTCGACGCGCCGGACCGGCGCCCGGGGGCGACACCGTCACACCCCGTACAGCCAGACGATGCCGAGCGTCGTCACGACGGTCAACAGCACCTGCAGCGGCGCGCCAACGCGGGCGAAGTCCCCGAAGCGGTAGCCGCCGGGGGCGTACACCATGAGGTTCGTCTGGTAGCCGATGGGCGTCAGCATCGCCGTCGAGGCGGCGAACGTGACCGCCAGCACGAACGCAAAGGGGTCCGCGCCGAGTTCGATGGCGGCGTCGTAGGCGACCGGCACCATCAACACGACGCTTGCGTTGTTGCTGACGACGTTCGTCACGAGCGCCGTGAAGAGGTAGAACACGGCGAGGAGTGCGACGACGCCGAGCCCCGCGGCGCCGCCCACGACGGCGTCGGCGAGCCAGGCGGCGGCGCCGGTCGCCTCCATGGCGACGCCGAGCGGGATGAGGCCCGCCAACAGGAAGATGACGTTCCAGTCGACGGCGTCGTACACCTCGCTTGGCTTCACGCAGCCGGTCGCGACCATCGCGATGATGCCGCCGAGCGCGGAGATGGCGATCGGGAGGACGCCGAGCGCCGCGAGGGCGACGACCCCGAGGACGATGCCGACGGCGACCGGGATGCGCTCGGAGCGGAACCCAGGGCGGACGAGCTCGCCGGCGACGACGAACGACCGGTCGCGGCTGAACCGGCCGACGGTGTCCTCGGTGGCCTGGATGAGGAGCGCGTCGCCGGCGCGGAGCGGTCGCTCGTCCATCCGCTCGTGGATGACGCGGCCGCCGCGGCGGATGGCCAGCACCGTCGCGTCGTAGCGCTGCCGGAAGTTCAGCGACTCGAGGGTTTCCCCGACGAGACCGGTGTCCGGGGTGAGCACGACCTCGACGAGCCGCTGGTCGTCGGCGGTGTCCAGCTCCGCGACGGCTTCGGGGTCGGCCTCCAGCAGCTCGTCGCCGACCTCGGCGTCCGGCGCCAGGTCCAGGCCCTCGGCGTCCAACAGCTCCACGAGGCTCTCGCGGTCGACGCGGAAGACCAGCACGTCGCCGGCACGGACAACCTTGCGGGCCAGCGGCTCGTTGAACGCGCGGCCGCCGCGGATGAGCTGGACGATGTCGGCGTCGACGTCGATGTCCTCAAGCGCCGCCTCGACGGAGCGACCGACCATCGGCGAATCCTCCCGAACCACCGCCTCCGTCAGGTACTCGGTCATCCCGAACTCGTCGGTGAGGTCCTCACGGGCCGGGATGCGTTCCGGGAGCAGCCGGGGCCCGACGGCCAGCAGGTAGACGGTGCCGGTGAGGAGGACCAGCAGTCCGAGCGCCGTGAACTCGAACATGGAGAACGGCTCCGTGGCGGCGCCACCCACCCGGTCGTAGACGTCCGAGGCGAGGATGTTCGAGGAGGTGCCGATGAGCGTCAACATCCCGCCGAGCATCGAGACGTACGACACCGGGATGAGGAGCTTCGACGGCGAGATCCCGGTGCGGTCGGACAGCTCCGACACCATCGGGATCATCACGGCGACGACCGGGGTGTTGTTGACGAAGCCCGCCGAGCCGCCGGCGAGTCCGAGGACGGCGGCCAGTTGCCCGAACGGGCTGTCGCCGAACCGGTCGGCGATCCCGCGACCGATCCGGGTGACGACGCCGGTCCGCCGGACGCCCTCCGACAGCACGAACATCGCCAGCACCGTCACCGTCGCCGGCGAGGCAAAGCCGGAGAGGCCGTCCGCGGGCGAGACCCGGGTCCACGGCTCCAGCGCGACGAGTGCGACCAGAACGCCGATGGCGGTGACGTCGATGGGGACCGGCTCGGTGACGAAGAGGACGAGCGCGGCGAGGATGATGGCGAAGACGACGAGCATCCCCGTCGTCAGTCCGGTGCCGGCGACCACCTGGAGCACGGGGACCGGTTCGCCGGAGCGTCGCCTAAAGGTTCGGGTCGAACGAGCACGGTCACGCTGGGCTCCAGAAACGATCGGTGGAGGGGATAGGTGTGACGGGTGGTTCAGCGATTTGTCTCTGCAAGGTAGTGTCGACGTCCGAAGCCCTCGGCCGGCTCGAACCGGACGACTAAGCCACCTCCACTTCCGAAGCCCTCGGCCGGCTCGACCCGCCGGGCCTCGCTGCGCGCGCTCACTCCGTTCGCGTGCTTGCGTCGTCCGGGCGGGACCGACCCGGCCTCGCCCTTCGAGTCCACCAGGCACCGCGACCGCACCTCGTGCCTCCCCAGCCGACGCCCGCCTTCGCTCCGCTCGGCGGGCGTCCCTCGCGCGCAGCTTGTCGACCGCCGCTCGCGGGGCGCTCGCGGCGGTCGACGCGCGCACGCCACGCTCGAATTTCGATCCGCCT
>CAZATR010000132.1:0-7032 GCA_964488035.1 uncultured Natronomonas sp.
TGTACGTGAAGACGACGATGGGGCCGGCCGTGGAGGTGCCCGCATGAGCGCCGAGTCCGAGCGGAAGACCGAGACGATCCCCGAATGGAAGCGCGAGGAGGTCGACGACGTCGTCGCGTTCCTCGAGCGGTACGACGCCGTCGGGGTCGTCGACGTCACCGGCATCCCGAGCCGGCAGCTCCAGGACATGCGCCGGGACCTGCACGGCACCGCCGAACTGCGCGTCTCCCGGAACACCCTCATCGTGCGCGCCCTCGAGGCGGTCGACGATGGCCTGGAGGACCTGGTCGAGCACGTCGCCGGCCAGGTCGGCCTGATCGGGACGAACGACAACCCGTTCGGCCTCTACCGGCAGCTGGAGGCCTCGAAGACGCCGGCGCCGATCAACGCCGGCGAGGTCGCCCCGAACGACGTCGTCATCCCCGAGGGCGACACCGGCATCGACCCCGGGCCGTTCGTCGGCGACCTCCAGCAGGTCGGCGCGAACGCCCGCATCGAGGGCGGCTCGATCAAGGTCGTCGAGGACTCCACCGTGCTCGAGGCCGGCGAGGAGGTCTCCGCCGACCTGGCGAACGTGCTGAGCGAGCTCGGGATCGAGCCGAAGGAGGTCGGCCTCGACCTCCGGAGCGTCCACGCCGACGGCGTGCTGTTCTCCCCGGCGGAGCTCGACATCGACGTCGAGGGCTACCGCACCGACGTCGAGTCCGCGGCGGCCGCGGCGCGGAACCTGGCGCTGAACGCCGGGTACCCGACCGCCCGGACCGTCCCCTCGCTGCTGGCGAAAGCCGCCGGCGAGGCCAAGTCCGTCGGGATCTCGGCGTCCGTCGAGAGCCCCGACCTGGCCGACGACCTCGTCTCGACCGCCGACGCGCAGGTCCGCACCCTGGCGGCGGCCATCGACGACGAGGACGCGCTCCCCGAGGAGCTCCGTGACGTCGAGGCGCCGGCTGCCGGCGCGGAGTCGGCGGCCGAACCCGAGCCCGACGCCGACGACGAGGCGGCCGGCGACGAGGAACCGAGCGACGAAGAACCTGCGGACGCCGAGGCCGACGGCGCCGAGGCCGACGACGATGACGGCGGCGACGGCGGCGACGCGCTCGGCGACATGTTCGGGTGACCCACAATGGAATACGTATACGCAGCACTCATCCTGCACGAGACCGACGAAGAGATCAACGAAGACAACCTGACCGACGTCCTCGAGGCGGCCGGCGTCGACGTGGAGCAGTCCCGCGTCAAGGCGCTCGTCGCGGCGCTCGAGGACGTCGACGTCGAGGAGGCCATCGAGACGGCCGCCGCGGTCCCCGCCGGGGGCGGCGGTGGCGGTGGCGGTGCCGTAGCGGACGACGCTGCCGACGCCGACGCCGACGACGAGGCGGCAGCGGAAGCCGACGAGGAGGCCGCCGAGGATGAAGAGGAAGCCGGCGACGACGATGACGAGGACCAGGGCGACGGCGGCGAGGGCCTCGGCGAGCTGTTCGGCTGACGGCGGCCACGACGGGTTCTCGTTCTTTCGCGACCGGCCAGCGCCGGCGCCGCACCCGCCCGCCCCGACCCCCGAGTTCAAGGGCGAAAGCGCGGGCAGTCCCCCGCGATGGAAGGCCTCCTCGCCCGTGCCCCGGTGTTGGCCTGCGGTTTCCTGGTCGCCGGGGTGGCGCTCGGCACCGCCAGCGGCCTCCTTCCGGGGCTGCACGCGAACAACATGGCGTTCCTCCTGGCCGGCGTCGCGCCGTCGGTGCCCGGGCCGCGCCTCTACGTCGCGATGGCGATGCTCGCCGCCGGCGTCGTCCACACGTTCCTCGACGTCGTCCCCTCGCTCGCGCTCGGCGTCCCGGACGCCGCGATGGCGGCCGTGTCGCTGCCGGGTCACCGCCTCGTCCTGGAGGGCCGCGGCCGGGAGGCGATCCGGCTGTCGGCGCTCGGCAGCGGCGGCGCCGTCGTCCTCGCGGTCCCGCTCGCCGTCCCGATCACCCGACTCATGGTCGCCGGCTGGCCCACCATCCGGGCGAACCTGACCGCGCTGATCCTCGGGGTCGCCGCGCTGCTCGTGCTCACCGAGGGCTCGCCGGGCTCGATGGCGGGCGCGGCCGTCTCCCTGGTCGCGAGCGCCCTCCTCGGGGTCGCCACGCTGGACCTCACGCCGGCCGCCCCGCTGTCGGCCGGCGGGATGCTCGCGCCGCTGTTCGCCGGGTTGTTCGGCGCGCCGGTCCTGGTGGACGCCATCGGCGGGGGCGGCATCCCGCCACAGGACGACCCCGCCATCGCCGTCCCGGGCCGGGAGGTCGCCGGCCTGACCGGGATCGGCACCGTCGCCGGCGCGGTCGTGGGCTACGTCCCGGCGATCTCCAGCGCCATCGCGGCCACGGCGGCGCTTCTGGCGGTACCCGGCCGGTACGGCGCCCGCGGGTTCGTCGTCGCCACCTCCGGCGTCAATACGGCGAACGCCATCTTCGCGCTGTTCGCCCTGGTCGCGCTGGGCTCGCCGCGGACCGGCGTCCTCGTCGCCGTCGAGGCCGTCGGGGCACCGCCCTCGCTGCCGCACCTGCTCGTCGCCGTCGCGGTCGCGGGCGCCGTCGGCTTCCTGCTCGTCGTCGCGCTCGGCGATCGATATCTGGCCGTGGTCGGCCGCCTCGATGCGACGACGCTGTCGGTGGCGATCCTGGCGGGGCTTGCTGGCCTCTCGTACCTGTTCGCTGGCCGAGTCGGCGTGGCCGCCTACCTCGCAGCGGCCGTCGTCGGCCTCGTGCCGCCGCGGTTCCGCGCGCGACGGGCCTCGCTGATGGGCGTCCTCTTCGGACCGATCGTCCTGGGCTAACCGGCCGGATGCTCGACGCCGGCCAGCAGCCGGTCGATGCGGCCGCGTTCGTCGATGTCCGATGGGTTGAGGCCGACGCAGACGACGAAGTCGGTGTTCCCCTCGGACCGCTGGCTTTCGCCCCTCGCGATGTGGAGGTGGACCTCGCCGGACCGGCCCTCCGTCTCGGCGTCCGCGCGGTAGCGACCGACCGTCACCGGCTCGCCGAGGAGCTCGGCCTGCCGCTCGTCGAGCTTGCGGACGTTCCCGATGCTGTCGTACTTCTCCTGGACCGTCATCGCGAGGTCGTCGTTGTCCATGTCGGCGATCGGGTTGGCCGGTTCGCCCGGGACCACGGTGACCTCCGGCGACGCGAGCACGGTGAACCGACCGAGCTGGCCGCCGCCCAGGACCGGCAGATCCATCGTCCGGGCGTACTCGGTCAGCTTGTTGATGACGACCACCGTCCGGTCGACGTTCTCGTAGTTCCGTTCGGTCCGGGCCTCCGTCCGGTTGACCTCGCCGTAGTCGGTCTCCGAGCGCGCCGGCTCCGCGACGATCCCGCGTGCGGCCTCGAACGTCGTCCGCTGCTGGGTCAGGATCTCCGTACACCCGCCGAGCAGGAGCGCGCTCGGGACGCCGGCCAGCACCGCGCGTCGTTGCATGGCCGCCGCTTCCGACCGAACCGGTATAAGTCACCTGGCTCCCATGTCCGGTCGGCGGCGTGGTAACCGCCTTTCCGACGGCATTCGGAGAACGTTAATCACCCGTTAAGGGCTTTTTCAGGGTTTCTTCCGGGCGATTAGGCCCGTCGTTCACCGGACGGCTTATGTAGGCAGAAATACCAGTAGGGGTATGCACGAGCTAACGGTGACGGATCGATGAGTTATCAACACCGCAAGGAGACCACCGACGAGACCGCCGCAGCGCTCCTCGAGAAGCTGCAGGCCAACGGTGGGTTGAACGGCGAGACCGAGGAGGATCCGGCGGCCGAGACGGCCCAGATCCTGACCGAAACCGCCCGGTCGATCGACGGGAGCGACCAGCTCGACGTCGACGACGGCATCGTCAAGCAGTCCCTGGACGAACTGCTCGTGATGCTCGTGGCCCTCCGGTCGAACGACGCCCACGGCAAGGGAATCATGGGCGACTTCAACCGGTTCTTCGGGACGCAGTTGAGCCCGGGCACCGTCTACCCGGCGCTGCACGACCTCGAGGAGCGCGGCCTGCTCGAGGTCCACGAACTCGTCCGGACCAAGGAGTACTTCCTCGGGGACGAGGCGGCCGCGACGGAGACGGTGCGGGAGGCGATGCGGCAGCATCTCGCGATGGGCTTTCTGTTCCAGCGGATGCTCGAGGAGATCGAGGACTGACCGCCCGACCTGGGGAGGGGATGCCCCGCACGCGTGACGTAAAGTTATTTCGTCGATTCACTCCGCCGGTGAGCCAGCCGTATCCCGCTCGAAGCGTCCGCCACGCCGCCCGGGCCGAGCCGGGAGGAATTCACGGCGCGGCGCGAGAGCCCACCGAGCACAGCTTCCCCCGGTCGAGCGGTCGGGGAGGCGCTACAGCTCGTAGGTCGGGCCGTCGTCGGTGTCCTCGACCGCGACGCCGAGGGCCTCGAGGTCGTCCCGGAGCGCGTCGGCGCGCTCGTAGTTGCCGGCTCGGCGCTCCTGCTCGCGGACGTCGAGGAGGAGTTCGACGAGTTCCCCGGCGAGGGTCGTCTCGCCACCCGCGCCGTCGGCCTCGCCGAAGTCGAAGCCCATGACGTCCTCGCCCAGGTCCTCGAACGCCTCGACGGCGGCCCTGAGGCCACGGTAGTCGTAGTCGTCGGCGTCGTCCAGGTAGCTGTTGACCGCGCCCGCCAGCTCGAACAGGGCGGCCAGCGCCTCGCGGGTGTTGAAGTCGTCGTTCATCGCCCCGGTGAACGCCTCGCGGGTGGCGGCCGCGGCGTCCGGGAGGTCGGAGTCGACCTTGGTGCCGGCGTCGGGGTCGTCGACCGCCTCGACGGCCCGGTCGTAGGCGGTCCGGAGGCGGTCCCAGCGCTCGATGGCCTCCTCGATGGCGGCCTCGCTGTAGGTCTGCGTGGAGTTGTACGACGCCGACAGGAAGAACATCCGGATGGCGTCGACGCCGAACCGGTCGACGGCCTCCCGGACCGGGATGAAGTTGCCGAGGCTCGAGGACATCTTGTCGTCGTCCATCCGGAAGAGGTCGGCGTGCAGCCAGTACCGGGCGAACTGCCGGCCGGTGGCGGCCTCGCTCTGGGCGATCTCGTTTTCGTGGTGCGGGAAGACGAGGTCGCGGCCGCCCATGTGGATGTCGATGGTCTCGCCGAGGTGTGTCATCGACATCGCCGAGCATTCGACGTGCCAGCCGGGACGGCCCTCGCCCCACGGCGAATCCCACGTCTCGCCCGCCGGCGTCGCCTCGTCGTACTCGCGGTCGTCGTGGCGGTGTTCGTCGACCGCCGAGGGGTCGACGCCGCCGGCCTTCCACAGCGCGAAGTCCGCGGGGTTGCGCTTCTCGGCACGCTCGGCCGCCGGGCCCTGGGCCTCCAGATCCTCGAGGCGCTGGTTCGAGAGCGCGCCGTAGTCGGGGAACGCGGTGACGTCGAAGTAGACGGAGCCGTCGGACTCGTAGGCGTAGCCCTTCTCGACCAGCGTCTCGACGAGTTCGATGATCTCCGGGACGTGCTCGGTGACGCGCGGGTACACCTCCGCACGCTTGAGGTTCAGCGAGCGCATGTCGGTCAACAGCCGGTCGATAAACCGCCGGGCGACGCCACGCTCGGAGTCGCCGAGGGTGTCTCCGTCGGCGCGCTCGCCGACCCGGGCGACGATCTTCTCGTTGACGTCGGTGACGTTCTCGACGTGCCGGACGCCGTACCCGAGGTGCTCGAGCCACCGGTGGATGACGTCGACGTGGACCCAGGTCCGTGCGTGGCCGAGGTGGGCGTCGTCGGAGACCGTGAGCCCGCAGTAGTACAGGAGGACGTCGTCGGGGTCGGCCGGCTCGAACGCCTCCCGCTCGCCCGAGAGCGTGTTCAGCACGCGCAGCGTCATGACCGGACCGTCGCCCCCGCCGGGTTTCAAAGCGTCGCTTGCGCGGGGTCGCCGAGTGGCCCGCGTTCACAGCGCCGCCTCGACGGCCCTGACGGCGTCGGCGCCGTCCCGCCGCCCGACCACGACGACGACGCTCCCCTCGGCCGCCGCAGCGGCTTCGACCGCCACGTTAGCGGTCCGGAGCCGACCGAGGACGTCGGCCAGCGACGCCGCGTCGACCTCGCCCTCGGCCAGGACGGCGGTGAACGAGCCGCCGTCGGCCGCAAACGCCGTCTCGCCCACCGACAGCAGGCCCGCCTCGCCGTCCTCGCCGTCCTCGCCGGGCCCGACGCCGGACCGCATCGAGACGCTCGCCCGGGTGTCGGTCGGGGCGTAGTCGTCGAGCTCCGCGGCGTAGCGGCGAAGGGCAGCCGCGACCGCCTCCTGGTCGCCGACGTCGAGGAAACGGGCCGCGGCGGTGTAGTTGACGACGCCCGCCCGCAGCGCCGTCTCGAGGAACGGGTGCTCCCGGACGGCCGCCCGCGCGTCGGCAGCGACAGTCATACCTGTGGCTCTCGCCGGCGGGTCAAGCCGGTGTCGGTTCCGGAGCCCCAGGGTCTACAGGATCATCGCGACGGACCATTGGCCCGGGCCGGGGCGTCCGGGCCTTCGCGCAGAACACGGCGTGCTCGCGTCGTCGATCGGTCCTCCTCGGTCCGGCGAACCAGCGCTTAACGAATACGGATCGTGTTCCACGTTACATCCGGATTCCACCGACTCCCCCGGTCCGTGCAGATGTACGTACTTGCAGGTGATTCGGTAGCTATTTCCTGAAACCTATTGCCGACTCCCGAAGCCCTCGGCCGGCTCGACCCGGACGACAAAGACACCACCACTTCCGAAGCCCTCGGCCGTCGAGTCCACCAGGCACCGCACCGCCTCGCGACCGCGCCTCGTGCCTCCCCAGCCGACGCCCTCACCCTCACGCGGTTCGGGTTCGGGCGTCCCTCGCGCGCCATTGTCGACCGCCGCGAGCACCGCGAGCGGCGGTCGACGCGCGCACGCCACGGCCCGAAATCCACCATCCTGGTGGACTGAAAGGGCGAGGCGTGCGTGGCGGCGCGCGTGGCGCGAACGGACGTGAGCGCCACGGCCGTGGCGAACGGCGAGCGCAGCGAGCCGTGAGCCGAGCGG